>CAYZVB010000193.1:0-10461 GCA_964481315.1 uncultured Granulosicoccaceae bacterium
GTTTGAGCGTTTCGAGAGGCTGTTGAATACCACGCAGCGTTTGTAAGCGGTGTTACCCATGGCAGCGGCTGCTTCCAGTAACCCCACCGGCTTGCGGTTTTCATTAGGGTAGATTTCGGAGTAGCACTCATCGCTGACAACCACAAAGTCGTGTTGTTCTGCCAGTGTCAGTAGCCACTGCAGGGTTTCCATTGGTACGACTGCACCCGACGGGTTACCCGGTGTACACAGGTAGATCATCTGGCAGTTGCGCCACACGCTTTCATCTATCTGTTGCAGTGCCGGTTGATAATCAAGGGCTGCCGGAGTGGCATAAAAATACGGGTTGGCACCTGCCAGCAGCGCTGCGCCCTCATAGATTTGATAGAACGGGTTGGGCATAACGATGTGCGGCTTTCCCGCCTGCGGATTAAACACGCACTGAGCTATTGCAAACAACGCTTCGCGGGTACCGTTAACCGGAAGCAGGTGGCGTTCTGCGGTTAAGGTATCTGCCGGTAACGAAAAGCGCCTGGTCAGCCACTGTGCAATCGTTTCACGCAACTCGACCGAGCCCGGTGTGGGCGGGTACTTGCTGACACCTGTAAGGCTTTCGCTTAATGCCTCAAGCACAAACGGAGGCGGGCTGTGCTTTGGCTCACCGATGGAAAGTTTAATCGGCTGAAGATCAGTGGCCGGTTGAATGTCGGCACACAGTGTTTTGAGCCGTTGAAACGGGTACGGTTGAAGGCTTTGCAGATACGGATTCATGCCTGGCTCCAGCTAGCTTCCGCGATAGGTCGAGTAACCGTATGGGGACAACAACAACGGCACATGATAATGCTGCTGCGGGTTGTTGATGCCAAAGCGAATGACGACCACGTCGAGAAACAGTACATCATCGACAGCGGTGTTATTTGCTCTGAAGTAGTCACCGGCATGGAAGTGCAATTCGTGTACGCCGGGCTTTAAGTCGCCGCTTTTGATCAGCGGTTCATCGGTTCTGCCGTCAGCGTTGGTGGTGCAGCTGCTGACGAGTTTGCCATCGATAAACAACTCGATTTTAATTGCCGCAGCGGGCGTGCCCCTGCTGGTGTCCAGAACGTGAGTTGAAAGACCTGCCATCGCGGTGCCTGATCTACATAGAGAGTTCGCGATTATATGCGGAAAACTACCATCGTGTACGACTGAAACAGGCCCTCAGTTGCGGGCTTTGGCGCATCACTGGTAATCGCCTTGCAGTACACTACCGGTATGCAAAAATTCTTAAAAACAGCTGCGGTGACATGGGGGCTTTTGTTCGGCTCTTTGGCTCAGGCGCAGCTTGCGGATATTTTTACCGGCGGCGACCTGCAGGACTCTTTACAGAACGCGATTGGCTGTGACCTGAGTGCCAGGCTGAGGGTTGGCCTTAATGTAAACCCGGTATACCAGCTGGGTGACAATGGCTGTGAGGCCGGGGTGCCGGGTGCGTCGGGAACGTACTACCGCGATGCCGACTGTACGGATGCCTTCGATTTTGAACGCACCAGTCAGCAGCAGTTTTGCTCGCTCGCCACCAGCAAAGCCCTGTTGGGTGAGGCCGCCGGTGAGCCGACCGGATGGACGTTGTCTCCCGGTACCACTTATGACATTGGCGCGTTGTCGCTGAGTGGACTGACACAGCCGTACCGCCGCAGTGTGGTGTACCGGTCCGTGGCAACCGGGGCCGGTGAGTGTCAGCTGGTGATGCGTATATACAAAAACGATCTAACGCAAACGACAGCGCAAAATACGCTCATCGCGCTGCATGGCGGCAGTTGGCGCAGTCGCGGTTTTGGGTCATTTGGTATTGAAGCACTGGCAGCGCAATACACCGACCGCGGCTTTGTGGTGTTTGCACCTTTTTACCGCCTTATTGGCAGCAGCGAGGGCAGTACTGCCTGTAACGGTGCGTCGATTTCACAGGTCACTGAAGATGTCAGCGCAGCACTCGACTGGGTAACTGCCAATGCAGAAGCTTACGGTGCACAGGGGTTACCGGTGGTGCTGGGGCAGTCTGCCGGTGCGCACCTGTCGTTAATGCTTGCCGCCACACAACCGCAGCGGGTTGCCGCTGCTGTGTTGCTGTACCCGCCCACCGATTTTGATGATCTGCTGCAGCAGTTGCTTGCCGGCGAATATACCAATGAGGAAGGGATTGGGTTGATGAACCTGATTCTCGGTGATCCGTTGCAGGTAGACAGAACTGCATCACCGGTGCCTGAGAATTCGTTTCCAACACTGGTTCAGCAGCAAAACCGTGCATATCCACCTATGCAGATAGTTCATGGACTTGCCGATGAGCTGGTGCCGGCGCGGCAGTCAATCAGGTTGTGCAATGCACTGGCTGGTCGTGCGCTTGATGAACCGTTCGACAACATGCAGCAACTGCAGGCTGGTAGCAGTTGCGGACCTGATTCAGAACTTACGTTATTTCAGGAAGGCGATCACGCGCTTGATATCTGCCTGAGCGACAGTCCGTTGCTGTCTTCTTTGTGTTTGTCAGGTGGGCGTGAAAGCCGGCAGTTAATAGCGGATCGTTTACAGCAGATTGCAGACTGGACTGAACAACAGGTTGTGCCGCCTGCAAACACTTCTTCGGGAGCAGGCGCAGTAGGGCTGCACTGGTTGTGGCTGTTGGTGTTGCTCATTGTGCGAGCAAGGGTACGGGCCAGGCGAGTTACCTGACCCGTATAAGCCTGCAGTACCGGTTAGTAGAGGTTTGAAACCAGTGTGATACCGGTCAAAGCCATCGCGCTTGATTCGGCACTGGCGTAAGTACTGTGATTGCTGTTGATCTGCGCTATCGCATGTTTGTCGTGATCATAGATGTCATCGCGAAAATGCGTCACGCCGGAGTCGTCAACCCAGACAGTCTGGTAAGTCAGGTGTACCGGCAGCGGTGTTCTGAAGTTTACCTTCCTGGTTGACTCTGACATTTGAAATGAGTCGATCTCGGCACTGCTTCGACCGTCTGCCGCCAGCAGCATTTGTGCAAGTTCGGCAGGTTGTTCTATCCGCACGCAGCCATGGCTGAAGGCTCTTTCAGACTCGGCAAACAATTCCCGTGAGTTCGTGTCGTGCAGGTAAATGCTGTACTGGTTGGGGAACATGAACTTCAGGGTGCCCAGCGCGTTGTCATCCCCCGGCAGTTGGCGTAAGCGGAAAGTGGATGAAAAGAATTCCGGGTCTTTGTCAAATGGAGTCAGCTGACTAAACGGGACAACCCGGTTTGACGACTTCGAACGTACTTCGAAGTTGTTGCCCTGCAAATAGCCAGGCCGCTCAGACTCTTTTTTCAAAAGCTTCTTTGCAATGCTGGACGGTACATACCACGACGGATTAAACACTAAGTGCTCCATTGAGTCGGAGAACAGTGGTGTGGCGTGCTTCGGCTTACCGACAATCACCTTCATGTTCATGGCCACAGAACCACCGAGTGTGACGTCCATTTCGTAGCCCGCGGTGTTGACTGTGATGTTTGAGTAGCCAAGGTCACGTTGCAGCCATCGCCAGCGGTCGAGATTCAGCTGTAGTTGTGCCATTCGGGTTTCAACCGGTACATTCAACGCATTGCGGGTTTTGGGGCCCATTACACCGTCCGGCTCAAGGCCGTGGCGACGCTGAAACCTGATGAGTGCTTCAGTAAGCTCAGTGTCGAAGTAGTTGCGATCGGTAGCAGTGTTGTAGCGCAGATCGGCTGATGTAAGTAAGCGCTGTCGCAGTTCACTGACGCGTGAACTGTTGTCGCCAAGCTCCAGTGATTCGCCACTGCTAACGGCAGGCCAGCCACCGTTGTCGGCAATAGTCTGGTACTGCTGCAGTGATTCAAGCAATCGACCGTAACGATGGTGGCGCGGTTGCAGATCGTTAACGGTTTCGCGTAACGACTTCACACCGTTGAAAAAGCCTTCGCTAATCAGGTCGACTCGCAGGCGTTCTCTTTCCAGTCGCCACCCGGCTGCAGAAGAGGGTGGTTCAGTTGTGCCGTGTGCAATGTCGTCGAAGTAGCTCAGAATAGAATCACTCATTAGTAATTCAAACTGCAGTGCGTTATCCGGATTGTTTTGTTCTGCCAGCTGGTTGAGCAGTCGGCCGTAATATTTCGACGGGTCGAGCCCCAGCGCATTGGCGTTTGCCAGTCGTTGTGAAACGACCACGCTGGTGTAGGTCGGCTGCTGTGCAGAAGTCCACAGCGGTGCATAGTCTCTGGCTGCATAGAGCTTTGCCAGTGCTTCACGATTACGCAGCTGGATGCCGGAAATCGAAAAGTTGCCCTGATCAACGATAAACTGACGTATACCGTCAGCACCGTTGCTCGAGGCCATTGCCATTGTTGTTACAGAGCCTGCTGCGAGCACTGAGGCTGTGGTCATCGCAGCGTTCAACAGAAATCTTCGCCGTGGTAATTCCATCTTCTCTTTATTCTTTTATTTTTATATTTTTCTGCCGGCCACTGCTGCCCTGACCAGCATGAATTCAGAGGGCGTTATCGGCGTTATCTCAATTCCTTGATATGTGACTTGCCGGTGTTAGTGAAGTGTTTGTGTTAACAAACGCTGTAAGATACTTGTAAGTAAAAGGATTATTGGTGCTTTAACGTATGTGGTGTCGCAACAGTTTTCGAAGGGCTCCATGGATTATGTGACCGGGTTGGACAAATGTTGGCATGGCCGTAATTCACTGGAGATTGCCGTGCTGCGAACCGAGTTGGTCAGTGACGGTGGTATTGGTAACAAGGCTTACAAACTTGCGCCGGTGATTGATGCAGCGCTCAGCACCGAAAAGACACGAATCATGAGTTTTGGCGGTGCATGGTCGAATCATTTGCATGCGCTGGCTTATCGTTGTTTTCAGCACGGTGTGCAAAGTGTCGGGGTGGTGAGGTCTGAAAGGTCGGTCGATAACGTGCTGCTGCGTTCCTGTGCAGCCTATGGCATGACATTGCATTTTGTTTCACGCAGTGATTACCGAATGCGTGACGATGCAACTTACTGCAGTCGGCTGTGTAAACAACTGGGGTGTGATTTGTGGGTTCCCGAAGGCGGCTCAACCGATCAGGCGGTGGAAGGTTGTGAGCAACTGGGGCAGCTGATTGTCAATAGCGGATTTGACCCGACGGTTGTTGTAGTGCCGGTCGGCACAGGGGCCACGTTTGCCGGCACGATTCGACAGTTGCCTGCTTCTGTACAGGCTTTCGGTGTGCCGGTGGTTCGTGACAATAAGGTGCACGATCATATACAGCGCTGGTTGACCGGGCATAGTGGGGCTGCGTGGCAACTGACGCCGGTGATTCCGCCGCGCTATGGCACAGTAACCGAAGAGTTGCTGCAGTTTATTGTGGCATTCCATGCGCAGACCGAAATAGTGCTCGATCCGATCTACACCGGCAAAGTATTCAAGCATTGTTTTAGCCGTGGCTTTACGGATCAGTTGCCGCGTGACAGCAGGGTGTTGCTAATGCATACCGGCGGGTTACTTGGCGGTTTCGGTTTTCAGCAACAGGTTTCTGCATTGCCCGATAGCAGCGCTGCCAGCGCTTATTTACATGCGTTACAGCGGGTTTCTGCCATGCATATCGGGCAACCGGGTTTGTTGGGTTAGTCTGCCTGTGCACAGTAGTTTTGCAACACAGGAGCACCGCCGGATGGCGGCATGAATCTGGCGTGATGCCACCGGTGAGGACGGTCGAGCTGTTGATATCAGGTTAGAAATTGTTACAGCCCCCGCCTCAGCGGTGAAATAAAGATTACGACAACGCCAATTGGTTGAGTGAGTTTAATCAACCACCGATAATGGCGGGTCAGTAAACAGGAAAGATTCAATGATCCATCTTGTCAAAAAAGCCGCCATGCTGGCGGTGGTTAGTTCGCTCCTTAGCGGTTGTGCGTCCACCTATTACAATGCCTGGGAAAAGGCTGGCATTCACAAACGCGATATTCTGGTCAGTCGGGTTGAGAATACCCGTGACTCACAACAGGAAGCGCAGGAAGAATTTAAAGATGCCCTGGAGCAGTTCGGCTCGATTGTGGCGCTGCAAAATACCGATCTGAAGCAGGCCTATGACCGCCTGAGCGCTGAGTATGAAGACAGTGAGTCGGCAGCGCAGGAAGTCACTGATCGTATCGATAGTGTCGCTGCAGTGGCTGAAGCACTGTTTAAAGAGTGGGCGCAGGAGATTGACCAGTACACCAACCCTGAATTCAAGCGCAGCAGCAGCAATCAGTTGCGTACCACCCGTACACGCTATGATGGCATGCTCGCCTCGATGCGGCGCTCCGAAGCCAGTATGCAGCCGGTGCTGGCCACCTTTCGCGACAATGTGCTGTTTCTGAAGCATAACCTGAATGCTCAGGCTATTGGCTCACTGAGGGGTGAGTTTGCATCGCTAAAAGACGATATTGCCATTCTGATCCGCGAGATGAATCGCTCTATTGCCGAATCTGACCAGTTTATTGCCGAGTTACGCAGCAACCAGGCTTAACCCGGCGAGGGCCGGGGCGATGTCGCCGCCGGCCGTTCATCCGCGTCACGGGCGAAATCTGCTCCGGTGAATGTGGCACAAACATGGAATAGTCCCACACACTACTCCCGCTAAACAGAGAATGGAAAATGATCCCCGCCTCGACGAAACGCCGAAGTGCGCTGGCAGCGGTGCTGGCGGCAGCGCTTGCCAGCCCGGCAGCTCTTTCTGACACAATTTTCGGTTTGTACGCCGGCGCCAATCTGTGGCAGCCGGAGGCCAACGGTACTATAGGTCAAAGTGAAAACAGCTTTGATTTCTCGGGAGAGTTTGCCGGCGGTGATTCAGACAGCACATCAATTTATCTGGCTGTAGAGCACTTTGTGCCGCTCATTCCCAACGTTCTGGTGAGAAATACTCCGGTGAACTGGACGGGTCGATCAGAGTCGGCATCCGGTACGCTGGGTGGTCTGATTACGCTAAGCGGCGAAGTCGATGCCGAGCTCGACGTCGATATGAAAGACGCCACGCTGTACTACGAATTGCTCGACAACTGGGTAACCGTTGATGTCGGCCTGACAGCCCGCATGCTGGATGGCTTCATTCGCGCCACGGAAACCTCCACTTCGCAGTCGGATGAAGTCGAGTTGTCGAATACCATCCCAATGCTTTACGGCCATGTGCGTGTCGACCTGCCGTTTACCGGCCTGGCTGCCGGTATCCGAGGCAACGGGATTGGTTATCAGGAAAGTGAACTGCTCGATTTGGAAGCGTATCTGCACCTGGAAGTCGATCTGCTCCCGGCCGTCGATTTCGGCATTCAGGGTGGTTTGCGCCGGCTGAGTATCGGTATTGAAGACCTCGATGACTGGAATTCAGATGCCACACTGGAAGGGGCCTATGTGGGTGTGACTGCGCATTTTTAGGCCGGTTTTGCTGCTTTTGTAAGTTTGCCTTTGGCTGATTTCTGCCAAAAACTCATTTTGTGATGCGTTTCTAGGACAAGTTGTAATGAAAATGAAACAATGCAGTCATTGAATCAGTAACGAATGAGCAGAAGAAAATGGAAAGCAAAACTACTACCCCTAAGAAAATTGCTGAACTTAAACTGGCCCCTGTTGGCAGCTACCTGGCTCCTTCAAAGCAGGAAGCCTATGACGGCGGTTTTCACATTTCTGCTACCGGCGACAAGCGCAAAAAAGGCAAGCGCGTAGTGAGCAAGCGAAGCGCACTGCAAAACTTCTCCTGTTAGATCCCGCCCGGCGCTGCTACATCAACAGAATAGCAGCGCCAACATTGCGATCTTCTGACACCAGCAGGTTGTACGTTCTGCATGCCGCTGGGGTGTCCATAATATCGAGCTGAATATTACGCCGTACCAGCTCGCGACGCAGGTCCACGCCGGGGAATTTCTGTGTTGCTCCAGTGCCCAGAATGACCACATCGGGCTTTCGCCCGGTAAAAATCTCAAAGTCATCAGCGCTCAGCTGATCAATGCCTGCAACCTGCCAGGCTTCGACATGATCCGGAAAAATTATCAGGCTGCTCTCGTGCTGTTCGTCGTTGACGGTGAGAAATCCGTCTCCGTAGTTGCTGAAGACGAACTCGCCCTGCGGATTGTCGAGAGTAAATTTCATGTTTTGGTTTAATTGCTACGTTGAATACCTGACGGTGGTTATAATAGCCCGCCAGTTCGCTGCAGCCCAGTTTCTGACTGCCTGCGAATAGATCAAATTTACCGACACCATCGGAGCTCGTGAGCAATTGAACCCTGTCAAAGTAGGATTTTTAGGTTTCGGCACAGTCGGCCAGGGTGCCGCCACGGTACTCGTTCGCAACGCCGCTGAAATCAATCGCCGTACCGGTAGAGATATTCTGGTAAAAAGCGCTGCGGTTCGTAACACCGGGCGTACACTGGCGGCTGAGCTTGGTGAAGTTATTCTTACCACCGACGCGCAAGAGATTGTTAACGACCCCGAAATCGATGTGGTAGTCGAAGCAATGGGGGGCGACGAACCTGCGCGCACTTTATTGCTGACTGCAATTGCCAATGGCAAGCACGTGGTGACTGCAAACAAGGCGCTGATTGCCGTGTACGGTAACGAGTTATTTGAAGCCGCACGTGAGCACAGTGTGAGTGTAGCATTTGAAGCCGCGGTCGCCGGTGGTATTCCGGTGATTAAGTCGATTCGCGAGGGGCTGGCCGGTAACCGGATACAGTGGCTGGCCGGCATTATCAATGGCACCAGCAACTATATTCTGACCGAAATGCGTGACAAGCAGCGTGACTTTGAAGACGTGCTGGCAGAGGCGCAGGCGCTCGGTTACGCCGAAGCCGATCCGACCTTTGATGTAGAAGGGATCGATGCGGCACACAAGCTCACCATACTGGCATCAATTGCGTTTGGCATACCGCTAAAGTTCGATGCGGTGTACACCGAAGGCATCAGCCATATTACTCAGGCCGACACCGCCTATGCACAGGAGCTTGGCTACCGCATTAAGCACCTGGGGTATGCCAGAGATACTGGCAACGGTATTGAACTGCGGGTGCATCCAACACTCATCCCCGAGCGCAGACTTATCGCCAATGTCGATGGTGTGATGAACGCGGTACTGGTGCAGGCCGACGCCGTTGGACCCACTCTTTACTACGGTGCAGGTGCCGGTGCTGAACCCACCGGTTCCAGTGTGGTGGCAGATGTGATGGATGTGGTGCGGCTGGCTACCGCATCGGTGGATAACCGCGTGCCGTCGCTTGCGTTTCAGCACGATGCACTAAATGACGCCCGCACTGTTCCACACGAAGAATTTGAAACCTCTTTCTATCTGCGACTGCTGGTGGAAGACAAGCCGGGAGTGATGGCAGATGTCAGTCGTATACTCGGTGATGAGCAAATCAGTATCGAGGCGATTATTCAAAAAGAGCCGGTAGAAGGGACGACCCGTGTGCCGGTAATTTTGTTAACCCGCAAGATTGTCGAAGGTGCTATGCAGCGTGCGATTAACGGTATCGAAGCACTTGATACCGTGGAAGGCGAAGTTACCCGCATTCGTATGGAGAGTCTGGGTTAACGCAGCCCGGGTTAACGCGATGGCTTGCTTTTGCTTAGCGCCAGCACGTTGCCGGCAACGATAAAACATACTCCGGCAATAGCCGGGGTTGTCCAGCGGTAATCTTCAAGCCAGGTACTAATTAGTAGAGCCACTACCGGAAACGCCACGCCCGCGTAAGCGCCTTTATCAGCGCCAATGCGGTGTATAAGCGTGAGGTAGCAGCCAAACGCGACAACTGAACCGAATATCGCCAGATACAGCAACGCACCAAGGTAGGTTGGTGTAAGTTCTATTGTCGGTTGGTCACCGCTTGCGACTGCAATAACACTCATGCATATGGCACCGGCCAGCATGCCAACCATATTGGTGCGCATTACCGGCAGGCCCGCCTTGCTGTTGCGCACCGAAATTACATTGCCGAGTGATGCAAACCACGTTGCCAAAACACCAAGTGCGATGGCATAGACCAGATTAGAACCGGTTTGTACCTTGCTGAATTCCGGATAGAACACCAGTACCAGTCCGCCAATACCAATCAGGCTTGCAAACAGGGTTTTGCGTTGGACCGGCACTTTGAAAAACACCCGCTGGTTGGCGATATTCATCACTGTGATTAATGAAAAGATTACCGCCACCAGGCCGGTAGTGAGCTGGTTGGAGATCAGCATAGCGCCCTGCAGGCAGACAAACAGCAGGTTGCGTCCGCGGGGCAGATCGACAAGACGGCCACGCATTGCGAGCCAGGTAGCCAGTGCTGCTGCAGCAATAAAAAACCGCCATGCCACAGACCAGGTTTCCGGTACCGGACCGAGCTGCAGCTTGATCACATACCAGGTGGTACCCCAGATCAGCACCGTTGCAATATATAACAGTAAGTTGGCCACAATGGCTCCGGCAGGGCAGTGTAAATTCTGCGGGGTTAATACAGGTTGGCAGTGATA
>CAYZVB010000194.1:0-10424 GCA_964481315.1 uncultured Granulosicoccaceae bacterium
TGGTGGCTTGTCCGGTCAGGAAAGCGCCAAGCGCGCTGTTTGGTATGGCATTGTGGGCATGGCAATTGCCGTATTGGCGACGCTATTCGGGCCTGGTATTGGGCTTTGGTGGTTGTCGATTGTGTTGATCGCGTTAGGTGCTGTCGTTGGTTATCAACTTGCTACACGGGTCGAGATGACACAAATGCCTGAGCTTGTAGCGATCATGCATTCGCTGGTCGGCCTTGCAGCGGTTTTTGTTGGCTTTAACGCAGACATTATGATTAACCATGCCGCAAGTCTTTATACCGAAGCCGGCGGTGTACTGGGTGCAGTACAGGCAGACGGTTTAACTGCGGTTGGCCTGCCAAAAGAAATCCATAATGGTCTTTCTGCTTTCGGGCAACTGGTTGCCAAAAAAACCGGTGTTGAAATTGGAATTTTACGCGTTGAGCTGGCGCTTGGTATCTGGATTGGTGCGGTGACTTTTACCGGTTCGGTGGTGGCGTATGGCAAGCTCTCGGGCGGGTCGTCAAAGCTGCCGTTTAAGATTGATACATCGGCCAAACAACTGCCCGGCGGTCATTTGCTCAATGCGTTTGCTGCGGCTTTTTCACTACTCATGCTGTTTATGTACCTGTCCGGCTCAGGTAGCTGGACGCTGGTGCTGTTGACTATTGCAGCGCTCTTTATTGGCTATCACCTGATCATGGGTATTGGCGGTGCCGACATGCCGGTGGTGGTATCAATGCTCAACAGCTATTCAGGCTGGGCGGCAGCGGCGATTGGTTTTTCACTTGGCAATGACCTGCTTATTGTGGTGGGTGCATTGGTTGGCTCTTCCGGTGCGATACTCTCTTACATCATGTGCAAGGCGATGAACCGGTCTTTTGTCAGCGTCATACTTGGTGGCTTTGGTGGTGCTGCCGGTGAGCAGATGGCAGTCGAAGGTGAACAGGTCGCCATTGATGCCGATGGTGTGGCAACAGCGCTTAGCGAAGCCGATAGCGTAGTCATTGTGCCCGGTTACGGCATGGCGGTAGCACAGGCGCAACAGGCGGTAAGTGAGCTGACGCGCAAGCTGCGCGCACAGGACAAAGAGGTGCGATTCGCCATTCATCCGGTGGCCGGTCGATTGCCGGGGCACATGAACGTATTGCTTGCTGAAGCAAAAGTGCCTTATGACATTGTGCTTGAGATGGATGAGATCAACGACGATTTCCCTGAAACCGACGTGGTCATCGTCATTGGATCTAATGACATTGTTAACCCCGCCGCGCAGGACGATCCGAATTCACCTATCGCCGGTATGCCGGTGCTTGAAGTGTGGAAAGCCAAGCAGGTATTTGTTTCAAAACGAGGTCAGGGTACCGGTTATTCCGGCATCGAAAATCCGCTGTTTTTTAAGGACAATACGCGTATGTTCTACGGCGATGCGAAGCAGTCACTCGATCAGTTATTGCCGAAGCTTGCGTCGTAGCAATCTGCCACGTTCGCGGTAAACATCTGGGAGATGCAGGCTGCAGTTTGCAGTGCTGTATCTCCCTTTAGAAAAGGTTTTTCTGCTTGTCTATTCCAAAAGGAATAGTGCAAATATCGGAAATTACCCCTTTGCAAATCGAATGCGGATATATATGAATTTTTAGATTGATTAAGTTCTGGCCTGAAGCTAAGGTTACGAAGTCAGACCGAGGAGAACTTAATCGTGATGCGAAAGATTGTTTCGACGGCCATTGTTGCACTGGGCATTAGCAGCCTTGCCATTAGTAGTGTTGCCAGTGCAGACGTGACTGCGCCGGAAGACGTCAAAATTGAAAATCTTGCCATCAGTGCACCGTTAACCGGGACACCCGGCAGTGCCGAAGAAGGCAAAAACGTATTTTCAAACCGCAAGCTCGGCAATTGTCTTGCGTGTCACGCCAACAGCGATATGTCTGACCAGTTGTTCCATGGCGAAGTAGGACCGTCACTCGATGGTGCCGGTACGCGCTGGCAACCGGAAGTATTAAGAACCATCGTTGTTAACGCCAAAGCGGTGTTCTCTGATGAAACAGTCATGCCCGGTTTTTATTCACTGGACGTCGGAGAAAACGTCCGTAAAGACCTGATCAGCAAAACCATACTGACAGCACAACAGGTCGAAGACCTGGTGGCTTACCTTTCAACCCTCAAATAGTGTTGGAGAGCAACATGAATCTGACCCGACGAACCTTTTTAACAGCCAGCGCCGGTGCCGCTGCAGCTGCCTTTTTCGGAAGTCAGCCTGCATTCGCAACGCTGGAAGATCTAAACAAAGCAATGGAAGCATTCACCGGAGGTGCTGAAGCCGGTGAAGGTCCGCTGACACTCACCACCCCTGAGATTGCTGAAAACGGTAACAGCGTGCCGGTATCTGTATTAGTAGAAAGCCCAATGACTGAAGACGATCACGTCGCGTCAGTCATGATCCTTGCGGAAGGCAACCCACTACCTGATGTTGCAACATTTCATTTCTCATCAATGAGTGGTGAAGCAAAAGCTTCAACCAGAATGCGTCTTGCGAAAACTCAAAACGTTATTGCTGTTGCAAAAATGAGTAACGGTGACTTCTACAAAGTGAGCAACAACGTCAAGGTGACCATTGGAGGCTGTGGCGGCTAAGCCCCGGAGATAAACATGTCAAAACCACGAATCAAAATACCCAAGAAAGTTGCTGCCGGCGACGTTATCACCATTAAGACACTGGTCAGCCATAAAATGGAATCAGGCCAGCGCAAAGATAAAGAAGGCAACACCATTCCTCGCAAAATTATCAATAAGTTCACTTGTGAATTTAACGGTGCCAGTGTGTTCTCCTGTGACATCGATCCTGCGGTTGCGGCAAATCCTTACTTTGAGTTTAAAGCCAAAGTTGAAGAAGCCGGAACATTCAAGTTCACCTGGACCGACGATGACGGCAAGGTGATTGAAGCTGAAAAGGAAGTGGCCCTTTCATAATCATTTGTTCGCACAAATACGGCAGCACAACAGTGCTGCCAACTGGCTGTAGGCATAGGTTCACAGAGGAGAACGACAGTTGAACTACTCTCGTATCGCGCTAATTGCGCTTGGCGCAGCAATGACCGCGTCATTAACGGCAGCACCGGTTGACGAAAAGCTGGTTATTGATGGTGAGCTTGAAATGACTACGCGGGCACCTTCGTCTGAAGGTCACCCGTTACCTGAAGTGATTTCCGGCTGGCACTACCGCACTGAGTCCACCCGTGCACTTGAAGCCGACTCTTTTGAAAACCCGGGCATGCTCGGTATTGAAGAGGGTGAGGCGATTTGGAACACCGTTGAAGGTACGGCCGGTAAGTCATGTGCCTCCTGCCATCAGGATGCCGCAGAAACTATGGCCGGGCTTGGTGCCGTCTACCCGAAGTGGCATGAAGCCAGTGGCAAGCCAATCAACATCGAGCTGCAAATCAATGCATGCCGTGTTGATAACATGGGTGCCGAAGCGTACAAGTTCGACAAGGGCGGCCAAAAGCCACTGACTGCATACATTAAACATCAGTCACTGGGTGAGCCTGTGAAAGTAAACCTTGAAGAAGGTGATATGCAGGCATGGTGGGAGCGCGGAAAAGAACTCTACTACAAGCGCACCGGTCAGCTTGATCTTTCCTGTGCAAGTTGCCACGAAAAAAACAACGGTAAGTACATTCGTGCTGATCACCTGAGTCAGGGTAACGTCAACGGTTTTCCTACTTACCGACTTAAGCAGGGACGACTCATTTCACTGCACAATCGTTTCCGCGGTTGTATCCGTGACACTCGCGCAGAGTTTCCCGCTGCGTTCTCCGATGACCTGATGGCGCTTGAGGTATACACTACCTGGCGCGGTGAAGGCTTGTCAGTAGAAACGCCCGCTGTAAGACAATAAAAATAATCTGCAGAGACTCGCCATGCATACACGTCGTGATTTTCTGCAGTTTGCTGCAGCTGCTGCCTGCCTGAACGGCATAGGCGGTTTCTCTTCCAGAGCCAGCGCGCAGCAAAAGCTAACGCAGGATGATTTGCTTGCCTTTGATGCCAAAGGCAAGCTCACACTGCTTCATTTAACTGACCTGCACGCGCAGTTAAACCCGCTTTATTTCAGGCCGCCATCAGAGAACATTGGGGTTGGCGACTACGCCGGTATCCCTCCACATCTGGTTGCCGAAGACTTCCTTAAGCATTTCGGTCTCGAACGCGGTAGTGCACTGGCCTATGCACACACCATGGTCGACTACGTCGATATGGCCAGAGCCTACGGGCGTTTGGGCGGGCTTGATCGCACGGCCACACTGGTTAATGCCATTCGCGCAGAACGCGGTGACGATAACGTGCTGCTGCTTGACGGTGGTGATACCTGGCAGGGTTCGTACACTGCACTTAAAACCAATGCTCAGGATATGGTTGACTGCATGGCGTTATTGAAGCCTGCTGCGATGGTGGGTCACTGGGAATTTACGCTCGGTACTGATCGCGTTGAAGAAATTATCGAAAGCCTCGAATATCCATTCCTTGCAAGCAACATTGTCGACACCGACTGGGAAGAGCCGGTATTTGAAAGTACCTCCATGGTGCAGGCCGGTGGCACCACGGTTGCGATTATTGGTCAGGCCATGCCCTATACACCAATCGCCAACCCGCGCTGGATGTTTCCTCAGTGGTCATTCGGGTTACGGCTCGATGCACTGCAGGAAAACGTCAACGCCGCCAGAGAGCAGGGCGCCGAAGTGGTTGTGCTGCTTTCGCACAATGGTTTCGATGTCGATCGTAAACTCGCCAGTGTGGTCCCCGGTATAGATGTTATTCTTACCGGTCACACGCACGATGCTATTCCGCAGGCCATTAACGTCGATAACACGCTCATTCTCGCCAGTGGTTCGCATGGCAAGTACCTTGGGCGCGTTGATCTTGAAGTGAAAAACGGCAAGGTCACCGACTACAGTTCAAACCTGATTCCGGTGTTCTCTGATGTTATTGAACCCGACCGGCAAATGGCCGATAAAATAAAGGAAGTCAGGGCTCCGTACCGTGCAGAGACCGAACGCGTTATTGGTCAGACAGACTCGCTGCTTTACCGCCGCGGAAACTTCAACGGCACCTGGGACGATCTGATCTGTCAGGGCATGATGGAAGAGCGCGACGCAGAGCTTTCGTTTAGTCCGGGCTTCCGCTGGGGAACCACGCTGTTGCCGGGTGACAATATCACCATTGACGATCTCTACACGCAAACCGCCATGAGCTACCCGGAGGTTTACCGGCTGGAATTCAGTGGCGAGCGTATTAAAGAGATTCTCGAAGACGTTTGCGACAACCTGTTTAACCCCGACCCGTTTTTCCAGCAGGGCGGAGATATGGTGCGCGTCGGTGGCATGGGTTACACCTGTACGCCGGAAGCAACAATGGGTTCGCGAATAAACAACATGACGTTGCTGGAAACAGGTGAGCCGATAGACCCTGGAAAAAACTATGTGGTGGCCGGCTGGGCTTCAGTAAATGAAGGCGTGGAAGGCCCTGCAATTTACGACTTAATGGAAAACTACATTGGCAAACAGGACGTAATAAAAATGCAACCTAATCAGTCGGTCAAATATACCGGCTAAGCCCGGGCATTTTTTTTGTCCTAACACATTAAATATATTGAATATATCATATGATGAAAAAGGATAACTTTCAGCAGTCTCGCAGACGCTGGCTAAAACGATCATTAACAGTAAGTGGCGCGGCCGCCGGTGCTACAGCACTGGGTGCAAAAGCGGCGTCGTTAACCACTCCGGAACCTCTGATTACCGAGGTACAGGACTGGAACCGATATCTCGGTGATGGTGTCGACAGCAATCCGTATGGCATGCCCTCGAAGTTTGAAGGCGAAGCTATTCGTCGTGATGTGGCATGGTTAACTGCCGATGCAAAGTCGTCGGTAAACTTCACACCGCTGCATAAGCTTGAAGGCATTATTACGCCGAACGGATTGTGTTTCGAAAGACATCACGGTGGCGTAGCGCAAATAGCACCGGAAGATCACCGCTTTATGATTAACGGTCTGGTCGACACACCGCTGGTGTTCACTATGGAAGACTTAAAGCGCTTTCCCAGACATAACCAGGTGTACTTTCTTGAGTGCGCTGCCAACTCCGGTATGGAATGGCGTGGCGCACAGCTGAATGGTTGTCAGTTTACCCACGGCATGGTGCATAACGTGATGTACACCGGTGTCTTGCTTAAAGATATCCTTGCCGAAGCAGGGGTTAAAGCCAGTGGTAAATGGCTGCTGCCTGAAGGTGCTGATCCTTCACATATGACGCGTTCAATTCCTATAGAAAAAGCCATGGACGATTGTCTGGTCGTGTTTGCCATGAATGGTGAAGCGTTGCGTCCCGAACAGGGTTATCCGCTGCGTCTGGTGGTGCCTGGCTGGGAGGGTAACATGTGGGTCAAGTGGCTGCGCCGTATCGAGATTGGTGATCAGCCGTGGCACCATCGAGAAGAAACTTCCAAATACACCGACTTACTTGCCGACGGCAAAGCACGGCGTTTTACCTGGACCATGGATGTTAAGTCGGTTATTACCAACCCAAGTCCACAGGCACCAATCAATCATGGTCGCGGACGCACTGTACTAAGCGGGCTTGCCTGGTCCGGTCACGGTACTGTGAAGCGGGTAGATGTCTCTATCGATGGCGGCCGTAACTGGCACACTGCAAGAATAGACGGTCCCAGCTTATCCAAGTCGGTACATCGCTTTTATTATGAGTTTGACTGGGACGGCCGCGAACTCTTTTTGCAAAGCCGAGCTATCGATGAAAAGCGACATATACAACCAACCAAACAGGCACTTCGTGAAGCGCGTGGTGAAAACTCCATTTACCACAACAACGCAATACAAACCTGGTACATAGCAAAAGACGGTAGTGCCGAAAATGTTGAGATCTCCTGACATGAACAAGCGCTATAAGTTTCTGTTTCGCAGTATCACAGCCGTTGTTGCACTGCAGTTGGGGGGCGCTTATGCGGCAGACGTTGAGCACGGCAAAGTGGTGTTTAGTCAGTGTGCCGGTTGCCATATGGTGGGTGACGGTGCGCAGCACCGGTTCGGGCCATCATTGAATGCACTTATTGATCAACCTGCCGGAAGTGCGGGTGACTATGATTACTCTGCTGCATTGAAGCAGGCCGCCGGTGACGGTTTGGTATGGACAACTGAATCACTCGATGAATTTTTACAAGCGCCCATGCAGTCGATGCCGGGTACCAAAATGGCTTACCCCGGCTTAAGCAGCGAAACTGACCGAGCGGATGTATTTGCCTATCTGGCAACGTTTGGCGCTCCGCAGGAGACGTCTGTCGAAGCACAGGAAACCGATAACGGTGAGCCCGCAGTTCGACCACTGGCCAGCGACTTTGAAGTTCCTTCGCACGGTGTGTTACATCTCGGGCGCACGGCACTCCCAGAGGAAGTTACTGCGTGGGATATCGACATTCGGCCGGACGGACAAGGCTTGCCCCAGGGGCGAGGTAACGTGACTGACGGCACCGATTTATACGATGCGCAGTGTGCTGCATGCCATGGCGTATTTGGAGAAGGTGAGGGGCGCTGGCCGATTTTAGCCGGCGGCTTTAATACGTTAACTGAAGAGCGACCGGAGAAAACGATAGGTTCATACTGGCCGTACCTGTCCACTGTATACGACTATGTGCGCCGCGCGATGCCGTTCGGTAACGCACGTTCTCTGTCGGACGATGACGTCTATGCTATTACTGCCTATCTTATGTACCTGAATGACCTGGTTGATGAAGACTTTGAATTAAGTTCAGACAACTTCGGTGAGGTCAGGTTGCCGAATGAAGATAATTTCATTGACGACACCAGAGCAGAGGAACCATCGTTTGTTGCGACTGCAGAACCGTGTATGTCAGACTGTATTGAAGGGCAGGCAGCAATTGTTCAGCGCGCCAGAATTCTCGACGTAACACCCGACGAGGAGTAGCCCAACCGCTAATAACGGCAATCCGTAACAGTGAGGCAATATGCAACATTATCAGCAAAGACGCAGCGTGATCAAAGCGATTGGTTGTGCGATGAGCGCGCCACTACTTGCAGGCGTACTGCCACGGGTTACATTTGCAGACAGTCGTGAGTTAACACTTGGCAGCGCGACCCTTAAGGTCTTGTCAGACGGCAACCTCAGCCTGCCGGCCCGCCGCCTGTTTGATTCTGACGAGCGTGCGGCCGAAGGCAATGCACTGTTTGAAAAAGCAGGGCTGTCTACTGATGAATTTAGCCCGCCGCTAAACATCACGCTGCTACAGACTGATGACAAGCTGGTGTTGTTTGACCTTGGGTCGGGCTCGCAGTTTATGGATACAGCCGGCCTGTTGCCAGCCGCGCTGGAGTCCGTCGGGGTTGATCCTGCAGAAGTTACTGATGTGGTATTCACCCATGCACACCCCGATCATTGCTGGGGCCTGCTCGATGACTTTGACGAATTGCTTTGTCCGGAAGCAACCTACTATATGCATGGTGACGAGTTTGACTATTGGTTGTCGGAAGATACTCTAAACAACACAGAAGAGGCTTCATTGGGGATGGTTGCCGGTGCGCGCAATCGATTGCCACTGATTGAAGAGCGCCTTATGCGCTTTAACTGGGGCGATGAAGTTATTCCCGGTATAGAAGCAGTTGACAGTCGCGGCCACACACCCGGGCACACTTCGTTTGCGGTTCATAACAACAATGAATCTGTCATGGTGCTTGGTGATGCGTTAATTCATCCGGTACTGTCGTTTCAGCGCCCGCAGTGGCCATGGTTAACTGACCAGAATGTAGAGAATGCCATTGCCACCCGTGAGCGTCTGCTTGATCGTCTGCTGACGGATAAAATGCAGCTGATCGGTTATCACCTGCCGCAGTCCGGCGTGGGTCATGTCGAACAACACGAAGGCGAATATCGCTTTGTACCAGGTTAGGCAGCATAGTCAGGACTAATGAAAAAAACTAACAAAGGCTGGTTTTGCAAACACACGGCAGTTGCTGCTCTGGCAGCGCTATCAATATTTTCGGCATCTCTCTATGCCAGTGATAACGTGCTTGCTACCGGTGAAGATTTTATTCAGCAGGTTGAGTCTGATGTTACTCATCTGACTACCGATGAGCTGTTGGCACTTGCAGACTCACAACCTGATCTGGAACTTATCGATGTACGCACCGAGCGCGAAATTGCCTTAACCGGCGGCATGATACGGCTTGGCCGGCGTACGCATTACATCAACCGCGGCTGGCTGGAATTTCAGGTTGGCGATAGCATTCCTGATCTTGAAACACACATTGTGCTTTATTGCGTTACCAACAGGCGCAGTCCACTGGCTGCAGCCACTTTGAAGCAAATGGGTTATACCAACGTGTATAACTACGCGGATGGATTTCCCGTGTGGCTTGAAAATGGCCACACAGTACAGTCAAGCGATGAATATGTCGGGTCGATGCTGTATCGCAAACCCATAGAAGTACAAACCGGTGTGTGGTCGGCAATTGGTGCTACTGCGCCGGCCACTTATGAAAATTCAGGACACAACAATAATCTTTCATTCGTGATTGGCTCTGAAGCTGTCATGGTGGTTAATGCTTCAGACAATTACTTGTTGGCTGAATCACTGCATCGTGAAATCAAGGAGGTCACTGATTTACCGGTTAAGTATGTGGTGCTCGAGAACGGGCAGGGTCACGCCATGCTCGGTATGAACTACTGGCAACAGCAGGGTGCAGAAGTCATTGCCCATGTCGATACTGTCAGTGTTATCGAAGCACACGGTGAGCAGATACTCTCGCGAATGCAGTTTCGCAATCGTGATAAGTCTATGCTTACGGAGCTGTCTGCACCGGACATTACCTTTGATGAACGCTACGATCTTGACCTGGGCGAGATGAAAGTAGAAGTGTATTACCTTGGCCCGTCGCATAGCCCCGGTGATACACAAGTGTGGCTGCCGGACAGAAAACTGATGATCGCCGGTGATATTGCATTTCACGAACGTCTGCTACCGGTGTTTGACGACAGCGACACCGCGGGCTGGCTTTCGACATGGCAGGCGTTTGAAGCGTTGCAACCAGAGGTAATAGTGCCGGGCCACGGTCACCCGACAACCATCGATGTCGTGAAACAGTGGACCATCGGTTACCTGGAATACATGCGTGGTGAGATAGCAGAGATTCTCGACAACGGCGGTTCGTTGATTGACGCTTATAATATTGATCAGTCTGCCTACTCACATCTTGATACGTTTGATGAGCTGGCGGGGTTAAATGCTGATCGGATTTATCGGGCAATGGAGTTTGAGTAGGACGTGTACGCTTGCCGTGTAGGCTTGGCATCCATGCCCTTTTTCGATGCCAGTCCCTGGCAGTACGATTCACTTTTGGAAAAGCGCCAAAAGTA
>CAYZVB010000195.1:0-3922 GCA_964481315.1 uncultured Granulosicoccaceae bacterium
AGTGAGAACATCGTCCCGTGAATACCTGCAGCAATAACAAAACCCTTTTTATAGCGGTTGTTCAATGAAACGCTTTTAGGATCTGTATCAAACGCTCGATCAAACCACCTCCACCAATGCCAAGGTGGACGCGATGGTCGATTACTTCAGGCACGCACCGGCAGCAGACGCTGCATGGGCGGTGTATTTCCTGAGCGGCCGGCGCTTAAAACGTTTAATCGGTGCAGCGAAGCTTAGACAATGGCTGGCAGAGAGCAGCGACCTTCCCAAATGGCTGGTTGAAGACTGCTACGCGAGTGTTGGAGACCTTGCCGAAACCATCGCATTACTGATTGCCGGTGCCGCAGAAAACACCAGTGGTGCAACCTTGTCAGAGCAGGTCCGGGATCTTCAGTCACTATCCGTTCTGGATGAATTACAGCAGCAACAAAAAGTCACCGGCTGGTGGCAGTCACAGGGTTACGCTGCCTGCTTCATTACCAACAAGCTGCTCACCGGCGGGTTGCGTGTCGGTGTTTCACAACTGCTCCTAGCACGCGCGGTTGCCCAACACGCAGACCTGCCAAGAGCACTCATATTGCACCGCTTAATGGGTGACTGGTCACCCGACGAAGCGTTTTGGCACTCCCTGATCAGTGAAGACGACGGCAGCGCCGATATATCCCGCCCCTATCCATTCTGTCTGGCATCACCACTCGAACAGGAACCCGACTCCCTTGGCAATATCAATGACTGGGTAGCTGAATGGAAGTGGGACGGCATTCGTGCACAACTTATTCGTCGCAGCGGTGAAACCTTTTTATGGTCTCGCGGTGAAGAACTTATTACCACTAAATTCCCGGATATTATCGACGCACTGGGTACACTGCCAGACGGCACCGTACTCGACGGTGAAATACTGCCATGGAACAATGAAGGAGTCATGCCATTCAGTGAATTGCAGCGACGTATCGGACGCAAAACCGTAGGCAAAAAGTTGCTTACCGAAGTCCCGTGTGTGTTTGTCGCCTACGACTGCATGGAACACAACAGTAACGACATTCGCGAACAACCATTACACCAGCGTCGCAACACACTGGAACAGTTACTGGCGAATACTGACAGCCGCCTGCAAATATCAGAACAGGTTAAAGCAAACAGCTGGGCACAACTGGCAGAGCTGCGTGCGGATTCCAGAAACCGTCTGGTAGAGGGCTTAATGTTAAAGCACCGCGACGCCCCGTTTCATACCGGTCGCAAGCGCGGACAATATTGGAAGTGGAAAGTTGAACCGTACACCGTCGATGCCGTTATGCTATACGCCCAGGCCGGACACGGCAAACGTTCCAACCTGTATACCGACTATACGTTCGGTGTGTGGGCTGGCGACACACTGGTGCCAATTGCCAAAGCCTATTCCGGGCTTAGCAATAAAGAAATAGCAACACTTGATAAATGGATCCGAAAAAACACGGTCGAAAAATTCGGCCCGGTGCGATCTGTTAGCGCAGAACAGGTATTCGAACTGGCGTTTGAAGGTATTAACGCATCCAGCCGGCACAAATCAGGTGTTGCGGTTCGCTTTCCCCGCATTGCACGCTGGCGTCACGACCTGTCCCCCAAAGATGCAGACTCACTGACTGATGTTAAACAACTGATCACTCAGCGCGGTACCTAGTTAATGAGTGAACGACAATTGAGTAAAGGCACCATCACCGGCAAGGTAAACCCGGCACGCCCAGGCGATCTGACAGCGCAGCTGCGTAAAAAGAGAAAAAGTAACACCACAAAAAAAGCAACAACAGCAACGCCTCGCAAGGAAAAAACACCCCCTGTTACGCATCAACCTGCAGTAAACACTGACGATACGATACTGCGCACCGAACAATGGTTTACCGATAACAACTGGCAGGTATTCGATTTTCAACGTGAAACCTGGAGCGCGTGGCACAACAATCAAAGCGGACTGATTCACTCTCCCACCGGCAGCGGAAAAACACTTGCCGCATGGCTGGGCCCGGTACAACAGGCACTCACTTGTAGCGAACCACCAGATACACTACAGGTATTATGGATAACGCCACTGCGTGCACTGGCTGCCGACACCTGCCAGCAATTGCAATCGGCAGCAGCAGCCCTGCATTGCGGCGTACAGGTAGAAACCCGTACCGGCGACACCTCTCACAGTGCACGTGCAAGTCAACGCAGCAAACCGCCGTTTGCACTCATCACCACCCCTGAAAGCCTGTCCGTCATGCTCAGTTATAAAGACGGCGACAAGCAGTTTGCACAACTGCACACCATAGTGGTTGATGAATGGCATGAACTACTTGGCAGTAAACGCGGCGTACAGCTACAGCTTTGTCTGGCGCGCCTTAAGCAACAACGGCCGGCACTAAAGATCTGGGGCGTCTCGGCCACACTCGCCAACCTGCCCAATGCCATGAACACATTAATCGGCAGGAACAGTAAAGGCACACTGGTGCGCGGCGTGGTGCCAAAATCTATTGTTATCGAATCTATTCTACCAACCGCCACACAACACTTCCGATGGTCCGGCCATCTCGGTATTGAACTGGTTAAGCAGGTGGCTGCGGTGATCGAACAGGCTACTACCACGCTGGTATTTACCAATACCCGTGCACAGGCTGAAATATGGTTTCAGGCATTGCTCGATCACAATAAGGCATGGGCAAAAAGCATATCACTACACCACGGCTCGCTTGATCCAGACCTGCGACATCAGATAGAAGAGCGGCTGCGCACCGGAGACTTACGTTGCGTTGTCTGTACCTCGTCACTTGATTTGGGAGTCGACTTTCATCCGGTTGATCAGGTAATTCAGATTGGCAGCCCCAAAGGCATCGCCCGACTGCTGCAACGTGCAGGTCGCAGCGGACATCAGCCGGGGGCAGTATCACGAGTCGTTTGCGTACCAACTCATGCGTTTGAACTGGTGGAAATAGCCGCCGCCCGTATGGCACTGCAGCAGCAAAAAATAGAATCCCGAAGCACACCGGTTCGATCACTTGATGTACTAAGCCAGCATCTGATCACTATTGCGATGGGAAGCGGCTTTAGCGCAGACAATATGTTCGCCGAAGTGACACAAACAGAAGCCTATGCCTCACTGACAACATCAGAGTGGCAATGGGTACTCGACTTTATTACCCGTGGCGGACAGGCCCTGCAGGGGTACCCGCAATATCACAAGGTTGTTAATGACAACGGTACTTATAAAGTTACCGACAAAACTATCGCACAACGCCATCGCATGGCCATTGGCACCATTGTTAGCGATGCCCAAATCAATGTGGCGTTCCAGCGCGGTAAAAGACTTGGCTCAACCGAAGAATCGTTTATTACCAGACTAAAACCCGGTGACACATTCCAGTTTGCCGGTCGACACCTTGAACTCATTCGTGTTCGCGAAATGACCGCGCAGGTAAAAAAAGCAACACGCAAAAGCGGTGCTGTTCCCCGCTGGCGCGGCACACAAATGCCTATTTCAACAGAACTTGCAGACAGCGTGCTCGAAACGCTCACCGACTGGCAAAACGGATCGATTGAATCGCCAGAGTTGCAGTCAATCGATACCATGCTGAATCTGCAGCGCCAGTGGTCGGCACTTCCCGGTCCTAATGACCTGCTAATAGAGTCTATAAAAACCCGCGAAGGGCACAGCCTGTTCTGTTTTCCATTTGCCGGCCGACTGGCCCACGAGGGTCTTGCCATGCTACTGGCGCATCGGTTATCGATGCAGCATTCAATCACTTTAACGCTGCAAATCAACGATTACGGTTTCGAGCTGCAATGCCCCGAACCATTCGACAACTATATGCCATTAACCGAAGCTGCACTGCGACCATTGTTTAGCGCAGACAATCTGATCGATGACATACTGGCATCAGTCAACAGCAGCGAAATCGCCAAAAGGCAATTC
>CAYZVB010000195.1:3932-10163 GCA_964481315.1 uncultured Granulosicoccaceae bacterium
AGCAAGAATAGCGGGCCTGGTGTTCAACGGTTACCCCGGCAAATCAAAATCCGCTCGACAAGTGCAGGCATCGAGCGGTTTAATCTTCGAAGTGTTTGAAAACTACGATGCTGACAATCTGCTGCTTGCTCAGGCACGACGCGAAGTGCTTGAACAGCAACTGGAAGTCAAACGTATTACTGACTGCCTGAATTCAGTGCACGCTAAAACCTGGTTATTAAAACAGCCGCAGCGTTTAACACCACTGTCGTTTCCGTTGTGGGCCGAGAGCGTGCAGGGCCAGACATTCAGTTCGGAGTCTTTTCAAACCCGCGTCGAACGAATGCTGGCAACACTTGAACAGGAAGCACAGCACACACTCGAAAAGCATGCAGAATAACTTCGACAACAGTGCCGAAAGCATACAGTGTTGCGACGAGACTCTGCTGCTCCACCCGCAAAAGGTTATGTACTGGCCGGCACGCAAAACACTGTTTGCCGCTGACATACACGCCGGCAAAGAACAGGTATTTACCAGAAGCGGTATTGCCATCCCCGGTGGCATTACTGAAAACACACTGACCAGACTAATGCAACTTACCGACAGCAGCGGTGCGGAGCGACTGATTATTCTTGGCGATTTTGTCCATGCGGTACCTCGCTCCAGCGAAGCATGGCAAACACATTTAAAAGCACTATTAAAGGCGCGTACACAACTCGACCTGCAGGTTGTGATCGGCAATCACGACAGCGCCAGTGCCCGCAAGGCCACGCTTGCCGAATTGAACTGGCAGTCGCAAATTTCCGACCCGCCATTTATTTATAAACATGAGCCAGACCCTGAACCACACGGCTATGTGCTGGCTGGCCATATTCACCCGGTGTGGCAACTTGGCCATGGCAGACGCAACCGTGTCAGATCACCGGTGTACTGGTTTCAGCAACAAGTTGGGGTGCTGCCTTCTTTCGGTATTTTTACCGGTGGTCAGCTAATACAACGGGAAAAATCAGACCGAATTTATATGGTCGGCAGCAACAGCGTTATTGCGGTTTAGCACCGATGCCTGATGACAAATAAACGTGCGGCAGGTCATAAAACGCAAAACGGCCAATCAGCAAGGTACTGATTTAGTTGGGCCCATAGAAACACTCCTGCGCTGCACGCTACAAATCATGGAGTATGCGCAACACCCGAATTCACTGACAACCAGGCTTACTCCATACCCCGCACACGCGTAAAACCCGCTACCCGCGACTTCGATACCGAATCATTCCCTCACTAAAGCCACTATTCCACCCGCCGACCATTTAATGAAGCTTTATGGCGGTAAACAAAAAGGAAAGAAATATGGTTCGGCGGGAAAGCGGTGTAGAAAAAAACAACACCTCAAGAAAAATACAACACAAGCTTAAGCCACTTTTCACCGGCGCGCTGGCAGTTGTATTGTGCGTCACACTATCACCACTGGCATCACAAACCACAAACGCGGGTACGGTTTATTGTGCATCAGCGGCAAGCGACCCTGATGGTGATGGCTGGGGCTGGGAGAACAACCAGTCATGTGTGGTTAAAGACGGTGACGCTGACAATACCGGACCTGGCTATCCGGTTTGTGACAGCCCGTCCAGCGATCCGGACGGTGATGGCTGGGGCTGGGAGAACAACCAGTCGTGTCTTGTAAAAAATATCAAAGAAGAAAAACCAATTCCCTACTGCGATCAGCTAACCAGTGATTCAGACGGCGACGGTTGGGGGTGGGAAAACAACGAGTCGTGTCAGGTGTATCAGCCTTCAGATATCACCGACCTGATTCTGATTACCGGTCAGTCAAATACACTGGGTGCTGAAACGGAAACCGATGCAGCGCTTGACACCCCGAACGCCAGAGTCTTCGCATACACCAACAACGGCTGGCAGGCGGCACAATTGTTCCAGACCTGGGACAGAAACTCCTACCCCGGCCCCGGTGATGCCAATGCTGACGACAGCTTTATCTACAACAACTTTGCGCTGCACTTTGGAAAGCGCATGGCACAACTCGACCCGGACCGGGTAATTGGCTTTGTGTTGATATCGGAGCCGGGAATGGGTATCAGTAACTGGAACCCCGGAGCACCCGGTATGGTTCGAGTACAAAGCAAAGCGCTGGAAGCACTGAACGCACTGCCACACAAGTCGGCGTTCGACGGCATACTGTGGCATCAGGGCGAAACAGACTGGCAGCTAATCGGCACCTCAGACACCATGGTCGAGCAGCCCGCACCCGACGACTACTACCCAACCAAACTTGCAGAGCTGATCAGTAACTTTCGCAGTGAAGGCTGGTACTCGGCTGCACAACCGTTTATCTGCGGTGAAACTATCAGAGCGCTGGGGGTAAACGAGCACCTGCGAGCACTCAATACCGACAACGACCCGATGACTGCCTGTGTGGCCGGTGAAGGCCTGCCCGCCACCACCACCCCGGGCAGCCACTTTACCGGTGCTGCACTACGCACAATGGGACAATGGTATGCCGAGCAGTATTTTTCCATGACTGAATAACTACAGGTGTCGATGGCTGCGTACATTGACGCAGCCATCTATTCAGCACTACGCATTGCTACCAGATTGCCGCATAATCATGACTTTCTCGCGCACCGATCCGGAGCATGCCACACTTGGAAATTCTAAGCTGGAACATACAGGCCGCCAAAGGCGTCGATGAAACAACCAGTGTTGAGCGCATAGCAAAAGAGATAAAAGCATTCTCCGATGCCGATGTTATCTGCCTGCAGGAAGTACTGTGTACCCCACAAGGTAATCAGGTTAACGAACTGGCCGGTTATTTTCCGCAGCACACACCGGTATTTGGTGCGGCCATCGACCGATTGTGTAACGATGGCCGGCTGCAGTTCGGCAACATGATATTGAGCCGCCTGCCCATCATGCAGCTTACGCATCACAAGCTGCCGCAACCTGCAGAGCCGCAGGTTAAACACATGCCTCGGCAGGCCATAGAAGTGCTGGTCCCTTTCAACAACGATTTACTGCGCATTACCACACTTCACCTCGACTACTTCGCCACCCGGCAGCGTACTGCTCAGGTGAAGTATCTTGCGCAACACCACAGCGAGTGCTGCAGCAGGCACCAGCACCCTTCCCCGCAGGGCGGCGAGGGGCAGTTTTTACAACTTGCAGAAACTGACCATGCGATTTATTGCGGAGACTTTAACCTGACTGTTGACTCCGGCGACTATCAATCCCTAACTAACAACACCGATGCGTTAACTGACTGCTGGAGACAAGCACATGGTCACACTCCACACGACCCAACCTGTGGAATATTCGACCACGTACAGTGGCCGGAGGGCGCACACTGCAGAGACTTTTTCTTTGCCTCACCGGGTATCGCCGAAACATTGCAGGCCATTGAAGTGAACACGCAAACAGCAGCGTCCGATCACCAGCCGTTAAAAATAGTGATTGAATAAGCCGGCAACTGCTATCTAATGCCGGCGCGCATAAAGCTCTGTACAAACTGACGCTGAAACAACAGAAAAGCAATCAGCAGCGGCCCCGACGTCATCAGCGTGGCGGCATTAATAACCGACCATTCCAGACCCGCGTCAATGGCAGAGAAGACGCTCAGCCCGACCGTGACCGGTCTCGTTTCAACAGAGTTGGTAATAATCAGCGGCCATAGAAAGTTATTCCAGTGATGGCTGACCGACACCAGTCCATAGGCAAGGTACGTTGGCTTCGCAAGCGGGATGTACACTTTCCACAGCAGCCCCAAAAATGAAGTGCCTTCCACTCTTGCAGCTTCGTCCAGTTCTTTGGGAATAGACATAAAAGTCTGCCGCAGTAAGAATATGCCAAAGCCCGAGGCCATGTACGGCAAACCAATAGCCGTAATGGTATCAACCAGCCCCATAGACCGAATAGTTTTATAGTTTTCGACAATCAAAATATCCGGCATTACCAGCAACTGCAGTAATACCAGTGTAAAAAGAATGTTGCGCCCCGGAAAACGAAAACGGGCAAAGGCAAAGGCGGCTAAGGTACAGAGAATAAACTGACAAATCAGTATGAGAGTGACCAGCATAACGGTGTTAACAAAATATCGCGCAAACGGTGCTGCCGCCCATGCCTTTGCAAAGTTATCAAGTGTTAGCGGTGCGGTTAATACAAACTTTGTTTCATAGGCCGCAGGGTGAAACGCAGTCCAGATTGCGTACAACAACGGCAGCGCCCACAAAAAGGCCAGCAACCACATCGCAAAGGTATTGAGTACGGTATCGAACTGCGGCCATGTTCTACCGGGCTTATTCATCGATAGTGTATCTTCCGGTCAAACAGGAAAAACTGCCCGATAGCTAATATTGACAATAGTATTAACATCACCACCGTCAGTGTGGCAGCATAACCGGTTTGCCAGTATTCAAACGCGGTCTCGTAAATGTAGTAAAGCAACAGGCTGCTGGCGTTGTCCGGCCCGCCCTCTGTCATTACAAAAATATGATCAACCAGCCTGAATGAATTGATCACCGCGTTCACAGACACAAACAGTGTGGTTGGCATAAGCAAAGGCAGCAATATTCTTCTTAAATAATAAAAGCTGCTCGCTCCTTCCACTTCCGCTGCCTCTCGTAACACCGGCGGTACAGACTGCAGTGCCGCGAGATAAAAAATCATAAAAAACCCGGCCTCCTTCCAGATGGCCACAACAATCATAGCCGCCAGTACGGTATCGGGGTTGCCGAGCAGGTTAATTGCCGGCAGACCAAATAAGCCGCCACGCAACTGATCAATCAAACCAAAACCCGGGGTATAAAAGAACAACCAGATATTTGCCACCGCAATTAGCGGAAGAACGGTTGGTGCAAAAAACGCAACACGGGATAAGGTCCGGCCTTTCAAATGACTGTTAACCCACAGCGCCATAACCAGCGCCAGAATCACCGAGACCGGAATGGTGCCGACAGCAAACCAGAAGTTATTGCCAAGCACTTTCCAGAACACTTCGTCCTGAATGAGTGTCTGATAGTTTTCAAGCCCGATAAATTTTGCCGGACGCTTGCCTCTGGGAGTCGAGAAGAAACTACTGAAGACAGTACGCACTGCCGGGTAATGGGTAAAAGTAAATAAAAACACCAGAGCCGGCATTAGAAACAGCCAGCCATATACCCATTCTCGTCTATGCAGCATTAGGCGTGACTACCGGGTGTACGCCATTGGCGGCGCAACAGTTTGTGTTGCATTAAGTGTGTTCACTATAAAAACGTAAAAGAAGGACCGGCGACAGAGTCACCGGTCACTAACATCCTGCTATCGATAATCCTTCAAAATAGCATCGGCTTTCTTTTGCGCTTCTGCCAGTGCATCTTCGACTGATTTGCTGCCGGTAATGGCAGCGGCCAGTGCATCGTTAAACACCGATGTGACACGCTGGTTTTCGTAGGTCGAAAGTTCGGCAACAGCATGTTCCAGCTGATCTCTGGCAACAAACGCCGGCGCAAAGTCCGCAGTGTAGGCTTTCATTTCTTCTGTCTCCCAGGTGTCCGGGCGCGGTGCTACGTAACCGGTAGCGATTGTCCACTTGGCTGACTGCCTGGGGGCGGAAATCCACTTTACGAATTCAAACGCGGCTTTTTTCTGCTCGTCAGATGATTCTTCGAAAATGTAAAAGTTGCCACCACCGGTTGGCGCACCGCGACGCTTGTTGGCAGGCAGCATGGCCACACCAAAGTTGAACGGTGCATTGTTGCGAACATTGGTCAGGTTACCGGTTGAAGTCCACATCATTGCAGTCTGTCCTTCAAAGAACGCCTTGGGGGTAGCACCCCATTCAATGATTCCCGGTGCCATCACCTCGTGCTTGGTGCTCAGGTCGACAAGGTATTGCAGTGCTTCGGCGACCTTCGGATCATCGAAGTTAGTCTGGTTGCCATCACTGTTGGCAAGGATGACATCATTCTGGGTAGAAAGCCCCTGGAACAGCCAGTACGGAAACCCTGAAGAGGGAATGCGCACACCCCATCGCGAGACATTACCATCGGCATCTTTCTTTACCAGTTTTTTACCCATCTCTATGGTTTCTTCCCACGTGGCGGGCGGTGCTTCAGGGTCGAGACCAACTTCGGCAAAGGCATCCTTATTCCAGTACAACACGGGTGTTGAACGCTGAAACGGAATACCGTAGGTTTTGCCACCGGTTTGACTGTTTTCCATAAACGCAGGGTAAAAGGAGTTTAACCAGGCTTTGTCTT
>CAYZVB010000195.1:10173-10411 GCA_964481315.1 uncultured Granulosicoccaceae bacterium
CTCATCGAACGGCATTATGATTTCTTCATCGATAAGCGTGAACATATCGACCGATAAAATTACCGATAACTGCGGGGGTTTGCCACCGCGCGATGCTGTCAGCGCTTTGGTTACCGTTTCCTTGTATGAACCTGCATAAACGGCATCAATGTTTACACCGGGATTAGCGGCAACATACTCTTCGGTGAGTTCTTTGATTGTGTCAGCGGCAGCACCACCGACGGCGACTGGAAAGTAA
>CAYZVB010000196.1:0-8274 GCA_964481315.1 uncultured Granulosicoccaceae bacterium
CCTAAACACCACAATACCTTTACGCCTGAGTGCAATACACCACAGGCAAGAACGGCAGGGAAAACCCACGTGTGTGCGATATCTTCAACACACTGCTCAGGCACCCGTCACCCGGCTTTTTGTGTTGTAATAACGACCTTTAGCTAAAGCCTCCTGCCACCTCCATGTCACTGACTGCAATCTCCCCTGTCGATGGTCGCTACGCGTCCAAAACCGCCCCTCTGTCTGCTGAATTCAGCGAATTCGGATTGATCCGTAACCGCGCCATCGTCGAACTGCGCTGGCTGCAGGCACTGGCCGCTGAGCCCGGTATTGCGGAGGTGAAATTGAGCGCTGATGCCCTTGCCGCTATCGATACGCTGGCCGACGACTTCAGCGAGGCCGATGCCGCCCGCGTGAAGGAAATAGAACGAACCACCAATCACGACGTCAAGGCCGTTGAATACCTGCTACAGGAAAAATTCAAAGACAACAGCGAGCTTGCAGCCGTCAGTGGTTTTTTGCACTTTGCCTGCACCTCGGAAGACATTAATAACCTGTCGCAGGCACTGTCACTGAAAAACGGCGCGCACACTACGCTGCTTGCGACGGCCGGCAAGGTCACCGATGCAATTTCCGCAATGGCAGGTGAACATGCCGATGTGGCGATGCTGTGCCGCACCCACGGACAAACCGCAACCCCGTCAACCATGGGTAAGGAAATGGCCAATGTCGCCTACCGGCTGCAGCGCCAAATGGCAGCAATTCAGGCAATACCATTACTCGGTAAAATGAATGGTGCAGTCGGTAACTACAATGCACACAGCAGCGCCTACCCGGATGTTGACTGGCCGGCGTTGAGCAAACGTTTTGTTGAATCACTCGGGCTAACATTAAACCCGTACACCACACAAATCGAACCGCATGACTACATGGCAGAATTATTTGATGCGTTCAGCCGATTTAACACCATACTCATCGACTACTCGCGAGACATCTGGTCGTACATTTCCATCGGTTATTTCAAACAGAAAGTCATCAGTGGTGAAGTCGGCTCTTCGACCATGCCGCACAAGGTTAACCCGATAGACTTCGAAAATGCAGAAGGCAACCTGGGTATTGCCAACGCCTTGTTTGGCCACTTCAGTGCCAAGCTGCCAATCTCCCGCTGGCAAAGAGACCTCACCGATTCTACCGTGCTGCGTAATCTGGGCGTGGCCTTTGCCCACTCACTCATTGCGTATGAATCTTTGCTTAAAGGCATTGGCAAACTGCAGCTCGACGAAAAGGCCCTGGCAGCCGACCTCAACGCCTCGTGGGAAGTGCTTGCCGAACCGATCCAAACGGTTATGCGACGCTATGGCATCGAAAACCCGTACGAAAAACTCAAGGCACTAACTCGCGGCGAAGCGATTACTCAGGCAACTCTTGCGCAGTTTATAGAAACCCTGGAGCTTCCGAGCGAAGTTAAGAAAGAACTCAAAGCGTTAACACCTGCCAGCTACACTGGCTATGCTTCCGAACTCACACGTCAGCTGTAGACATGCAGATCAACTGGCCTGACGGCATTGATACCGATGTATTTTTAAAAGAGTACTGGCAGCAAAAGCCACTGCTCATTAAACAAGCTTTTCCAGGCTTTGAATCGCCAATCGATGAAAACGAACTGGCAGGATTAACACTCGATCCGGACGCCAACTCACGATACATGGAATGTGTTAACGGCCACGAATGGCGCATGACGCACGGGCCGTTTGCAGACGACTTTTATGATGGCGTGAGCGGCAATCAATGGTCGATACTGGTCAGTGATGTAGAGAAACTGCTGCCGGAGTTTCGCCAATACATCGAGCCGTTCCGGTTTATTCCCGACTGGCGCATTGACGACTTAATGATCAGTTATGCACCCGTTGGCGGTTCTGTCGGCGCACATGTAGATCAGTATGATGTTTTCCTTTTGCAGGCATCCGGTCAACGTGAGTGGCAAATAGAAACTTCCGCACGCCCGCCCAACACCTCTTCATCCAGTGCCGCTATTTCGCTTCTTGCTGATTTTAATGCCGATAAAACCATGCAGCTGGACGCTGGTGACATGCTTTACCTGCCTCCGCAGTATGCCCACCACGGCATTGCCGTGGCAGACCCGTGCATGACATGGTCAATCGGTTTCAGAGCACCCTCTGTCGATGAGATGCTGCCATCGGTTATTGGTTACCTGCTCGAAGACATACCCAACCCCGAACGCTATACCGACCCCCGCAGGTCACGTACGAATAAACCGGGTCAAATAGACAACGGCGACCTGCAACAACTGCGCGATATGATCACAGCGTCCCTCAACGCACCGGACTTACAGCTCGACAAAGCGATTGGGCGCTTCCTGACAGAATCTCTTAATTCCGAAGCAACTGAAAGCCGGCAGGCAGAATGGAGTGACTTACCAGACACATTGCACTGCAACAGTGCTTTTGCGTTTGCATGGAAAAACACAGATGATCAAACGATATTGTTCGCCAACGGAGAGGCTTATGCGCTCTCGGCCGCAACAGCAGCAACACTCTGCGAGCATCGCTCAATCACCGTTAGCAACACTAACGCTCAGGAGCGTGACACCATACTCCTGCTCTACAACCGCCATGCATTACTAAGTGACGATGAATAATGAAGCGACAATAAAGATTGTCACCTATGCGGACTATAAATCTGACATTCAGCTGATCCGCAGATCTGTATTTATTCAGGAACAAGGCATTCCGGAATCACTGGAATGGGATAAATATGAGGATTCGAGCTGGCACGTACTGGCGTTTATCAACAATAAGGCAGTTGCCACCGGACGATTGCAGACTGACGGCAAGATCACCAGAATCGCCGTACTAAAAGCGTTCCGCAAACAAGGCCTTGCAACACAAATACTCACCGCACTACTCACCCTTGCAGAAAAAAACGAACTTCAATCGCTGTACTTAAACGCGCAAACCGCGGCAATTGGCTTATATGAACAGCACGGGTTCAGCCGGCACGGTGAAGTATTTGATGAAGGCGGCATTGAACATATCAGGATGCAGCGACCATGATTAGCAAAAGGTGTTTGTCACTTGGCACGGCGCTGCTGTTGTACTGCACAAACCCGTTACTTGCAGACCCGCTTTCACATGAACAACTGCGCTCGGTGGCGCAGTCTGCCTGCGAAAACTTTAAAACAACCGCTACCGATGAACTCACCGCAACAGTTACCGCAGGTATAACCGAGCTCACAGGCTCCGGGCTCAACGTAGAGGAAGAGCCTATTAAGTTTCGCGGCAAAACACTGGGAATACGACTGTTATTACGTTCTGCCTCATTGCAGGCCATGAGCGTACAACTGATCACACCGCCAAACCAGCCGCCGCGCACAGTACTGACCAGTTTCCGAACCAATGCAATGCAGAACCCCGAAGTACAGCTCATGCTTGACGCTGACTGTACCACTCAACTGGCTCGACAACTTATTTACCGTGACAACAAACCCACACACATTCAGCCGCTGTCGAACGAATCACTTACCGCCACCGGCGAAGCAGAATGGCTCAACCCGCCGCTGCCGCGCCTGCCACCACTACAACCCGCCAGAGTCCGTGTTGCGATGGTCGACTCCGGTGTTAACTATCAGTTGCCGGAAATTGCCAATGCGCTGGCACGCGATAACGAAGGAAACTTAATCGGTTACGACTTCTGGGAGATGGACAGATTGCCGTATGATGCACATCCTGCGCAGTCACCGTTCAGGGTGCAGCGCCACGGTACGCGTACCGCTTCTATTGTTATTAGAGAAGCGCCCGGCATTGCTATTGTGCCGTATCGCTACCCGCGACCCGATATGTCCCGCATGAAAGATCTGATTGAACATGCCTCGGATAACGATGTTCGTATTGTCGGTATGCCTTTGGGCAGCAATCGTTTCACTGACTGGGCCGCGTTTCAGAAGGCTGCCGAAGCTCACTCGCATATCTTGTTTATAGCTTCGGCAGGCAATAACGGACGGGATATTGATCAGCGTGGCGTGTATCCGGCTGCGCTGGAAATTGACAACATGCTGGTGGTAACGTCTGCCGATGACTTTGTTACACCCGCTGAGCGAACCAACTACGGTCGTATTGCGGTTGACTACATGCTGCCCGCCGAACGCATTAACGCACTTGACTACAACGGCACAGTACAACAGGTATCCGGTTCGAGTTATGCCGTATCACGACTGGTCGCGCTGGCCGCAAGAACACTGAATCAAACCCCGTCACTCACCACCCAACAGCTTAAAAAAGCAATAGAACGTCAGTCGGTTAAAGCACGTACCAGTCGCTATGTGTCGACCGGCTATATTGGTGACCCGCTGGCTACCCCGGCGCCACTTGTTACCGTTGAACAAGAAGCTCCAAAACTAACCACCAGCGGCAGCCATACGCTTGCACTGGACATACTGGTGCTTAACAAGCAATGGAATGCAGAAAAAATTACAGCTGCACTGCAGGAAACGGCTGATATTTACCGACAATGCGATATTAATTTAGAAGTTAATCAGTGGCTTGAGGTAGAGGCACCGGCGTACCTGCAACATCTTTCTACCGGCAACGCCATGACGCTTGCGCGCAAAGTCCCAACAGACCATGTTACGGTCGTGTTTGCCAATGACACCAATATGCAAACGCAATTCGACGCAGAAGCATTCGGGGAAGGTAACACCGGCAATCGACCATGGATGAGATACAGCCTATGGATCACCGCTGTAACCAGAGATACCGGCATTGCGCTCGCCCATGAGCTATTTCATATCATGACCAACAACGGCAGTCATGTGAGTATGGCGGATAATCTGATGCAGGAGTCAACATCACCTGCAAATCGATCATTATCAGCCGAACAATGCGCTCATGCAGTCAGCTACGCAACTGAAGCTCAGCTGCTTAGGTAAGCTGCTTAGGTAAGTTTCAGGCTGCGAACAATTATCGTTCGTTGCCGAACACTACAACCCAGTAGTTACCGAAGTCAGTGTCCTCACTGTTAACACAGGCAGCACCGATTTCAGTATATAACGTATTCATGATGTTGCGGCAGTGACCCGGACTCTCAAGCCAGCCCTGATGCACTTCTTCCACTTCCTGCTGACCGGCGGCAATGTTTTCACCAATGGCTCGCCAGTCATAACCGGCGGTCTCGGCGCGGTTAGCCACACTAAGCCCGTCTGAACCATCATGGCTGAAAAAATTGAATGTCACCATATCGTTAGCATGACTTAACGCCGCTGCAGCAAGCTCATCATTCCAGCTCACCACACCGACAGCCGGTGAATTACGTGTCCCGCACTGACGCGCCGCCAGGCGTGCGTCGTTAACCACTGCGACCATGGTATCGCGGAAGCGTTCGGCAGAAGCGCCACAACCAATATTGGCGGCAGCAGCAACCAGTGCATCGTCGATGACAGGTTCGTACGTTGTAGCCGGCTGCGGTGTTTCATCACCGGACTGGGCACTCCCTACATCTGGAATGTCAACTGCAGGTGTAGTACCGGGAGTTTGCGTTGCAATTGCACCGTTATCACCAGGTTCACTGGTGGCAGAGCATGCACCCAGAAAAGCACACGCCACAACGCTCAAAATTACTGTCTGTAGTGACCGATCCATTAGCTCTTCTCCCTCATACTCATGGTTTATTAGTTACCCGCAAGGCGAATTTTTTCCAGAAGCTTTTCGCGCTTGTCGCTGTTCTTGATAAGGCTGCCCGCACGATATGCCATGTTCAATGTCAGACGTGCGTTTTCCTCGTCACCGGTACGCTCCAGTTCCAGTGCAATCCCGTGCAAGGCAGATACTGCCGCAAACGGATCGACAATTAGATTGGCGTGTTCAGTGGCTTGTTCGGTTAACCCAAGACGTACTTCGGTTAACGCAACGTGCCTGATGGCAAGATCCCGCGCAGCGGTGTTAACCGGCAGTTCGTACGCCGTGGTCATCGCAAGATCAAGAAACTCAAGTGCTTCACTGCTGCGCCGGGCCTTGTGGAAGTACTCTGCAATGGCACTGAAAGCGACAGTACGGTTCTGCGGCTTATGCAAACTGCGAGACAGAATTGATGCTTTCAGGAACGAGTCTTCTGCATCCTCGTCCAGCCCCAGTGCCTGTTCGGTTAATGCATAGTCGCCTATTGCCAGCACACGTTCAGATTCAAGCTTAATGGCGTAAGTACCACGAACCGCCATTGTCAGCACTTCGGAAGCTTTGTCACTGTTGCCCAGGGCATGATACGCACGGGCCAGTCGCTGCTGACTCATCACAGCAAACAATTTATCTTTGGTGTTTTTACTAACATCCAGTGCAATTTCAAGATCACCGACTTCGATCAGTCGATCCTGAAGCTCAAGATACGCCTGTAAATCAACTTCACGTTTAGACCAGTCATCAAAGAATTCATCAGCCGGATGATCAACGCGGTTACGCAGCCATAATTCAGAATCACTGTCGGCGGGAATTGCCGCCCCCATTCGAGGCACAGCGGCCTGGCTGCTCGATTTATAATCGGCGCCACCGGTGACATAGTTCTTCAATTCGTTTTTAGCGTTTTCACCCAGATCTTCCGCGAGGTAGACGATCAGCTCCTCGGTAGTGTACTTATCCGGATTCTTCAGCACTTCTGCACGTTCTATAGCAGCGTTGAGTGATACCTGCTCAACTGCATCAAACTCTGCGCTCTTGTCTTTAACCGGTGCAACAGCAACAACTGTGGTGGCCGGCTCAACAGGCTTGCTTAGCAGCCCGCTTTGCAACGCTACCAGCGCACCAACACCGACGACACCCAGACCGGCAGCCGCCATAGCGAGGATTTTCTTCTTGCCGGCGCCAGCGTTACTGTCGTCTTCCAAAATGTCAGGTACCAGATCTTCGGCCTTGCCAAGATCAACAACATCCGACAAAGCCGGCGTTTCAGCAACACTGCTAACCGCAGCCTGTAATTCATCTTCAACCGATGGCTCGGAAGCCTCTGCTGGTGACGGTGTAACCGCTGCTTCAACTTCGTTGTCAGATTGCTCCTGTCCCGGCATCACCAGGCCACCGGCAACCGCAGCACCCGTTGTTGTTGACGATGATTCTGCGTCACCGGCAAGTGAAGCGATGAAGCTGGTAATATCATCGGCTTTCGCGGGCTCGGGTTCTTCTGTCGATACGGTGCTATCGTCGCTGGCTGCAGTATCATCTGCTACCGAACTTTCTGCTGCAGCTGCAACCTCTGTATCCTGCTGTTCAGGTGCAGGCTGCTCTGGTATAGATTGTTCTGGTGCAGACTGTTCCGGTGCTGAGTCAGCAGATAGTGCTTCGTCTGCGGTTTTTGTACCTGGCGCAGTTTCGGGCTCGGCTTCTTCTTCCGGCGCTGCAACCGGCGGTGTGATTTCTACCGGCTCCCGCGATGTATCACGCAGTTCTAAAGCTTCTTCATCGCCAGAGTCTACATCGAGCTCAAGCGCTTCAGATGGTTCAGGCTTTTCTTCCTGCTTTTCTTCAGGTTGTTTGGCAGCCGATTGTGCAGCAGGCTCACTGTTAGCGTTGTCGTCCAGCACCAGTGTTAGCCCGCCATCATCCGGCGCAGCATCACTTTTCTTTTTCGGTTTGGTCAGCGGGCCCGCATCGTCATCGGCCAGGCTTAGCTCAAGCGGCGCATCACTGGACTTCTTCGCAACCGCTGGAATATCCGATGCCTTTGATTTTTCTTTTGCAGGCTGCGTGTTTGCAGACGCGGTAAGATCACTGTCAAGCGTCAGCTCAGCGCTATCGGTGTCCACAGCCGCTGTTGCTTCCGGTGATTCAGTAACTTCCGGTTCGCTTGCTGGTGCTTCCGCTTCAGTCGCCGGAGTTTCATTTACCTCTGGCTCTGCAGCAGGGGTACTTTGCAGATCGTCGAGCGAATCAAGCTCGTCGTTAAAGTCGATCTCGACAGACTCAAGACCCTCTGCGTCCTCACTGGATTTTGCCGTGCTTTCAGTGGCGATCTCAGCACTGCCGAGTTCACCCAGTTCGTCCTCAAAGCTCAGACCGTCATCGGCAGGCAACTGCTCTGCAGCCGCATCAGTGGTTTCTGCTTTGTCGGCATCAGGTGCGTCGGCACTATCAGTGGTTTCATCAAATGACAGATCGCCAAAGTCTTCGTCTGTTGCATCGCTCTCAGCTTCGGGTGCAGCTTCGGCGGTGGCAATATCAGGGGTGGCGTCTTCAGCGGCATCGGCTTCAGAGGCGGCATCAACAGTGTCGTCTGCAACAACAGCAACATCAA
>CAYZVB010000196.1:8284-10410 GCA_964481315.1 uncultured Granulosicoccaceae bacterium
TCTCTGCAGCGTTGGTCGCACTCTGGTCTGCATCTGCTTGTTTTGCATCTGCTTGTTTTGCATCTGCTTGTTTTGCATCCGCTTGTTCCGGGGTCGGGTTTGAAAGCCCGGAGCTCGGCACTGGTTTGCCGTCAACCAGCAGTTCGCATACAACGCCAAAATCTTCGAGTTTACCCTGCCCCTCGACTGCCGTGTCCAGCGTAACACTGGATTGTGCAGCGTATTTCGGCCCACCATCACAGGCTGCTGCCACCAGCTCTGCAAAAGCTTCGGCAGGTTGCTTGAATTCGGCGACCAGCCGCTCCGTCAATTCGACAGCCGTCAGCCCTTCGGTGGCACCCACCACCAACAGGTCTACGTTGTTTGCCATACAGTTAAAACTCCACCCTTACGCGCAGCACGTCGGAAGGCTCAATATCGTTATTGTTAGACCTACACTAGCGGTCATACATTAAGTATCTTGAACAGCGCGCCCGTGACCGTCAGGGGTTTACTACGAAACTCACAAATCTGCTTGAATTTCCTCACGAATCGCCTGGAACCACAGCAACGAAATGATCCCTAACGAGTTATTTATATGCTGGTTGCGCACCATGGCCATAGCCTCGTCGAAGGGCACCACAAACGAGCGTATGTCCTCTCCTTCGTCTGGCAGACCGTACACTCCGCCAGCATCAGATAAATCGGTCATAGCCCAGTAAACCGAGATGGTTTCGGTACTTCCACCCGGAGATGGGAAATAGGTCGTCAGGTAATGAACATCGCCAATCTCGATATCGGCTTCCTCACGGGCTTCACGTCGAACCACATCGACTTCTGATTCGCCCGGCTCAACCATTCCGGCAATGCATTCAATCAGCCAGGGGCTGTTTTCCGAATGCGTCGCACCGGGGCGAAACTGTTCTATCAGAAGTGTGGAGTCAGACACAGGATCATATGGCAGTACGGCTACGGCATGGCCGCGATGCAGTACCTCTCGTTCGATTGGCGGGCCCCAGCCACCGGCAAACAGTTCGTGCTGCAACGAATACTTAATGAGCTTGAAAAAGCCGTCGAATCCGATAGTACGTTCAAGTACACGCCACTTTCTGCCAGAGGTTTCTGCCATGTTATTTCACTGCGCTGCGTTTGCACTGGACTTAAGCAGCGCTTCCACTTCTGCAAGCTGCTCTGGTGTATCTACCCCCGGCCCCGGCAACTCTGACGCTACGCCAACATGAATGCGTTCACCGTTCCACAACGCACGAAGCTGTTCGAGCTTTTCAAGGTCTTCAACCATACAGGCACTCAGACTGCCGTAGCGCGCTAAAAAGTCTGCGCGATAGGCGTATAAACCCAAATGACGGTATGCACTGGAAACATCACCACTGTTGTCACGTTCAAACGGAATTGGCGCGCGACTGAAATACATGGCCATACCACGATGATCAAACACCACCTTAACGTTGTTGGGATCAGCAAACTCCTGAGCATCCGTTATTGGTGTACACAGCGTGGCAATGCATCAGGATGGGTTTGCAGATTACCCGCAACCTGCTCGACACTACTGAGTGGAATCAGCGGTTCATCGCCCTGCACATTAACAATGACGGTGTCATCCGGCCATTGCATCTGCCGGCACACCTCGGCCACCCGATCGGTACCAGTCGGGTGATCAGATTGCGTCATACACACCGGAGCGTCATGCGATTTACATGCATCCGCAATACGTTCGTCATCGGTGGCGACAATCACATCGCCAGCCGTCACGTTCATTACCCGCTGATAAACGCGAATCACCATCGGCACGCCATCAATCAACGCGAGCGGTTTTCCGGGAAACCGGGTTGAACTGAAACGCGCCGGTATCACAATTTTGTAGTCCGCTTCAGTCACGTGGCGGCAACACCTCTTTGCTGGTCAACAGATCGTCGAATGCACTCATAATGGCGGTATCAACGACTGCATCTACTGGTAAAAACCACATTTGGTCATCGGCAAATTGTTGACACTTAACCCGGTCTTTTTCTGTCATCAGTACCGGATGGTTATCATTGAACGTCAGATCAGTGGCTGTGAACGCGTGGTGGTCGGGAAAGTAATGTCTGTCTACGATCAGGCCAAAGCTTTCAAGCAAACTGAAAAAC
>CAYZVB010000197.1:0-385 GCA_964481315.1 uncultured Granulosicoccaceae bacterium
GTGCCATGTACTGCAGTTCATCGTCTTTGGTGTCGTAGGTGCCAACAACCAGAATAGTTTTGTCTGTCATTTGTAAGCGCTCCGCTGTCGTATTCGACTGTAATCCGTAGGACGGACAGTGCTGTAATTTGAGATAGCAGTTTGAATAATGATCCACCGAGTCGTATATTGAGTCAATAGCACAAACTCATGTCAGGTGACTTTGCATTGAGCACGGTAGTAAAAGCGCTTGCGGTACTGGATCTGTTTTCAGAAAACAGACCGCAGATTGGCGCGTCTGAAGCCGCCCGCTTGCTCGGCTGGGATAAATCGACCGTACAGAGGTACCTAAGTGGCCTGACTGAAAAAGGTATTCTCGAGCAGGACCCGCGTGACAAAGCCTATT
>CAYZVB010000197.1:395-10392 GCA_964481315.1 uncultured Granulosicoccaceae bacterium
AACCCATCCGGTGGCCGGGCAAACTCAGGCAGTACTTGCAGCACTGGTCGAGCAAACCGGTGAAACTGCGCATGCCAGTCGATACCTGGACGGGCAGCTGCGCACCAGCGCTATTGTTGAAAGTAATATCAGAGGCACGCGTGTTTATATTGACCCGGGTGAGCCGTTGCCGTTGCATGCCAGTGGTTCCGGAATTGCCTTTTTGTCCAGATCAACGGACGCTTTAGTAAAGCAGTTACTCACAGCAAAACTGACGCGCTATACCGAAGCGACTGAAACCCGCAAACGACAGCTGTATCAGTCAATAGCACTTGCCGCAGATACCGGCTATGCAAAATCTATCGGTACATTCGAAAGTGATGTGATCGGGGTTGCTGCTGCGGTTGTCGACTTTGACGGCTTTGCCGTTGGTGCCGTGTCGGTGGCGACACCGGCAGCAAGATTTAAACGCTCGGTAGAAAAGCAAATGGCAACATACGTGATGAATGCCGCGGCAGAGTTATCGAGCTTATATGGCTACGCGCAAAGCACAGCCTGATATGACTCTGCACCACACTAGTGCGGTTGCGTTTGGTTTGCTGCTTCGGCAATAACTGCCGGTAAGTCGCGCATATCGCGGCAGACTTTGTTTGCAAAGTTGCAGGCCTGGTAGCGGCGGGTCGGCACAAACACAGTGAACATACCAGTGTCGCCGGCACCGCGAATATCGGCTTCCGGGTTATCTCCAACAAATACACAGTCGGCGGCGGTAACGCCAATGTTATCGCACGCCAGTGTAAATATCGCTGCGTCAGGCTTGCGGCATGCCACCGCCTCGGAGACCACAACGGTATCGAAAAATTCCGTTAGGCCCAGTGCATCAAGGTTGTTTTCCTGAAACGGAGTAGGGCCGTTCGATACCACACCAAGTTTCAGGCCCTGTGACTTGAGCATGGCAATCGCCTGATCAACATGGCGCTTTTCGCAGACAAAGCGGTGATAAAGTGTCGCGGTAGTTTGCCGTCAGATCCTCTGCGGTGTGTTCGTAAAGTCCAAACTCTTTCCACAGCGTAGAGTACACCTCTGTTTTGTTACCCATGCCGTTGTCATCGAGTTCGATAAAACGCTCGATGTAACGCTCGCAATCTGCATAGGAAAGATTGAGGTATTCAGATGCTTCCCAGGTCAGAAACAACTCCAGAGAACGCGATCGATCGAGTATGGTCTCGTCAAGATCAAACAATACCGCTTTGATAGTCATAGGCAGGTCTGTTTCCGGCAGGGGTGAAAAAGCACAGTAACATTTTCACGTATTAGCTCAACATTCAGCACGAATTAGTGAATAGGATGGCGCGTATTGAAAATTATGTTAAATAACATGCGATTCAATTGCGATTCAATTGTGATTTGACGCTGGTCTATCCGCTGCCAAGAATATGATTGATTTGCTCCAGCAACTCGGTTTTATCAATCGGTTTTGCAAGGTAAGGGTGCCCGGACGATTTAAGCGATCTGAGCACATTGGGCGAAGACTCTCCGGTAATAATAATCACCGGCAGGTCTTTGACAAACCCGCGTATCCGCCCAACAGTATTTAAGCCGGATTCTCCATTGGGTAAGCGTAAATCTACCAGCGCTATATCCGGTATGTTTTTCTGCACATTGGTAACTGCATCGGCCGTGTTGGCTGCTTCCGAAACTTTGCATCCAATGCCCTCAAACAATACCCTGGTTGCTGTACGCACGGCTGTATCGTCGTCGATTATTAGTATATGCCGGTCGGACAACGGCAGTCTTTGCCGGTCCGGTGGTATTTCAACTGCCTGAGCCATGTGCGAGATAGGGAAGGTCAGTGTGACGCGGGTGAATTGCTGTTCTTCCGATTCAATGTTAATTGTGCCGGATAGCATTGGTGTCAGTCGCTTTACGATAGCCAGCCCGAGACCAAGGCCCTTGTTTCGATCCCGCTCCGGGTTGTTGGACTGATAAAATTCCTGAAACACATGCTTTAAATCGCTTTCGCTAATGCCTATTCCTGTGTCTTCGACAATCACCTGGAATTTGTCTTTTTCATGTGGTTTTACAGAGACATTGATGTGTCCGGTTTCAGTGTACTTGACGGCATTGTCCATGACATTGCGAACCACGCGTTCAAACAGTATCCGGTCGCTGTACATGGTTGGCCGTATTTGAAAGTCACTGTGCAGATCAATGCCTTTCTCTGTGCAGATTTGATTGTAGGAGTTAACGATGCGCTGTACGGAGTCGGCGCATTCAAAGTTGTCGTTGTCCAGCTGCACTATACCGGCGTCGAGTTTCGACATATCGAGCAGCGAGTCGAGTTCTCTGGACATATCACTTAGTGCGATATTCATACTGCTGGCGATTTCAGCACTCTTGTTATCGAGTGGTCTTTGCATCAGTGCGGCACTGTACAATGACAACGTGTGCAGTGGTTGTCGAAGATCGTGGCTGGCGGCAGCAAGGAAACGGGTTTTAGCGGAGTTGGCTTCTTTCTCGGACTCGAGTGCATCGCGAAGCTGAAACTGAATTTGGTGTGCGCGCAGGAAACTGTCGTATATATCCCCTGCCATTGACAGTAATATCACTGCGTACAGACAAATGAGCATAGACATCGCCGGTGGGATCCAGCGCGAGATTTCAAACGACGTAAATAACCACGCGCTGACCAGTGCTACCAGAAACGGACCGACAAACGCGATGATTATTGGTCTGTACCCTACAGCGGTGGTAACAGACGCCTGTGCCAGACCAAGAAATACAATGGTAAACACTGACTTTGAAACATCGTCAAGATCACTGAAAAAGAGGATGGCACTGGCGAAGATAAGGCCGTTAACAAATGACAGCATGGTGGCCTGAAACAGGCGTTTTTTACCGGACAGGTTCTTGTTGACAACCAGTGCCGGTAGTACCAGGTAACGAACATACTGCATACTGATCACAACTATTGCCCAGATCAGTATGTGCCATCTGTTTTCTTCGGTGTAGCACAGGCTGGCGATAACCACGACCAGAAACGCGATTGCCAGAGGCACGCGCTGAACATTGCCTGCAATGAGTTGCAGTAGAGCCTGTTCAGTACTCTCGTCCTCCGGTTCGGGCTGCGCCAGCGCGCCGGATTCAGTTTCCATCAAACATCAGTCCCGGTTTGCAGGTGCCAACTATATCAATATCAATCACTGCGGAGGCAGTATTCCAAGATTCGCAGCTGCGTAGACTGCTTCAGTTCTGTTTTTAACATCTAACGCTTTGAACGCCGCCGTCAGGTGCAGTTTAACGGTACCTTCGGAAATGCTCAGCTCCCGGGCAATGAGTTTGTTTGACTTCCCCTGTACCGCAAGCATTAGCGCTGCCTGTTGTCGTGGTGTGATGTTCAGGTCGTCGAGTGTGGGAGATGCAGCATTTGCCGGGTCAGGTTTATCCTGCGCCGGCGGGCGCAACACATCGGTTGGCAGATAAATGCCACCGGCAATGACCAGCTTGAGCGCATGCACCAGAATTTCCGGCGTAGACGATTTTGGGATAAATCCGGAAGCTCCCTGGTTAATACATGATTTGATCAGGCGCGGCTCTTCCTCGCTGGACAGCACCACAATGCTGCGATCGGGTATTTGTTCTGTAACCAGTTGCAGGGCGCTGAGACCGGATGGTCCTTTCAGGCCAAGATCCAGCAAAATCAGATCAACGGTTGCTGTTTGCAGGTTTTGCAGATCGGCAACGCCATCGGCCTCCAGGAAGCGAATTGATTCATCGAGATCAGAAAGTAAGTGCCGCAAACCGCGGCGAAACAATATGTGATCATCTACCAGAAGTACATTCATGAAAAGCCTGATTTATATAGGAATTCCCAGCGGCCACAGTATACTGATTCAGGGCGGCAGGAGGCTAGAAAAAGGTCATATGTACAAGGTCGAATCTATGACCAATGGCCGATACAAACTACCTAGCACATACAGTAGCGTAACGGATAGGAAACAGGGAGACGAATGAATGAACCGGGAAAGTTGTCGTGCCAATGTTAAATACGGTGACGAGCGGTTCACACCAGCACAATGCTCCCCCTACCAACGCATTATCAGCTTGCTGGATCAACTCGATCCGGACCAGCTTGACGACCTCGGTGCCAGGGTAGAAAAAAAACGCCTGGCGCGATTTGCACCGGCCGAATCAGAACAGCTGACAGATCGCGAAAAAGAGGTGCTGGTTCTGGTTGCGAGTGGTTACAACCGTAAAGAAATCGGTCGCAGTCTTGATATCTCAGCCTGCACGGCGGCCAAACATATTTCAAACATCTATCGCAAACTCGGCGTATCCACAATTGCCGAGGCGACCCGTGTTGCGCTGGTCGAAAACATCTCCTGAGCGAGGACGCCGAACATCGTTGTCACGCCAGCAAGGGAGTTCGCACGATCCTCGCTCACGCAACGGGCTTCAGGTAAGTCCGGAAACCCGCCCGCGTCGGTAAGGCAGGAAACGTAACCTCGCAAACGCAGCAGGCCGGCACACCTGGTAATACTCATCGCCGTTGCTGTGCCATCCTCCGGTAAACTACGCGGGTGTAAAGCACCAGCCCGGTTCCGATGAAAATAAATAAAATTGAAAGCTTCTGTAACGAGTTTGTTGGTTTTGTCCGAGTAACTCAGGAAGACGGGCAGCAGGGTTGGGGGCAGGTGTCCACCTACCACTCTGATATCACAGCAATGGTATTGCACCGCCAGGTAGCGCCGTGGGTACTTGGTAAAGTCACAGAAAAGCTCGACGATCTGCTCGACACCGTATTCGAACGCGAACATAAGTTTCCGGGTTCGTACCTGTGTCGTGCTGTTGGTGGATTCGATACCGCGTTGTGGGATCTTAGAGGCAAACAACAAGGTGTACCCGTGGTGGCATTGCTTGGTGGCAGCAGTGGTAAATTGCGAGCGTATGCATCTTCAATGAAGCGTGACATTACACCTGCCGATGAAGCAGCAAGATTAGTCAGGTTGCGTGACGAGTTCGGCTTTGATGCTTTTAAAGTCAGAGCCGGTGCTGAAGTAGGGCGCAACAAAGATGAATGGCCCGGTCGCACAGAAGAGATCATTCCGACAATCCGCAACGCACTGGGTGACAGTGTTGACCTGCTGATTGATGCCAACAGTTGTTACAGTCCGGAGCGCGCCATTGAAGTTGGACGTCAACTGCAGGATCACGGTTATTGTCACTTTGAAGAGCCGTGTCCGTACTGGTTATTGGATCAGACCCGGCAAGTCACTGAAGCGCTTGATATAGACGTAACCGGTGGAGAGCAGGATTGCCTGCTGACAACATGGCAGCAGATGATAGACGGCGGCGTAGTCAACATCGTTCAACCGGATATTCTGTATCTGGGTGGTATCGCCAGAACCATGAGAGTTGTGCAAATGGCCCAGGCAGCCGGCCTGCCGGTGACTCCGCATTGTGCCAACCTGTCTATGGTTACTCTATTCACCATGCATTTGCTAAAAGCGATACCGAATGCCGGAAAGTATCTGGAGTTTTCGATTGAAGGGGCAGATTACTATCCGTGGCAGCAGCAACTATTCAGGAAGTCACCTTTTGCCGTTGAAGACGGCAAGGTTACGGTGACGGATGAACCCGGGTGGGGTGCAGAACCTCATCCTGACTGGCTGGCGCGTGCCGCCTACAGCGTTAGCGAACTTTAAATAGTTCGGACTGATCGTGTGTCAGTAACTACTTTTGATACTGTAGCAAACCGCCTGATTTCCGTGCGCTAACGGCAGTAATTATTCAAAATGCGGTAGCTCAACCACAAATTGATCATTTGTTGTGTTGATGTAACTGCTGTAATTTAGTAAAACAACGTAAAACTTACGCAAAATTGGTAATATTACCATTGCAGGGTGCATTGCTGGTTGCAAGAGGGTTCTGGCTTAGCGTTGCATTCTTCCATCCGAACGCATGGAGCGTGGCGCTATGGACTACTTAAGATGTGAACCGTTTGCTTTCGATCTGGTAAGCCGCCAGGTCTACAGACACAGCGAGCCAATCGAACTCACCAGCAAGGAGTTTGAACTCGCGTTGTACCTGTTCAAAAATCGCGAAGCCGTAATCTCACGCAAAAAACTTCTTGAAGCGGTATGGGAAACTACCGCAGATATCCACACTCGCACTGTTGACGCCCATGTCAGCAGACTTAGACAAAAGCTACAGCTCGGCTCGACCAGATGGCAGATCTGCAGTATCTACAAACACGGCTATAGCTTGCGCGAAGACCAACCCGAAAAAGAACAGGCAAGAAGTTTCCCGGAAACAGAGTTTGAAGCCTGAACACTTAATTTCCTAATACAACGCAACATAGTAAAACCGTCTACCTGATGTTGCTGGTTGTAAAAGACTAGTGAAGATTCAGGGCTACCAGGAACCGCGAAACCATATTGTAGGCAGCAACGGTTGCCACAAGCTCAACAAGTTGCTGGGTGTCAAACGCCTGCATACATTGTTCAAACAGTGCATCGCTAACGCGAATATCCCGCGTCATTTGTTCGGTCAGACGAATGGTGAGCAGTTCTTTTTCTTCAAAAATCGTTTCCTGCCGTGAAAGCCCCGGAAGATTTTTTAGTGCTTCGACTTTCTGTTCGCTGCCGCCGTGACGGATATAAATAGGCGCATGCTGGCCCAGTTCATAATCAGCACCGTTCACTACTGCAACTGTACACATTGCAAGCTCACGATACTGTTGCTTCACGCTAAAGCGGGTACGAACGTTACCAAGCAGTGCGTTCCAGCCTTCAGCAAGTGGCGGGCTGTGTAGCAATAACCGGTCGAGCTCCAGTAACTCGCCGCCGCGCCGTTCGCGTATTGCCGCCACCAGATCAGCCGGTTGTTGCAGGTCGAGCGGCAGCAGCGGCACTCGTGTACCGGAATTTACAGAATTTGCTGTGGCAGATTTTTTGGCTGGTGCTGTTTTTCTCTGTAACCCCTGCGGAAGTTGCATGGCGCTCTGCAGTTGGTCAGTCGGCCAGTCGTTCTGCTGAAGATAATCAACCGCCATATCGGTCGCGTCGTAGCCCCAGAATATTTCGCTGCCACACTCGATAGACGGTACACCGAACACACCGCGTGCAGCGGCATCGGATCCGTTCGACAGAAGTGCTGCTTTAACATCGGGATGGTTAATGGCAGCGTTGTCGGTATTGAGTTCGTTCAGGAGTTGCTCGAAAGGTTCACCCTCCGGCAGGTTGCCTTCGGCCCACACATAGCGAAACAGTCGCTGTATCAGTGCCGGTTCGTTGCCGAGTGCAATACTGAGTCGCAGCAATGGCAGCGGGTTGAATGGATGATGTGCCGGCAGGTTGAGTGGAATCTGCTTGCGGTAAGCCAGGTAACTTACGCGTTTAAATGTCCAGTCACGCTTTGGCGAGACTTCGGCCGGCCCCACGTTTTCCCAGTGGTTTAACAGGCCTGCAAACAGCACCGGTACGCACTCAACCGGCTCAACAGCGGTTAATGAATCCAGTTGCGTGCTCTGCAGGTAAGCGTAGGGCGATATAAAGTCAAAGTACCAGCGCATGGAGGTGATCTCGGTCAGGATGGCCTATGGTAACCAATCGTGCTGCGGTATTGGAGATGCCAACAGACGCCGCCGGTTCGCCGATGCTGAATTATGCTACATTCAGCATTAAAAGTGACGCGAGTTCTGCGATTAGCGGATGCCTAATGAGGCAGCCGGCTAGTGACTGTTATCGTCTCGGACGATATAGATATCGTTGCGACGAATGAACATCTCATCGATTAGCGGGTGTCGAAGCGGCTCTTCGGAGTCGTCCGGAAGCAGGTTCTGCTCAGACACATAGGCAACGTACTCGGTGTCTTCGTTTTCGGCGTACAGATGGTAGAAAGGCTGATCCTTACGCGGGCGCGACTCGGCTGGAATGGATTCGTACCATTCATCGGTGTTCGCAAATTCGGGGTCGACGTCAAAGATCACTCCCCGGAAGGGGTAGATGCGGTGCTTGACTATCTGCCCGATGTTAAATTTCGCGTGGCGGATCATAGGTGGTGTCATGACTAATAACTTCGACACAGTGTATCAAAACGGATAGCGATAGTGGCAAAGAGAATCATCCTTGATTGTGACCCCGGTCATGACGATGCAGTAGCAATTCTGTTGGCACTGGCGTCACCCGACGACATCGATCTGCTCGGGCTGACGGTGGTCGGTGGTAATGTTTTGCTGCAATCGACGCTGCTGAACGCCAGAAAAGTGGTTACCCTGGCACAGCGAAACTGCAAAGTATTTGCCGGATGTCCGCGCCCGATGATGCGCGATATGGTCACCGCCGAACACGTCCACGGCGAGACCGGACTCGACAGCGGCAGCGGCCAGCCGCTTGGCGAGCCCACGGTACCGGTAGAACCGCAGCACGGGGTGAATTTTATTGTCGAAACCGTACGCGCCGAACCTGATCAAACGGTTACGCTGGTGGCGGTTGGACCGCTTACCAACATCGCAGTAGCTTTTGCGATGGCGCCTGACATTATCCCGCGGGTGAAAGAACTGGTGATTATGGGTGGTGCCGGCTTTGAGCCCGGCAATATTACGCCGGCTGCCGAGTTCAATATTTATGTTGATCCACAGGCAGCCCGCGCGGTGTTTGAAAGCGGCGTCAACCTGACAATGTTCGGGCTGGACCTGACACATCAAATGCTCGTTACGCCGCCACGCCTTGAAAAAATTAACGCGAATGGCGGCCGGGTCGGCAGTGTGGTGGCCGATTTACTCGATTTTTTCAATCAGTACGACATTGGCAAGTACGGCTGGGACGGTGCACCGCTGCACGACCCGTGCACCGTTGCCTACCTGATTGAGCCGGAAATCTTCGAAATGCGAAAAATGCATGTGGTGGTAGACACAGCAGACGGCCCGTCACTCGGGCGCACTGTCACCGACTGGTGGGCGGCAACCGACAGCACGCCCAATGTGCTGGTAGCAACAAAAGGGGACGCAGAGCGGTTTTTCGGGTTGATTACCGAGCGCCTTAGCCTGCTGTAGGCCCGTGCTCTTATGAACATTGGCCACTTGCGGGCCTGAGCCGGCCTCATGCAAGGCCGGCCGGCTTTGTTATACGCTAAGAGTTACTGCGAGCCGCCGAAGCCGCCAAAACCTCCGGTCAGGTTGCGGAACCAGTTGGCTCCGTCCGGCAGCAGCCCCTGAACTGCGGGGTGGCTGAGCACCCAGTACAGCAGCGACGCAAGCAGCGACAATATTCCTGCGGCGACAATGGTGGCCAGCAAGATTTTAAAGATCAGCCAGACCAGCTGGAAAAACGGAATATCCATGTCGATGACGTTGACAAACGCCACCGGATCTTCGCCCTCGTCGTAGTGAGAGTCGTAGGAGCGCGTCTGTCGATCGTCGTAGACCGGGTCGTAACGATCTTCGGGATATTCGCGTTGGTCTCTCATGGTCAGTACACCTGATTGTCGTGATTTTGTTGTGGCAAATGATAGCAGAAATCGACTTCGACCCTTAGCAATACGGGACGTGTATTAAGATTGCAGTGATCGAGTTGCCGGTGTCTGTCCGTAACCGTTCGCGTACAATTGCTTTATTGGCAGACAGACGCTGCCGGCGCTCCGGAATCTTCATCGTTTTGCAAACACAATCAACCCCAACCGCACTGCACCGCTACGCAAGCTTTATTGTCGAACACGCACGATGGGTGTTTGCAATCATGCTGGTTATTGCACTGGTGCTGACTGCCGGTATAGCGCGCCTGACCAATGATCCCGACAACCGCGTGTTCTTCGCCGAAGACGACCCGAAGCTGATCGCGCTCGAGCAACTCGAGGACACCTTTACCAAATCCGACAATATATTCTTTGCCCTGGCGCCGGACAGCGGGTCGGTGTTTAACCCGCAGGCATTAACGGCGATTCTCGACCTGACCGAACAGTCGTGGCAGATACCGTATTCAAGCCGCGTCGATTCATTGTCGAACTATAAGTACACCCA
>CAYZVB010000198.1:0-10260 GCA_964481315.1 uncultured Granulosicoccaceae bacterium
GCAGGCAGACTCCGGAGGACCTACCTCCATCACGTTTGTAGCTTTTCGTGCAACCTACTTACAGCTCCATGCTGTTGTGGCTCCACTGCTGGGACACACCTTACGCGTCGGGCTTCACTGTTGTCGCGTCCTGTTTCCCGGCGTTTGTGTCGCAACACTTATTCGCGTGTGAGACCGAAGTCCAGATCGATTTCCGTAGGCCTGGTCGCAGGTGTGGTCGCATCGCCTGACGAGAGCCGACCACCATACAGGCTGTTGTTGCTGACAATGTATATCTGATACTCGTTACCAACATCATCAGGCACACCATCGACAGCGGAATCTAAGAAAACACCGGTGTTGTCCTGCGCTGTATAGCCAACAACCAGAAGATCAGCTTTTACCGCAGTGCCGAGTTCAGTTGGCTGCGTATCTGCCAGATAAGTAGCATCGTAAGTGATAATTTCAGTGCTCTGCACGTTGCTGCAGGTTACATCCGACGGGTCATAACGAAAGTGGCTTACCACCACATCTACCGAGCTAAAACGCCACTCGGACAATGTAAACGTTGTGCCCTCGCCATTAGATTCACAAGCTGTTTTCCACGTGCCAAAAAGCGCTTCAGGCAGCAGCGGGTCATTTGTGTGAGGGCAGCTGGAGTTTGCTCCGCATTCAGGACCATATCGGGTGCTGCTGCCACCTGAACACGCAGTAACGGCGCACATTACTGTTGCCAATAGCGCTAACGTTTTTACCTTATCTAACTTCATCGTTTTTCTCACTTCGGTTTTTTTACTCCGCTGAACAACCAGCACTAACGCTGCCCTGCCGGCGCTTTGGCCGGACTGTTACCAATCAAAGCAGCAACGCGTTCACAACATTAGCACAACGCGATCACGCACCGTTCACATTACCGCGATTACAGTGCAGCGACGTTAGGCAACACCTGCGCACTTTGTACTTTTCACAGTAATAACAACACGGATATAAAAATGATCGCCACTAAACTGACTCAACTCACACTGACTGCCATTGTTGCAGTTACCCTGACCGCCTGCACCACTATGGAAAAGTCCATGGACAAAATGACCGATAAAATGATGGATGCACCCGCAGCTGACATTGTCGACACTGCTGTCGGCGCCGGTTCATTTAATACACTGGTGGCTGCAGTACAGGCAGCAGGACTTGTGGATACACTGAAAGGCGAAGGCCCTTTCACAGTGTTTGCACCTACCGACGCTGCATTTGCCGCTCTGCCTGCAGGCACAGTTGAATCGCTGTTAGAACCTGCAAACAAAGACAAGCTCACTGCAGTGCTCACCTACCACGTAATTCCGGGAAAGGTTATGGCGGCAGATATCGCAGGTAAATCCATGAATGTCGACACCGTCAACGGACAGGCTATTTCGGTTAACGCCACTGACGGCGTGCAGATAAACAATGCCACTGTAACCACCGCTGACGTTGGTGCCAGCAACGGCGTTATCCATGTTATCGACACAGTGCTGCTCCCTCAGTAAGACAAAACAACACAGTGCTCACGGCCGAATTGACGGCCAGGAGATAAAAAGCGTTGTCACTGCAATTCGGCACCGGTGTAACAGTTGCCTGGAGTCTGCGCGGTAGAAGTCCACGTGGCGAGAGCGTGTCCGGTTGTGTCTGAAGAGGTTTTTATTTGAGAAGCATCATTATTCCTATGGGACGAGAATAAAGACGAATTCAGGCGCAATCCGGTGCGCTCGCAGTAGCGGAGGTTTTGCCGCGCAGACTAACGGCCGGTGTTTTACCCGACCGGTCGTTGCGTGTGGACGGCTCGCCACTATCGCCTTCCGATTATTTCGGTTATGTTGCGATTAGCCCTGCAGCATCGGTGTTTCCGTCGCGATGTCCCGCCATCACTACAACCTGCCTCCACTAACCTCTCTCACCGCGTTTGAGTGTGCTGCGCGCCATTTAAGTTTCAAAGTAGCTGCCACTGAACTTGGCGTCACACCGGGTGCCGTCAGCCATCAGGTCAAAGCGCTTGAAGCGGAACTCGGCGTCAGACTGTTCGACCGGGTTCACCGCGGTGTCGAACTGACCGACGCCGGCAGGCTACTCGCCGATCGCATCGCCAGTGCCTTTCTGGATGTAGCCGATGCACTGACAGAAGTACGTCCACAAAACCATCGAACCGGCGTTACCGTCGGTGCGACCACGGCAACCTCGTCACTGTGGCTGACACCGGCAATTATGCAGTATTGGCGAACCCACCCGGAAGTCAAAGTAAACCAGGTTGTCTCTGATACGCTTGAGTTCGGTCACACAGTACCGGAACTGGTTATCAGCTATGGCCCGTACAATCATCCGGGCTACAAAGGCACCCCGCTGTTTAGAGATACGCTGCTGCCGGTATGCTCAAAACCGTTTGCAGCTCAACACGCACACGCCACGCTTGAAGAGCTGGCAGCGCTGCCGTTAATTCATCTGGATGCACCGGACAAGCGCTGGACAACGTGGGCCTCATGGTTCGCAGAGCTTGGGTACACCGGGAAACTCCGGCGCGGTATTAAAGTAAACAATTACATGATTGCTCTGCAGGCCGCACAAGACGACGCCGGGCTGGTACTGGGCTGGCACCATCTGGTGTCGCCGCTGCTGCAAAGTGGCGCACTGATTAGCTTAAATGCGTTTTCGATACCGGCACCGACATCATTTTTTCTGTCGCAAAGCCAGCAGCAGACAACACAGGAAAACCTGCACTCACTGCACCACTGGATAACAGCTCAGGCAACACCGGCAAACGAGTGAACTGAGTTCACCTGTGGGTGAATTTTTCAGCCATTGAGCAAGCAGCCGGTTGTCCCGTATGGTGTTGCTGCAACGACTGGAGAGGCTATGAACAAACCGACATCCCAGACTCACAACACCGCTGACACTCTAGCGGACGTGCTCGAACCGGTGTCTCTGGCCAAAGGGCTGCCAAACGCGCACTACACTGACCCTGCCGTATTCATTGAAGAACGCAGGCACGTGCTGTTTGCAAACTGGGCGGGTATAGGGTTTGGCAAAGACGTACCGGAACCGGGTGACACTAAACCAGTCAATTTCCTTGGCATGCCGCTGCTGATGGTGCGTGACGAAGATGGCAACCTGAATGTGTTTCAAAACACCTGCAGGCACCGCGGCATGATTTTGGTTGAAGAGCCCAAACGCATCCGTGGCACCATCCGCTGCCCTTACCATTGCTGGTGTTACTCACTAAAAGGCGAGCTGCAGGCCACACCGCATGTTGGTGGCCCGGGACACAACACCCACGAAGATATTAAACGTGAAGAACTGAGTCTGTTTAGTATTCGTTCGTACGTTTGGCAGGATGTTGTATTTGTGAACATCGACGGTAAAGCCGCACCATTCGAACAGGCCCACGCACATTTGCTCGAGCGCTGGCAAGAGTTCGACAAGCCGACATATCACGGTGGAGAAAAAGCGTCATTTAAACTTGAGGTCAACATCAACTGGAAACTTGCAGTGGAAAACTACTGCGAAAGCTACCACCTGCCCTGGGTGCACCCCGGACTCAATACCTACTCACGACTTGAAGATCACTATCACATTGAAGAACCCGGCCTGTACTCCGGACAGGGTTCACTGGTGTACCGGCAGCTGCAGGGCGACAACAACGAAGTGTTTCCAGACTTCGACAACCTCAGTGACAAATGGGACACCGGTGCAGAGTACATTGCGGTATATCCGAATGTGTTACTCGGTGTACATCGTGACCACACATTTGCTTTGGTACTGGAACCGGTCGCGCTGGATAAAACAGTTGAACACATAGAACTCTACTACGCAGAACCGAAAGAGCAACTGCCGCGGCAACTGATAGAAAAAAACTCAACACAGTGGAAAGAGGTTTTTGTTGAAGATATTTCAGTGGTCGAAGGCATGCAGAAAGGACGTCAGGGTTTATTCTTCGACGGTGGTAAATTTTCACCGAAAATGGACAGCCCCACGCATACTTTTCATCACTGGGTGGCAACACAAATGGTTAATGGCCGGACTGAAGAAACACCACAGGCATAAACACCCGCAGTCAGCACCATGAACGATCAGTTACGAGAACAACAGATTCAGCAGGCACACCACAGCGGTAACATGGTACTGCTGTCAACACTGTATGCACAGGCAGCAGATCAACTGGAAGCAGACGGTGATATCGATGCGGCCTGCTTCTACTTAACGCAGGCCTATGTATTTGCACTGGATGCAGGTCTGGATACTGCCACCACCTACAATAAAAGGCTGGTGGCCCACGGCAGAGACGAACTGCTTAGCGCATCGACTCGAGTAGTGTGACGGACAATCGTGTTGCTGTAACCACTAAAGCCCGCGAAACCACGCATCAATCTGCTGACGCTCTTCATCGGTTATGCCGGTGAGGTTGCCGATAGGCATGGCTTTAGTGACCACCGTTTGCTGATGAATAACCTGCGCATGGCGCGTGGTATCTGCTTCCGTTTCCAGCACAATACCCTTGGGTGGTGCCTGAAAGCCCGGCTGTGAAGGCGACTGCGCATGGCAGGAACTACAGCGCTGAACCACTATGCCATGTGCTGTTGCAAGCGTCACCTTACCTGTCATTGCACTTGCAGCGCCGTCAGCAGATTTTGGTGCAGTAAAAGTGACAATACCTGCCAGCACCGCCAGTGCTATAAAAATCGGTATCAGTGATGCCTTGCCTTTGTGCCTTGCTACAAAATAGACACGAATTAGCGCGCCAATCAGTGTGATCGCAATAAGAATAAGCCAGTTGTATTCATGTCCGTAAGTGCCGGCATAGTGGTTACTGATCATGACAAACAGCACCGGCAGCGTGAAATAAGTATTGTGTACAGAACGTTGCTTACCGCGATTTCCGTGAATTGGGTTTGGTTCGCGCCCCTCCTCTTTGGCTTTGACCAGATCTTTTTGACCGGGAATAATCACAAAGAACACATTGCCGACCATAATGGTGCCAAGCATCGCCCCAAAGTGCATGTAAGCGCCCCTGCCACTGAATACCTGACACAATAAGAACGCAAGCGCAGACAGCACCACAAACAAAATGGCTGCCATACTTTTTTCATTCTTACCAATATCACTTTCACACAGCCAGTTGTACCCTACCCAGCCAAGTACAATCACCGCCATGCCGATCACAATTGCCACAGGCTTGGACAATGCAGCAACAGCAGGATCTATCGTATAAATTTCAGCACCGTACCAATACATTAGTGCCATCATAAACATACCGGTCAGCCAGGTGCTGTAGGCCTCCCATTTAAACCAGTGTAGATGCTCTGGCATTTTTTCAGGTGCCAGACGATACTTCTGCGCATGGTACATACCACCGCCATGAACTGACCACACCTCGCCTGACACGCCTTTTTCAGAATCTGCCGGGTCTTTGGGTGTTTCAAGAGAGTTATCGAGCCAGATAAAATAGAACGATGCGCCAATCCATGCGATGCCGGTGATCATATGCACCCAGCGCCCGAGCAAATTGACCCAGTCCAGTAAGTAAGCACTCATGATAGTTTCCGGTTTGTGTTCAGCTGAAGGTCATATGACGGTTGACGTCTTTATATAACAGGTAACGGAAGGTACCGTCACCACCGGCATAACATGCCTGCGGACAATAGGCACGTAACCAAAGATAGTCGCCGGCTTCAACTTCTACCCAGTCCTGATTCAGGTTGTAAACGCCTTTGCCTTCCAGTACGTAAAGACCGTGTTCCATTACGTGCGTTTCCAAAAACGGAATCACACAACCGGGCTCAAAGCTGACCATGGTGATATGCATATCGTGGCGTAAATCGGTTTTATCGACAAACCGTTTGGTTGACCAGCCACCATTGCTGCCGGGCATTACATAGGCTTCAATATCGTTTTCCTGCACCACCACAACATCGGGCTCATCGAGACCGTCTACATACTGGTAGGGCTTGCGATACCAGTGAAATACCGCCTGTGTGTCTGCGGTGTTTTTTAGTGTCCAGACTGCACTCGGCGGCAAATACACATAACTGCCACACTCGAGCATGTGTGTATTGCCATCGACTGTTAGTTGCAATGAGCCTGCGGTAACAAACAGAGTCGACTGCACGCCTTTTTCGGTCTCAGGTGTATCGCTGCCGCCCCCAGCTTCCACTTCCATAAGATAGTGCGAAAATGTTCGACAAAAGCCGCCAACAGGTGATGCCAGCACCCACAGCAATGTGTGCTCCCAGAACGGTAGCCGACTGTTGACAATGTCAGTCATTGAACCGCGTGGGATAACCGTGTAAGCCTCAGTGACAATGGCTCTGTGATCGAGCAGCGTAGGCTGCGGCGGTACCGCGCCCTGACGCCTGGGAAGTCTTTCGGGGTTCATGCTTTTACACGGACTCTGGTTAATAAATAGCGGGGTAACTGACGGTGGATTTCAAAGTCTTGCGGACACAGATCAGACACCGCTGAAGTCAACTTTATACGGAGTGTCGAAATGAAACTCCTGTAAATTGTCGCCCTCACCAATATAGTCCACCACCACGAACAAACTACGGCTTTTTACGGGCGTAAGCACACCGTGCCAAATGTTACGATGATAATTCACGCCCTGATAGCCCTGTGTGATGAAAGCTTTAGGCCGTTGCGGCACATTGTTACGGTCACTCGCCACCACCACCAAATAGGGTTCTTTACTGGTCGGCAGAAACGCCTGCGAACCCAGCGGGTGCCGTTCGACGTAAGTCAACAGCAGCGGGTTGGTATAGGCTTTGGCATCAAACAAACTGACGCCCGGTCTGCCGCATGAAGCAATATCAAGTGATGCCAGATCACTGTATCTGTGGCAGTTGCCGCTGTTGATCAACACCGGATCATGGCCGTCAAGTTCAATGACTTCGCCAAATTCACTAAATGCTGTGGCAGTCAATAGCTCGGGGAATATCATTGTGATGTTATCAGACATAGATTAGAAACTACCGCCACCGGATCAGAAACATAATATACCTAACAAACCAATACCGCTTTGGCACCGTTTTCAGATTTCGATGTTCCAGCTGCTACACGAGTACTGCCTAACGGTTGATTATCCAGCCCTGTTAAGCCAGGCCGCGCCGGCTGTAGGACGCTACGCGCTGTAACTTGCCACCGCCGGACCGAGTGCCTCGATATCGACAGTTATACCAAGCCCGGGCTCATCCGGTGCCAACACGCCACCATTGTGTAACGGTGCATCAAAGGTTGCCAGCTGCCGGGTAACCATATCGCGACAATCGAGAATGCAACGCAGGTAGCGCGAAGGTACGGTCTGCCCCAGATGTGCCAGCGCGGCAAACGCAATGGTGGATCCGACGGTATCCTGCACACTGAGCGTCATGCCGGCAGCACTGGCCATGTCTCGTTGCCTGCGCGCGGGAGTCAGCCCACCGGACTTTGAGATTTTTAGACCAAAGCCATCGCAGGCATCTGTTGCGACAGCCTGAATAAAATCTGCATCTGACTGAACCAGTTCATCGAGCATTATTGGTAACCGGCAACGCTTACGCAGCGACAGCGTTTCGCGCCAGGTGGCGCATGGTGCTTCAAGAACAAAGTCGAGCTTATCGGGAAGCAGGCTTAGCATCCGCAATGCGGTTTCTGTGGTCAGCCCGCCGTTGGCATCTACCAGAAAAAACTCACCGGGCTGTCTGTCGGCAAGAGCCGCTGCAATACGTTCCGCATCGAGCGCCGGGCCACCGTCTTTATCAAGCGCACCAATCTTTATTGAATGCCCTCTATACCTCTGCATGCGATGCTCGGCCACACGCTCGCGCATGTCTGTCGGATCACCGGCATAGATCGATGATATTGTCGGCATTCGCACGCCGCTCGTGCCACCCAGCAACATCCAGCACGGCAGCCCGGTGGCCTTACCCAGTATGTCCCAACAAGCGACATCGAGTGCCGTTTTGGCATGCGCGTGGCCCCTCAGTGCCAGATCCATTGCATCGTACAGGCGATCTGTCTGGCGCGGGTCTTTGCCAATCAGTTGCGGTGCAATTTCGGCAATCCCTGCACGAACCCCGAGCGCGTGTGCCGCTATATAGTTCGGGCCGAACGGCGTACTCTCGCCAAACCCCTGAATGCCACAGGTGGTAGTAATACGCACAATGGTAGCGTCAAACGCAGTGTACTCTCTGCCGCCGGACAACACATAAGTACCGCCGTTGTAGGGTAAATCTGCCTGAAAGACATCAATGGTTTTTATTTTCATGAGTAAATTGAGTGTCGCTGTGAAACGCACCCGCCCAGGCTGCAACGGTCGCTGACTTAAGTCCGACCGTAATCCGCCGCAGTTGTGATTGTCAATGGACTGTGAAACAGGACGCAATAAATGGCTAATTTTTCGGCGCGACTAAGCCTTAGACACCTCTGCCAACGTTTTTCGCACGTGGTAAGTGGTACCGGACTGGTGCTGTTGGCATGCATGAGCTCACCACTCGACACACGCGCCGACAATATTGTCCCACCCTGTGCTGCTGACGCTGACTCACTTTCAGCCTACCCTGGCTACAACCCGTGCCCCGCACAATTTTCACTGGCAATTGACGATCGCTTCGACAGCTTTGATGCCTCAGTCTGGGAACGCAGTACCGGTGGATTCCCCGACAACGAATGCCGCTTTGTCGATCAGCCAACCCGCGTGCGTTTTGATGGCGACGGTATTATGCGCCTGGTGATGGAGGCCATTGAAGTACCGGCAAGTTACAGCCGTCACGAAAAGAAAATGGTCGATCAAAAACCCTGCGCCTCCGGCGAGTTACGCACCCTGCATGAACACGGCCCGTACGGCAGGCTTGAGGCACGGATGAAAAGCCCGGACTCAAGCGGCTTTGTACAGTCGATGTTTACCTTTCAGTTTTACAAAGACCCGTGGCAGGAAATAGATATTGAACTGCAGGGCCGCCTGCCGGACTCCGTCAGTACCAATGTGATTACCAATCATGCCGCCGATTTTGAAGAATGCGATTTATACAAGTGCACACACAACACCGAAAAACATCTTGAGATTAACGCCCGGCACTCCGCACAGTGGCACGTGTACACCATTGACTGGCTGCCTGAAAAAGTAGATTTTTTTGTTGACGGAAAATTAAAACGCACCGTCACCCGTGACGAGATTGAACAGGCAGGTGGTAACTTCCCCAATCAGCCGGCCACCCTGCTAATGAATTTCTGGCTGCCAAACCAGAAAATCGCCAAATGGTTTGGTGGCGAGTGGTCGCTTACACAGTTGCCACTGGTAGCGCAGTACGACTGGTTCCGGTACTACACGCTGGACGCAAAGCAATAGGCCGCTGTTTGTGATTTCCAAAAGCGAGTACTGACCGATTCTGCAAAGGCACTGTGCGTTTGGCTGCGAGTAGTCTCGGCACCGGTCCACAAAAACACCAGATATTCACCCTCGGCGTCATGCGAAATATCATCCGTACTGTTCTGGATGCGCCATGTTCGCATCCCAAAGATCATCGCATACACCCCGGTAGTAACAAACTCCACGTTTTTCGGTGCATGAACAAACAGATGACTGTCGTCGACACGACACAGCACCTGCGAACCGCACACCTTGCGGTATGTCCATCAAAACGGGACAATCGCCGCGTGCTGGTTTTCGCCGGCATTCTAAGTTGTTCAACTTAACCGCGATTTGGAGTGCTTTACATGCTACTACGCTCACTCGCTGCTGCTGCAGCGTTCGTCGTTTCTGCTGCCGCCCAGGCTGAAACGTCAATGCCATTTGCTCTGGACTGGAAGTTCGAGGGCCCGGCTGCCCCGTATTTTGTTTCCATCGACAAAGGCTACTTTTCCGACGCCGGCCTTGCCGTTGAAATTTCACCGGGCAAAGGTTCACTCGATGCGATTCCCAAGGTCGCCACTGGTGCTTTCCCTGTCGGCATGGCAGACATTAATTCTCTGGTGCGTTTTCTCGATCAGAACCCCGGCGCTCCGGTAACCGCCGTCATGATGATCTACGACAAGCCACCAGTCGCTGTAGTCGGGCGCAAGTCGCTGGGTGTTGAAGGCCCGAAAGATCTCGAAGGCAAAGTACTCGGTGCACCACCACCAGATGGCGCATGGGCACAGTTTCCAATTTTCGCCAAAGAAACCGGTATCGATGTTGATGCGGTGACTGTTGAGCCGGTCGGGTTCCCAACGCGTGAGCCAATGCTTGCCGAAGGCAACGTGGCGGCGATTACCGGATTTTCGTTTTCTTCCTACCTGAACCTGGTT
>CAYZVB010000199.1:0-10237 GCA_964481315.1 uncultured Granulosicoccaceae bacterium
GTCAAACTCACCGGTAGTCAATGCCACGATTTCACCGTTCGGATTTCGCAGTTCACGTGTATTGCAATTGAGTGTCCAGTCGTCAAACCGGAATACGGTGTCGGACGTGGTGTCGTGTTCCGTTGACGTGGCGTCATGCTGTGCAGGTCCAGTGGTTTGATAGCGTCGCAACACTGCACGCACACGGGCAATGACTTCGCGCAGTTCGAAGGGCTTGCTAATGTAGTCGTCTGCACCAACTTCCAGACCTACCACGGTATCGATCAGGTCACCTTTGCCGCTGACCATCACAATAGGTACCTTGCTAACCAGCCGGATCTGGCGGGCAATATCGAGCCCGTCTTCGCTGCCGAGTGTCAGGTCGAGTGTCACCAGATCGATATTGTTTTTACTGAGCAATTCCAGAGTCTGACTGCCGCTGGAAGCTTCCGTCACCTGGAAATTTTCCTTTTCGAAACACCGGCGTAGAATTTTCCTGACACTCGCTTCATCGTCTACCACCAGAATGTGCTGTGTTGTATCAGTCACTTATGAAATGCTCGATATGCCGGGAACCACTTTGTTGAAGATCCGGAGTTCAGATCAGTTGAAGGAACACCACGGCGGACAGTATAAGCTAATGTTGTCGCTGATTGCACCGGCAAATACGGGTTGTAACCGGTCGGAATGCAGTACGCTGAACTACAGACTTTGGTGGCACTCAAGGCAGCTGGTGATGAGCCTGGCTGCCGGCGCAATGTCTGTTGGTGACTGCCGCACAGTCTGTTTTGCCAGCTCAATATCACGCAGGAAAACAGCAAGCTGTGCGCTATGGTCCTTCCTCTGTATGCCGGAGTGAGCGCCCAAAGACAGTTGCTCCAGCCGATTCAATTCGCTGATCACTGCTTCGGCATTGAGGTTGTCATTTTGCAGACTGATGAGATAGAGATCGATGATGCGCCTGAGACTTGCAGACATTTCGGTCATTTGCAACGACAGCTCAGAGTCAGTGCTTTGATGGATCTGAATGCCATCACGCTGCTGGTGGGAGCACGCTGCAATAGTTATTGTGAGTACCGTTAATAGTAAACTGGCAAGTTTGTAACGCCGCATTGTAGTTATTCACCGGATATAGCAGTCCATTGCTCTAAAAGTCTGATAGACGCCGGTGAGCTTACACTACATTTAACCGATTGATGGAATCCTCAACCTGTTGCAATTCTTCAGCGGTTACCCGCGCGATCTCATCCAGCACTTCAGCGTTTTCAAGCTCTATGGCTCTTTGTACAGCGTGCTTACTCAGGCCTGCAGCAATATCTGCTTTTATTTTGTTTAGCCGCGCCTGCAGCGTTTCTTTTCTTTCCAGCAGAGCCTTCAGCTCGGTCTGGTTAGGTGATTGCGAGTCGACCATAGTCTGTGCTTTCACGTTTCCGTTGGTTAGGTTCGTTGGTAACACTAACGCCGTGTCAGAGGTTGCTAATTGACCCTTGTCAATGTATCGGTGTCTCCGGTAACGTCCGGGCATCAATACCAAACCGATCACAGGGGCGAATGCAAAATGAAAACTGTTTACAGCGTTGAGAACAAAAAGCACTTTCCCAAAGGCGAACTTGCAGGTGGAGAGTTGGTTCGGCCCTATGAGTGCCCGGAGCGCTGGGACTACATTGTGCAGTCTTTGCAGGGGCGCGGGTATCATGATCTGCTGGAACCCGATGCACTGGATTTAACCCTGGTTGGAAAAATTCACTCAGCGGACTTTATAGAGTTTTTGCAAAACGCATGGCAGCTATGGGAAAAGGAAGGTTTCAATGGCGACGCACTGCCAACGGTATTTCCGGCGCGTCGTATGCAGCAGCGGGAACCTGAGTTTATTGACGGGAAACTCGGTTACTACGCCATGGCTATTGAAACAGCTATTACGTCCGGCACCTGGGAAGCTGCCGTCAGTAGTGCTGCGTGTGCCACCACCGCGCAAAAACTGGTTAGCGGCGGCGAACGTACGGCATTCGCTTTGTGCCGTCCTCCCGGACATCATGCTGCAGCGGACTTATACGGCGGCTATTGTTTTTTAAATAACGCTGCAATTGCAGCACAGGGCTTCCTTGACGATGGCGCCGGCCGCGTTGCAATTCTCGATGTCGACTTTCACCACGGCAATGGTACGCAGGATATTTTTTATCAGCGCAATGACGTTCTGTTTATCTCGCTCCATGGTGCTCCGGAGCACGCATTTCCGCACTTTCTCGGCTATGCAGATGAAACCGGTGAGGGTGACGGCAGTGGATACACAGTGAATTACCCGATGCCTCCGGGCACAGGCTACGCCGTGTGGCGTGAAGCGCTTGAGCAGTCGCTTGCACAAATTAAACAGTACGCGCCTGATGTGCTGGTTGTGTCACTGGGGGTCGATACGTTTAAAAAAGATCCCATCAGCTTTTTTAAACTCGATACCGATGATTTTACCGATTACGGCCGGCTGATTGCCTTTGCCGGACTACCGACTCTGTTTGTGATGGAGGGCGGTTACGCTGTGGCTGAAATCGGTGAAAATACAGTCAATGTGCTGAGTGGATTCAGCTCTGCCATGTAACAGTGCGCTGTTGGTAGTCTTCAACGTACCGGACTGAAAAAAGCTCCCGGCAACGTTCCCACCGTTACAACTCCACTGCAAAACAGCTATTTACTGCCGGTGCCTCGCCGCGTCTGTTACAGCTAAAACTTTAGCGTCAATTTTTCGTAGTGATATTCAGTCAAGTTAGAAAGTGACAAGTCGATAGCAGTTTGGAGCGTTGCATTGAACAGCAGGTACCAAATACATGGGTATACAGACAGTTGAGTCCAAAAGCGGTGAGGCTGTCACCGTAAGTGTTAGTGGAAGATTTGATTATCGAGACTACGATTCGTTTAAAGAATCGTTTCCAGCGGTTGAAAAATCAAGCCAGGTGACAGTTGATCTCAGCGAGGCTGAGTATATCGACAGCAGCGCGCTCGGAATGTTACTCGTGTTGCGGGAAAAGGCCGTGAAAGCGGCAGATGTTTTGCTCATAGCTCCCACGCCGGACGTTGCCCGCATATTGTCAATTGCTAATTTTGATAAGCTTTTCGCGATACAAAACTGACATGCAGATACTTGAACATATCAATGTAAGGCAATGGTGCTGTAATGCAGCTGAACTGCGTGACAATCTGCTGGTAGAAAAGCTGACCGCTTATATCTGTAACGAGTTTTCGGTTGCAGACTCGCGGCGTTCTGATTTGCAACTGTTGCTGGCAGAGATATTTGTTAACAGTATCGACCACGGTATTCTTGAACTCGATTCCCGTCTAAAGAAAGATCCTGAAGGTTTCGAAACCTACTTCAAACTGCGCGCGTCGAAGCTGGCGCAACTCACCGAAGGCAGTATTCAGGTGCGGGTGGAACACCGCGGTGATAATCTCCTTGAAATAACAGTGCAGGACAGCGGCAACGGTTTTGATTTTCCACAGGCACCACTGCAGCAAAACCCGGATGCACTGATGTTAAGTTATGGTCGCGGGCTCTTAATAATCCAGCAATTGTGTGAGTCTATGCAGTACTCCGGTAATGGAAATTGTATTGCGGTCGGTTTTAAGCTTTCAGAAAAACAGGCAGACCGGTAGTCCAAAAGCCTGGAGTCCGCCGGGCTGGTCAAAAAGCTATAGCTAAGTAAGTTCTGCGCTTTACGAGTGCAGGGCACCGGTTGTCCTATCCGTGGTAAAGTGATTGTCATAGATCACAATCACATAGTAATGACCGCAAACCTGTCTAAAGCTGCACTTATCGGTATCGACTGGGGTACCACGTCCCTGCGTGCGTTTCTTATCGACGCCAACGGTGTGGTGCTGGCCCGGCAATCTGCAGCCGAAGGGATTATGCAAACGCCGGATCGGAATTTCCAACAGGTGCTGCTGCGCCTGCTTGATCCGTGGATGCAACAGGTTCGTGTGCCAATTATTGCCTCCGGAATGATCACCAGCCGTAACGGCTGGCAGGAAACAGCGTATCTCCATGCTCCGGCTACCACCGAAGATCTGGCGCAGGCAATAGTACCGGTGAAAGGTATGGCAGAGCCGGGGCTTTACTTTGTTACAGGCGTGACGGTCGACAATGACGGCCAACCCGATGTAATGCGCGGCGAAGAGACACAGATTGCCGGCGCTACACAGCACAACAGTGCAAGCAGTTTGTATGTGATGCCGGGTACCCACAGCAAGTGGGTAGTGACCCATGGCAACAGCATCGACAACTTCCGCACCTTCATGACCGGTGAAGTTTTTGCCACGCTGTGCGAACATACAATTCTCGGATCACTAATGACTGCAGCGCCGTTTCAGCAAGACAGCTTTTCAGAAGGCGTGCAGGTTGGCAGGCACGCCGGTGCAACGCTTCTAAATATTTTGTTTTCAGCCCGCACCAAACCACTGTTTGGTAAACTTGCCAGCGACAAAGTTGCAGATTATCTGTCTGGTATGCTGATTGGTGCAGAAATTCAGGGGGCGCTGTCACTGCATGGTGAAGCGGGTGCCGTTACCATTGTCGGAAAAAACGATCTTGCCGATCGCTACGAAATTGCGTTAGCGCTTTGTGATATCAGCTGTACACGTGCTCATGAAGATATTGTTGCCCACGGGCACTTTGCCATTGCAACCTCAGCCGGGCTGCTGAACTAACCCGCGGATCAAAAGTTATGACAAAAACATTGTTAGTCACCGGCGGCACCCGCGGCATTGGTGCAGGTGTTGTTGAGGTGCTGGCGAACGCCGGCTGGCAGGTTATCGCCGCCAGTAATTCGCAACAGGAAATTGATGCCTTTACTGCACCGCAGGGGGCTGAAGTAATGCACCTTGATGTCACCGATAATCAATCGGTGAATGATGTGTTCAGCGGCCTTAACAGCCTTAATGCACTGGTTAACTGTGCAGGCATTCTGCGACGTGGTGAAGAGTATGATCTGGATGTGTTTCAACAGGTCATTGAGGTCAATCTGACTGGAACCATGCGTTGTTGTGTGGCAGCGCATGCGCTGCTTCAAAACAGCGGTGGTTGCATCGTAAACACCGCTTCCATGCTAAGCACCTTCGGGGGCCCGCTGGTGCCGGCTTACTCTGCGTCTAAAGGTGGAGTCGCACAGCTCACCAAAGCGCTGGCTGGCAAGTGGGCGGCTGACGGTATCAGGGTTAACGCCATCGCCCCCGGCTGGATTGAAACCGAAATGACGCAGGGGCTGCGTGATGCACCCGAGCGCGCCAGTGCCATACTAAGCCGTACACCAATGAACCGGTGGGGCAAAACTCAGGAAGTCGGCAACCTGGTGAAGTGGCTGGTTTCCGATGACGCAAGCTTTGTTACCGGTTCCGTGTATCCTGTCGACGGTGGCTACAAAGCGCTATAGTTAAACCTCTAATTAAAGTGAACCTGCCAGTATGACCAGCAAAAAAGAGTACGATGCCCGCACGCCGTATCAGTTGCCGTTTCCCAAAGAAGCGCAGACTGAAATTGTTATTCCGAATGCTGTGCCTGAAGACGACAGGCTTTGGGTGCCGCAGGCAGAAAACGTCTGGTTCCGGCCGCTGTGCCTAAACCGGTCACAGGGTTACTGGATGAATATACTCAAGGTAACGCAGGCTGGTGTGTTGTCGCGTCACCGTCATCCACAGCCGGTGCATGGCTGGGTGATTAAAGGCCGCTGGCATTATCTTGAGCACGACTGGATGGCTGAGCCGGGGTCTTATGTATATGAACCTCCCGGTGAGACGCACACGCTTGTTGTACCTGAAGGGGTCGATGAAATGATCACTTACTTTCAGGTAAACGGCGTCATGTGCTACGTTGACCCGTGGGGTGAAGTACTCGGCTACGAAGACGTGTTCAGCAAGATCGACCTGTGCAGAAAACATTATGCATCGGTTGGTCTGGGGGAAGACTACGTCGATCAGTTTATCCGTTAACAATAAAGCTAATAATCGGATGTACTGTTCATATGGTCTGTGACAATCGCTTTTAGCGCAGACTTTACCGATTGGTCGCTGGTCGAAAACGCGTGAAAGTCATTCATCAGGTCATTCATTAACACCCCGACAATCACCTGATAGCAAAACGCCACCTTGCGCTCTGTCTGTGCTTCGGACAGATCAGGGTAGGCGTGTTTAAGACGGTCGACAACACGCTGTCGTATATCCTGCCCCGACTGACGCATCAGCGTCCAGCCGTCTTCCGGTTCAAGAATTCGCTGCAGTGACTCACGAAAGACGCCGCGCATATCGCTGGTGAAAATTTCAAACAATGTGTCGACCAACTCGTTGAGTACCTGTTCGGGTGACATGGTTTCAAGCTGTTTGCTACTGATTCGTGACTCGATAATTTTCCGGGCACGCTCGATCGATGCGGTCTGCAGTGCACGGAAAAATGCGTCCTTGTCTTCAAAACGTTTATAAAAGCTGCCAACCGATCTGTCGCTGTGGCTTGCCAGGTCTGCTACTTTCAGATCGTTCAGGCGCATGGTGTTAAGCAGCTTAATTCCGGCTTCAATGAAGGCATCGCGTGACTGACGACTGCGTTCCTGCCGTGTGATCATAACGCCCTCTGTGTGATCATTGAGCGCAGGGGCAGGCTGCCTTACCGGTAACCGGAAGACGGGTTGTTCTTTTCGCGTAATCTTATTGTCTCCATCTCGCCGTCACTGCACGGTGCTGTATTGACATCGGGGACTGGCATGTCATAAGGTGAATTCAGATTCACTTTATCACTACCACTGCGCCACAGCCACGGCAAGTTGATCACAGCGGGGAAACAGTCAAACCGATGAGTAACGAGTCGCAACCCAATATCGTGCTGATATTTACTGATAATCAGCAGGCTACGACACTGGGTTGCTATGGAAACCCCGAAATATACACACCCAACCTCGATCAGCTGGCAGGCCAGGGCATGTTGTTCGAGAATGCTTTTTGTCCAAATGGGTTTTGTTCTCCGTGCCGGGCGTCGGTGATGACCGGTTTGCTGCCTTCGCAACACGGTGTGCACAGCTGGATAGATGATCGCAATATGCCGGAGTGGCCCGCCAACTGGCATGCACTGGACGGCCTGCGAACACTGCCTGCTACATTACAGGCTGCCGGCTATAAAACGGCATTGTCGGGCAAGTATCACCTGGGAGACCCTACCACCAAAATGGATGGGTTCGATTACTGGTGCACAATGGCAGACGGACACGTGCGCAGTTTTTATCGCAACCGTATTACTGAAAACGGCAACAACTACGATCACGAAGGCCACACGGTCGATTTCTTTACCGAGAAAGGCATTGGGTTTATGGAAGCGCAGGTGGCTGAAGATAACCCGTTTTTTCTTTATTTGCCTTACCCGGCGCCATATGGCCACTGGCCGGCAACCAAAGAAACAGATCGGTGTCGTTACAGTGAACGTTATGATGATTGCCCAATGCTATCCATTCCGCGTGAAGGGTTAAGCAAAGCCTCGGTTGATGGTTTTTTAATGCGCCAGCAGCACTCCGGTGGCGGACTCGACTACTCGTTAATACTACGCGCACCGAATGATATGGCCACGCTGCGCAACTACTACGCACAAATTTCCATGGTAGACGACGGTGTTGGTCAGATTATGGCAGCGCTCGAACAACTCGGCGTTGCAGATAATACGCTGCTGGTTTTTACCTCCGATCACGGATTGTCCATCGGACACCACGGCTTCTGGGGGCATGGTTCTGCGACGTTCCCGTCCAATATGCATCGCGCAGCGCATTCGGTGCCGCTGATCGTACGTCATACGCCAACAGTCGAGGCAGGTGTGCGGTCTAACGCTATGGTCTCTAACATGGATATTTATTCGACCATTCTTGACTACACCGCGCTGCCTGAAGAGCAGGGTGACTTACCAGTTGCAAGCCGAACCCTTAAGCCGGTACTTGGCGGCAACGCCAGTGAACCGCATGATGGTGCCGTGTATTCAGAGCAGGAAGAAACGCGTGTCTTACGAACTGCCGAATGGGCCTACTTTAAACGGTTTGCAGATGCACCTGACCACCCGATTGGCGATGAGTTGTACAACGTGCAAACCGACCCTGAAGAAACTAACAATCTCAGTGACCACCCCGACTATCAGGACATCCTTCACGAACTCGAAGACATGTTAAACAGCTACTTTGAATCGCATGCTCGAAAAGAAGCTGATCTGTGGAATGGTGGCACAGTATTGCAGCATTCCGAACGTCAGGCGTTCTGGCAGAATGCCTGGGGCAGTGACTGGCAACCGGTTTATAAGTACTAGCGTGCGCGGTAAACAATAAACATAATTGACACCTGTGGCAGGTGTTAACCACTAACGAGGAAATCAACATGAAACAGGCGTTGTTAAAAAAGGCACTAATAGCAGGTATTGCAGTCGCTTTACCTGTGCTTTCCACCGGTGTTGCTTCGGCCGATACCGTTAAACTCAGAATGGCTAACTGGTTGCCGCCGGTACATCATATGTCTGCCACGCTGCGCGCCTGGGCCGATGAGCTTCAAGCTGCATCCGGCGACGAGCTTGAAATTGAAGTCATGACTGCACCGCTGGCAAAGCCCAACGGTCAGTATGATCTGGTAAAAAACGGCGTTGTTGATATGGCCTATGGAGTGGCGGCGTATCACCCCAAACGTTTCTGGCGTCTGCAGGCGGTTGAAACACCATTTGCTGCACCAAATGCAGAAACAGCCGGCGTTGCTGCATGGCGCTGGTACGAAAAGCATGGCTTTATGGCAGAAGACACCAGTGACTCAAAACTGCTGGCGCTGTTCGCTCACGCACCGCATTTATATCACAGCGCAAAGCCGCTGGAATCAATAGATGATTTTAAAAATCTTAAAATCCGCGTTGGTGGTAACGGCGTTAAGATCGCTGAAATTCTCGGTGCAGTTCCAGTGAGTATGCCACCGGGGCAAACGCAGGAAGCAATGACCAAAGGCACCATCGATGTCTCACAGTTCCCGTGGGAATCTGTCGCAGGCTTTGGCCTGGCCGATGTTTCGTCGCACCATCTGGTTGTGCCCGGTGGTACCTATGCCGGTATTTTCTACCTGACCATGAGTTCAAAAACCTGGGACAAACTGTCAGATTCGCAAAAGGCTGCAGTCGAAAAAGTCTCAGGCGAATGGGGTTCGCGTTTTCTTTCACAAAAGTGGGACGCTGCAGAACAGGCCGGTTTAGATGCGGCGACAAAGGCCGGTAACACCATCACCACATTGTCAGATGCCGACACCGCAAAGCTTCGCGAAATGGTGCAGCCCATTACCGATGAATGGGTACAAAAAGCAGACGAAGCAGGTCTTGACGGTAAAGCACTAATTGAAGACTTCTACAATACTGTCTCTGATCTGTAAACCACCCGGTCCGATCATTGGCTAAGTTAGCTGTAATCATCAGGCAGGCAGCAAAGCTGCTTGCCTGGTTTGCTTCTGCAACACTATTACTGATCATGGCACTGACGTTTGTCGATGTTGCCGGTCGCAACTTTTTCGGCCGTGCACTCATTGGCACTGTAGAGAGTGTCGAACTGCTGATGGGTATTCTGGTGTTCAGTGGCCTGGCTCTAACCGAAGTACAGCGCAAACATATTGTCATCGAAACTTTCCAAAACCTGCTGCCACGTGGCTTGAAGCGGGTTTCTGTATTGATCAACGTATTGCTTGCGGTAGGCATTGCGGGGCTGCTGATGCGGCAGCTGATTATTAAAACTATCGAAATATTCGAAGAGCAGGAACACACGCAGATTCTTGAAATTCCTTACTGGCCGGCAGCCATCATCATGTCGGTTGGCATGGTGCTGTTTGTTCTGGTGTTGGTGGTACGGTTGGTTGAAACCTGCATCGGTCACAGTGAATAGTTTGCGGCATAACCATGGCCATTGAATATCTGGTTCCACTGGTGTTTGTGCTGATGTTTGCAGCACTGTTGCTCGGGGCGCATCTGGGGCTTGCGATGTCTGCCGCGGCCATATTCGGAACCACCATGATAATCGGCGCCGACGGTGCGCTGGCGCTGGCCGGGTTGTCGGTATTTGAATCGGCACAGAGCTTCGAGCTCAGTGTTATACCGCTATTCGTGTTGATGGGGGTGTTTGCTGCGAAGTCCGGTATTTCAACCGATTTATTTTCTGCCTTCAATGTGTGGTTGCGTCGTCGCAGAGGCGGCCTGGCGCATGCCAGTATTGCTGCCTGTGCTGCGTTTGGCGCGGTGTGTGGT
>CAYZVB010000200.1:0-10223 GCA_964481315.1 uncultured Granulosicoccaceae bacterium
GTGCGGGTGTCCATGCAAGGATGCCGTTTTCAACCGCTCACGGAACCATACATGAAAATACTCAAGGCACTGGCCGCTACCGCAATACTGAGCCTGGCCGCACCGGCTGTATTCGCCGAGTCTGCACTCAAGGACATTCTCAACAACGGCGTGCTCAAAGTTGGCACCACCGGTGACTGGAACCCGATGACGGTTAAAGACCCGGCCACCAATAAATACGAAGGCTACGACATCGATGTGATGACCGAACTGGCCAAAGACATGGGTGTTGAACTTGAGTTTGTCGCCACTGACTGGAAAACCCTGGTAAACGGTGTTGTCGGCGGCAACTACCACCTGACCGGTTCAGCGTCTATCAGCCCGGCCCGCATGAAGGCAGCCGGTTACTCGGACAGCTACATTTCCGTTGAAATTCAGCCCTACACTACTTCTGACAAAGCCGACCGTTTCGACGGATGGGATTCAATAAACCAGTCAGATGTTAAAGTTGCAGCAACACTTGGTACTACCTTCGAAAAGCTGGTTAAAGACTGGTTTCCGGATTCATCAATCAAGTCAATCGAAGCACCGGCACTGCAGCACCAGGAAGTACTGTCCGGCCGTTCGGATGTGTTTGTTACCTCAAACATTGAAGGTGCAACTTTAACGAAGAAGTTCCCGAAAATTGTGCCTATTAATATAGACGCGCCACGTTCACCAACACCTATTGCGATGTTGCTGCCGCAGGATGACCAGGTGTGGATTAACTACGTTAACAACTGGATCAAAATCAAAAAGACCCGTGGTTTCTTTGATCAGGTTGCCGAGAAGTGGGGCCTGTAACCCCGGCTCACGAAATAGCAGACTAGATTAGTCGCTGCTACATCCAAAAAAAGGCGCTTCAAATAAGCGCCTTTTTTTGCCCGAAGCACGTCAGTTACCCAGCCTCATCGGCGGCGAGCCGACATGCTCCAGGCCATACTGGCTACGCAGCGCCTGGCGTTTTTTATCAAGTGCTGCGGCGTCAGTAGTCGTTTCCTTGAGCAGCGCATCGGCTGCGATAAAAAAGTCATCAAGACCTGCAGGCGAGCACACCAGTTGCACCACCGCAGGTTCATTTTGTTCATTCCAGAATGAATGCGGTTTAAAGCTTGGGCAGGTGACACTTTGTCCGGCTGCAAGTGTGAACCCCGGTTCGTCAATAAACTGGAAACACAGTTTACCGCTGACCACACAGAACACTTCGACAAACTCATGCCGGGTGAACACCGGCGGTTCGCTGTTGGGCGGCTCAACGAAATCTATAATGGTCAGACGATTGCCGGTGTCGTTGCCTGCCGTTTTAATTCGAATGCGCGCTCCGGTGAGTGTCTGCATCCATGCTTCACGGTCGTGCATTGGTTAGCTTACCTCCATGTCTCTTTTACTGCGTGCGTTCCCGCTTTGCCGTGCGCTATTTTCCATCTTAAATTCAATACTCACGGTAGTGCCTTTACCGGGCTTGCTTTTCAATAGTAATTCACCGCCCACCAGCGCCGCCTGCTCTTCCATACCGCGCAAACCATAGTGCCCGGTTAAACGCTGCGACTGTACAAAGCCAATGCCATTGTCCGCAATACTAAGACGATACAGTTGCTGCGTGCTCAGGGCAGCAGGCGGTTTAACCGGTGCCAGCCAAATCGAGACTTTATCGGCTTGTGAGTGACGTTCTATGTTGTGCAGTGCTTCTTCAGTAATACGAAACAACGTTTCTGCATAAGGACCAACCACCTCGGAAACACCTTTATCAATACGAAGCCTTGCGTGAATACCGGTGTGTTCCGTGAATCGATCGGACAAACTTTGTATTGCACCGTCGAGACCGATTTCACTAACATCGTTATGGCGCATTTGCATTATTGCAGCACGCGCTTCTTCTATGCCGGTCACTGCGACTGATTCAAGGCTTTCGAGTTCGTCTTCAAGTTCTGCCTCGGGCAGTGTGTTGCGAAGTTTTCGCACCACCCGAATCTGGGTTAGCAGTGCCATTAACGAGTGCGCCAGGGTATCGTGCATATCCCTTGCAAGCCGCAACCTTTCCTGCGTAACCGCAGTGCGGCGCTGATCAGTGGCTGCCTGCTCGTGCGCCATGGCCAGCTGTCGTTCCTGCAGCTTAAACTCATTGATGTCGAGTCGAATACCAAACATCCATTCGGGTTTGTTGTCAGGTGTGCGTGTAACAATCTGCCCGCAATCGAGCACCCATATCCAGCTGCCATCTACCAGTTGCAGTCTGCGTTCAAACTCAAAGCGCTCCAGTTCACCGCTTAAGTGTTGCGCCATTACTTCATCGGAAAGCTTCAGGTCTTCAGGGTGCACCTGAAAGCGTGTGTCATTGACATTGGCAAATGACAGATCAGGGTGACCGGCTATTTCTCTAAACCGGTCATTAACGATCAGCTCTTTCGTTTGAACATTCCACTCCCACGTGCCAGCACCAATACCCCTGATGATCGATGCCAGCCTGGAACGTTCCTCGGTAAGCGTTTTGTTTTCTTCGACACGCTGAGTCGCATCTTCAATAATACCAACGCTGCCGTTTAGCGTGCCGTTCGACTGATACGTTGGAACAGCAATGGCACGTACATATTTTATTGCGCCACTACTGTCCACAATGCGGAATTCTCTGTCGAAGGTAATCTGTTCTTCCAGTGTTTTTTGTAACTGCGCAAGCACCTGACTCTGTTCATCAGGGTGCACGCTGTCACGCCACCCCGAACCCAGTACCTGTTGATCTGACACACCAAGTAGTGCCTGGCACTGGGTATTTGTGTAGTTACAGCGCCCCTCGTTATCCGAACTGAATATCCCCAGCGGCGAAGCATCACACAAACTTCTGAAGCGCGATTCACTGACCGCCAGTGCTTCGGTTGTCCGACGTGCTTCGAGTAGTTCAACGACCGCAGTGGCAAGATACCGAAGTACCGTTCTTTGGGTTTCGGTAAGCACTCTGGGTACCGTGTCGATAACGCAAAGCGTACCTACAACAGCCCCGTCACTAAGGGTTAGTTTAGCGCCGGCATAAAACCGAACATCCGGTGCGCCGGTGACAAAAGGATTGTTCTTAACGCGTTCGTCGGCGGTTGCATCGGGAATTTCGAGCAGATCACCGGAAGAGTTGATGGCATGCGAGCAAAACGCCACATCTCTTGAAGTCTCGCGAAAATCAGTCAGCCCGGTGGCCGCTTTAAACCACTGGCGATCAGCGTCGATCAAAGTTACCAGCGACACCGGCACGTTACATACTTCGGCTGCAACTTTAACCAGCCCGTCGAAGCTTGCATTCGGTTCGGTATCGAGGACGTTCAGCGCATGCAGTGATGCGAGACGCCGGTTCTCTTCTGCAGGTGTCATCAGGTAACGCCTAATAGATGCTGCATCAACAGCGTAGCCATAGCATACACACCGTTCGCACAGCCCGCTTTGTCAGACAGGACAAATCTGCACGGACCATCGTTTGCAGTGATCTTCACTGCCTCAGGCAATGCTGGCTTCGACACATCTTTGCTAGCGGCCACTGACCGCACGCACAGCAAGTTCTGTACGACTCTGGGCATGCAGCTTTTCCATAATGCGGCTGACATAGTTCTTCACTGTACCCTCAGCCAAATGTATTTCAGCTGCAATCTGCTTGTTGGACTTACCCTGCGCCAACAGACTGAGCACTTGCTTTTCCTTGGATGTTAATGGTTCATCCGGTGTCAGACCGGGCGGTGTCAGATCGGGCTCAGTAATTTCAGACTGAATACTGTTTGATGTCGGCACAACCGCGGCTTTTTTAGCCGCTGCGCTTTCGGTGCTGTTCTGTGCCAGTGTGCGAAACTGACTCATTACCTTACGTGCTATTGACGGTGACAGATGGGACTCGCCCCGGTGCACTGCTTTTACGGTGGCCAGTACTTCTTTTTCGGTAGCATCTTTCAACAGATACGCCTGCGCACCGGCACGGATCGCATCGAACACCAATTCATCGTGATCAAAGGTTGTTAACACCACCACACGTGTTGTTGATTGTTTAGCCGTGATTTCCCGAGTGGCATCAACGCCGGAGGTTCCCGGCATCTGCAAGTCCATAATAATGACGTCGGGTCGTTGTTTAAGCGCAACGTCAATAGCCTGTTGTCCGTCTTCCACTGTCGCCACAATCTCGATATCGGGTTCTGCTCCGAGCATCATCGCCAGCCCGCGGCAAATCAACGGCTGATCATCGGCAATCATTAAACGAATAGTCTGTTCTGTTTTGTCACCTGCCATCTCAGTTTCAGCCACGCTTATATCAGTCATGAGTGGGCAACAGATTGCTACCGTCGTTCGCTTTGAACAGCATCAGGAGTCCGCGCGGTAGAAGTTCGCGCGCCGAGGGCATGTCCGGTTGTATCTGACCTGGTGAATATTCGACAAGCATAGATTTTCTACGCTTTTGAAACTAAGGCATATTCAGATGCAAACCGATGCGCCCGCAGCAGTAATGTTGCTGTCGCACAGGCTACCAGTTTGCAGTAATTCGCACAGTTTACCAACTGTCGGCATGCGAGCCGGACAAAGAGCAACATGTTGCGATAAGGCTGGTCAGGGGTTGACCGCAACCCTACCGCTTTTGGTATCGCGCCCGGCGTGTTGCGCCTGCAAGCGCGTGATGGTGGCTATCGGTTACCCGGCAGACAATCGACTCGCAAAAGCGTTCCGGGCTGTACGGTAACAACCTCACTGTTCAGGAGCTCAATAGCCACGTAACCGTCAACCGTGGTGGAGATAACATCGCCCTGGTGCAGTCTAGCGCCCGGCTGCAGACGCGCACCATTGAGTCCAGCCTGCCCTTTAACAAATACTGCATTGCCCACTGTTAGGTCCGGCTGAGCACTTTGGCAGACCGCTTTGGTTACTGCCGAGAGTTCAGTTTCAGCCAGCAGATAAGAATCTGCGTGAAATCGCGCAGGTAGCAGCGAAAGTACGACTGCAGTAGCCAGGCAGATAACCGGGCCATTGAACTTCGTTTTGCTCAATAAACTTCCCATTTATTCCCAGCCTGCGTTTGCGCTCTGGTATTGAATACCGCTCTGTTTTACGTCTCTGCTCGCTCTGCCACCAGTGCTGTTAGTCATGTCGTCTGACAGCGCGTCGCAACAAGCAGGGAGTAAACGTGACTTATGTCACGATATACAGCCTGCTAACACAGACATTGCAGTGGACAGGCAACGTTTCTGTCATCGACAGAAACAATTGCGGAAAATATTCCGGCAATGTGATTCCATTAACTAACAGAAGTGTTCAGATTTGAAACAATGGCGTCTTCCACAACAGAAGGCCACACAACAGTGAAAAAATCAGATCAAAAATCAACCCACACTACGATTCAGAATCTCGAATTGCTGCCCGTCAGCATGAATGACGATCACTACGACGGCGTGATTCATATCAGCCGGCACCCGGTGGCTAAGAAACCCAGGCGTTCGAATAAATCCGGTCGCCGCCCGTTTCAGCGCTTTACGTTTTAATGGGGTACTGTGCTTTCGCCAGTCAAAGTTGCCCGGTCACGCCGCAGCAATCCGTAAACGTGACTGTCGGAAACTTCGCCATTAACAATACAGTCTTCTCGAAGGGTGCCTTCGAGCACAAAGCCGTTCTTTAACAGCACGCGCCCCGACGCATCATTGCGCGTGTCTGTTTCGGCCTGTACGCGATTAACATCTAAAGTATCGAATGCCCAGGGTAACAATGCAGCTACCACTTCAGTCGCAAAGCCGTTGCCCCACGATGCCTCGCTGAAGCAATACCCGAGACGTATGCTTCGAAAGTCCCTGCTCCAGTCAAACAATGCACACTGACCGATTAACGAATCACTTTGCAGATGATCTACTGCCAGACGGAAAGCACTTTGCGACTTACCGATGTGAATGGATTGTTGAATAAACTGTTCTGCCTGAAGCGGATCAGTCCATGCCGGTGAGTCCCAGAATTGCAATACCTTAGGGCTGCTGAAAATCGCGAAAATCGCGTCTTTATCAGCATAGGTAAACGGACGAAGGCGTAACCGTGCGGTGGATAACACCGGAACTTCAATAGCCATAATCCCTCCCTGGTTCCCGCACAGAGTAATCAATAAACTCAGCTGACGCCAATAGCTATGCGTAATGCTATTGAGTCAAACAAGTGCCAGATAGTGCAATGCGGTTTTTACTAACAGGGAGAGCGTTCACTGCACACAACACACAGGGGCGGGAAACACTCCGGTGACACACCGGAGTGCAGTACTTACAAGGCGACTAAATAGCCAGATACTCGTGACGCAGTTGCTCGTTGTCGAGCACTTCGGCTGCAGCCCCTTCATACACCAGCTGACCGGTATCGAGAATCACTGCACGATCTGCGAGTTGCAGTGCAGCTACTGCGTTTTGCTCAACAATAATAGTGGTCATGCCCTGCTCTCGAATGTAGTGCAGAGTCTTTTCGATCTCCTGAACAATAACAGGCGCCAACCCTTCATAAGGTTCGTCTAGCAGCAGCAACTTAATGTCGCGTGCCAGTGCGCGGCCAATCGCAAGCATTTGTTGTTCACCACCGGATAGCGTGACACCCTCTTGTTTGCGACGCTCACCAAGACGTGGAAACAGATCATAAATCTGCTGTATCGACCAGCCGACAGGCTCAACAATCTGTGCCAGTTTTATATTTTCTTCTACGGTCAGACCTGGAATGATCCGACGATCTTCGGGTACCAGTCCGACGCCTGCAACCGCCGCTTCATGACTGGCCATTTTATGTAGCGGGTTACCCGCCAGCCAAATCTCACCCTGCTGTAGTTCCGGTTCACCGATACGCGCAATGGTTCTGAGCGTAGAAGTTTTGCCGGCACCGTTACGACCTAACAGCGCAAGTATTTCACCTTCGCGAATTTCAAAGCTAACACCCTGAACAATATAGCTTTCACCGTAGTACGAGTGAATATCATTGCAGGAAAAGTAAGCGCGATCTGTGTTCATGCTGGTTGCGGTACTCAATGGGCACCTCCGAGGTATGCTTCCTGAACCTTGGCGTTGCCTTTAATGTTCTCGGGGGCGTCTTCCACAATTACAGTGCCCTGCGCCAGCACACTAATACGGTCGGCAAGACTGAAAACCACGTGCATGTCGTGCTCGATAATAATCATGGTCAGACCACGGCTGTCACCGATATGTCGTAACACGTCAATGGTGTTATTGGTGTCGGCACGACTCATTCCGGCGGTGGGTTCGTCGAGCAGCAACAGTTTAGGTTCCTGTACCAGCCCCATCGCCATCTCAAGGCGACGCTTATCACCTCGTGACATCGATGCGGCAACCATGTCGGTTTTGTCTTCCATACCCAGGTCTTCGAGCACATCGACAGCGCGCTGACGTATGTCGGTTTCTTTTCGGAGTGGCTTGAACGCATTAAATTCGAATATACCGTCGCGATGCGCAAGTGCAGGGATCATGACATTTTCGAGAACGGTTAAGTCTGAAAAGATCTCCGGCGTCTGAAACACCCGCGACACACCGGCCTGGTTGATCTGATGAGGCTGAATGCCCAACAGACTTTTACCATGGAACATTACCGTGCCGCTATCAGGTGTAAGCCTGCCGACAAAGCAGTTAAGTAACGTCGATTTACCCGCGCCGTTGGGGCCGATAATCGCATGTATGCGGCCTTCTTCGACAGTCAGGTTGACATCATTCAGTGCCTGCAGACCGCCAAATCTTTTGTTAACGCCTCTGACTTCCAGAGCATCCATAGCGATCTCCTATTGTGCCTTCGAGCGTCTGCGAAACACTCGATTAAATAGACCTGTAAGGCCGCCAATAAGACCACCCGGTAAAAATATCACTACCAGCATAAACATCAGCCCCAGCGTAAGGTGCCAGCCCTTACCGACAAACGGATGGATAATAGTGACCATAAAGTCTTCCATGCCGTCGGGCATAAACGCAAACCACTGATGCAGCAGGTTGTCGTTAATTTTGGAGAAAATGTTTTCGAAGTATTTGATCAGACCCGCACCCAGCACCGGACCAATCAATGTACCCACACCGCCGAGAATGGTCATAAGCACAACCTCACCGGAAGCTGTCCACTGCATTCTTTCGGCACCTGCCAGAGGATCCATCGCTACCATCAAACCACCCGCAAGACCGGCATACATACCTGAAATAACGAAGGCCGCCAGTGTGTAGGGTCGTGGGCTGATACCGGTGTAACTGAGACGCTGATTGTTGGATTTTACCGCTTTCAACATCATGCCAAACGGCGACCGGAATATGCGAATCGCAATATAGAATGCGATCATCAGTACAAACGCACTAAGGTAGTAACCGACGTTAAAAGTCCACAGCCAGTCACCCACACTTACCTGCCAGTTATGGCGCATTTCCAATCCGAACAATGAAGGTGCAGGTATGTTGCCGCCGACGCTGCTGGCACCATCGAGAATACGCGGATCGTTCAGGGCGGTTTGCAAGCCTGTTTCGCCACCGGTAATGGGTGTGAGTACCGACGCCGCCAGTGCAAAAGACATTTGAGCGAAAGCGAGTGTGAGAATCGAAAAGTAAATACCGGACCGACGCAGCGATATGTACCCGATAATCAACGAGAACAAGCCGGCTACCAGGGTTGATACCACAATGGCCGGTATGACATTGATCGTCAGCAGCTTAAGCATCCAGACACCGGCATACGAACCCGCACCAAGAAACGCTGCATGACCGAAACTCAAATAACCGGTCAGCCCGAATAAAATATTAAAACCGACGGCAAAAATGCCGAAGATCACAAATCGCTGCATCAGATCGGGGTAGCCGGCATTGAACTGCGCAAACTCCGAACCTTCAGGGAAAGGGTTTAAAAATATCGGTGCAGCTGCCACCAGCAACAGCACAAACAACAACAACAGAAAATCGTTTCGTGATAGACCTAACACTGATCAGCTCTCCATGACGCCTTTGCGACCCAGCAATCCGCGAGGGCGAGCAAGTAGAATGACGATAGCGGCGAGATAGATCACCACCTGATTAATACCCGGAATAAACTCAATGACTTCCCGCATTGACGCAAAGCTTTCGAGAATGCCGAGGATAAATCCGGCCAGTACGGCACCGCCCAGAGAACCCATACCACCGACAACCACCACCACAAACGATATCACCAGAAAATCCATTCCCATGTGATAGTTGGGCGGGTTGATAGGTGTGTACATAACACCGGCAAGACCGGCAACTGCAGCAGCAATACCAAACATGATGGTAAATCGCTTGTCGATATTAATGCCTAGTAAACCTACCGTTTCGCGGTCAGCCATACCTGCCCTGACCACCATACCGAAGGTTGTAAACTGCAAGAACGCAAATACGGCAGCAATGATAATCATCGCAAAAGCAAAGTACACGACACGCCAGTACGGATAGATAATGACTCCGGGGTCAAACCCAATCAGCGCTCCAAAATCGAGTGAGCCGATGAATGCTTCAGGTGCCGGAACCGGAATTTGATTAGCGCCAAAGTAGGCCTTAATAATTTCCTGCAATACAATCGCCAGGCCGAATGTCACCAGAATCTGATCAGCGTGCGGACGCTTATAAAAATGCTTTATCAGTCCGCGCTCCATAATAAATCCGATCAATAGCATGACCGGAATGGCAAGCAGAATGGCAAGCGGTACTGCCCAGTCGATGATCGTTTGTCCGGCCGCCTGACCAAACCACTCTTCGACATAAGGGGTTTTTACTTTCAGCGGCTTACCGAGAAAGTCTGTTTTTGTCTCGTCAAGCGTGATAAACGAGATGGTGAGGATTTTTTGCAGCGTCACAGCGCAGAATGCGCCTATCATAAACAACGCGCCATGCGCAAAGTTTACAACGCCAAGCGTACCGAAAATCAGGGTCAGTCCCAGCGCGATTAACGCGTAGGCACTGCCTTTGTCTAGCCCGTTCAGGACTTGCAGTAAAAGAGCAGAGAGTTCCATGCAGTCATTTCGAAGTTGGTGTGATCGGGGCGATCACTCACCGGGAATACAGATAAAACACCGGCCCGCCAGTGCAGGCCGGTGCAACACGGGCAGCAGTTAACCTGCGTTACAAGTACCCAGTTCGCCACCGAAGATACTGGCATCATAGGTGACTTTAGCAGCTGGTGTGACTTGTACAATCTCGAGCAAGTCAAATTCAGATGAAGGATTCTCTTTACCCTTCACAACC
>CAYZVB010000201.1:0-10215 GCA_964481315.1 uncultured Granulosicoccaceae bacterium
GGTTAGTTGTTAGCTAATGTTGCCCAAACAACTGGTGGGTTTTTGTTGCAGGGGGCGCTTGCGGTATTGGTTCAGTGCGGCGCCCGGAGTGCGGGGTTTTCCAGCAACTGCCGGGATATCCCGGCTCGTCCCGCTAGGTGTTTCGACGACTATTCAGAAAAAATCCAGCGATCTTGTCAGCGATAATCCGCGGGTTAGTGTCGCCGCCGGCGATGGAGTCGACTGCCTGTTCAATAATGTCGGTTGGCAGAACATCTTTTCTGGCTGTCAGCAAATCGTTGATATAGCCTTCGGTAAATTCAGGGTGTGGCTGGATGGTGTAAGCCTTATTGCCGTATTGCAGTGCGGCGTACCTGCAAAAGTCGGTTGAGCCAACGACGGTTGCGTCCGCGGGTAGTTCTACCACCTGATCCTGGTGCCACGCGTACAGCGGTACCGGCTGTTCGGCGTCGTCAAGCTGGTAGTTAACTCTGCCGACGCTCCAGCCCCCTGAGAATTTTTCTACTTTGCCACCAAGCGCCTGCGCCAAAATCTGGTGTCCGAAACAAATGCCGACAATCGGGACGTTGTTTTCATAGGCGGTGGACAGAAATTGTTCCAGCGGTTTGATCCACGGCAGGTCTTCGTAAGCGCCGTATTTGGAACCGGTAAGCAGCCATCCATCAGCGGAATTGACGTTATCTGGTAGTTCCCCTTCCAGTGCCGCCCAGCTTTCGAAGCTAAAGCCAAAGCCATCCAGCAGCTCCATAAATGCCTGCGGATAGTTGCCGTGTTCTTCTATAGTTTCTTCCGGTCGATAGCCGGTTTCCAGAATGCCAATTTTCACAAATCACTGCCGCGCGTTAGGTACGTTAATTCTGGCACATTGTTCATTGACGGCAATGCCATCAGGTGACACAAATCGCGATACCTGCGAAAACGCATACGTTGTAAGACATTCCAGACAACACAATCCACAGTGCAAGACGCGCCATGGTGTGTTCGAAGATAATTTTCTGTGCAATAAGGTGGCTGCGCGATATCCTCGGACAAGTCTGTCTTATGCAAGGATTACGGTGGTCCCGGAAACCTCTGAGTTGTTGTCTGCGTTACATCGCCTTGAAGCCGAGATGCACCCGCGCCGTATCGCTGCGGACGGTGAGCCTTGGTTCAATTGTCTGCACGGAGAGGTGCCGGTGCTGGTGTCCGCTCCGCATGCCTGCCGCCATATGCGTCAGGGCAAAGAAAAAATGTCTGAGGAATATACCGCTGCACTGGCGATACATGTTGCCGCAGTTACCGGTTGCCATGCCTTGTATACGACACACAAATCGAGTGAAGACCCTAACTTTGTTAACGGTGGCGAATACAAAAACCAGGTTGCCAGACTGGTGGCGCAGCACAACATTCAATTACTGATCGATTTGCACGGGATGACTAACCGGCACCATATGGGCGTTGCGTTAGGCACAATACATCAGCGAACCTGCTGTCATCAGCGTGTCGCAGGGCCGTTTGAGCAACACGGTTTTGCGAGGGTCAACGCCCGTGATGTTCTGCCGCCGCTTGAGTTTACTGAAGGTGTGCCGTTGCCACACGGCGCCGGCGCGGAACAGCACAGCAACACCGTAGCGCTTGACCATCCGCTTTTTACCGGCGGGGTGCGCAACCATACCGTGACACGTTTTGCGGCCGAACAACTGGGAATCGCCGCGGTGCAGGTTGAGATCGCGTCAGTCAACCGCATCGTGCATCGGCAGTCTGTGGCAGACTGGCCGCATGAATATCGTGGCAACGCTGACGGAATTGCTGCTACGGTAAACGCACTTATTGCTCTGGTGAACAACCGATGACTTTGGAGCTATTTCTGATTGGCTTTTGTGCCTATCTGTTTGCCGGTGTGGTGAAGGGCACGATTGGTATCGGCTTACCGACAATCACTATTTCTATCATGGCGCAATTTGTCGACCCGCGTGTAGCGATTTCTTTTCTGCTGTTGCCGGCACTGGTGACCAACAGCTGGCAGATTTATCGCGGTGGTCGACTGGCAAATTCGTTGACAGTGCTGTGGCCGTTCGGTCTTACCATGATGATCACTATCTATTTTTCATCGCTTTTTGCACCGGATGTGCCGGTGAAATGGCTGGTTGCCGGTATTGGCATTATGGTGGTGTTATGGACAGCGACCAGTTTGATCAAAGCGCCGCCACGATTACCCGACAAATACGACAAACCGGTGCAGTTTGGCGGTGGCTTTATAGGGGGCTTGATTGGCGGTATCACAGCGATCTGGTCACCGACTATGGTGGTTTATTTGCACGCCAGAAAATTCGATAAAAACGATTTTGTTGCGCATACCGGTTTCCTGATCATGTGCGGCACTATTCCATTATTTCTGGGGTATATTAGCAACGGTATTCTTAGTAAGCCGTTGCTTATTGGTTCGGGGTTAATGATTGTTCCGACACTGCTCGGCTTTGCGCTCGGAGAAAAGCTGCGCTCCAGACTAAACGTTGCGCAGTTTTATAAGGTGCTGTTGCTGGTTTTCTTTCTCAGCGGGCTCAACCTGATCAGACGAGGGTTGTTTTAATGGAAAACTCATCGGGTACTCTGGCGGCCGGTGATATAAAGCCGTTTATCGGTGCCAAAGACTTTCAGTTGTCCAGGTCCTTCTATGTTGCACTTGGCTGGGTGGTAAACTTCGAAACACCGGAAATTGCCGAGCTCCAGCTTGGCGACTCGCGTTTTTATCTGCAGAACTATTATCTCAAGGCATGGTGCCACAACACTATGCTGCATATTACTGTCGACAGCGCCAATGCCTGGTATCAGCATGCTGCCGGGGTAATCAAATCCGGCAGTTACGATGAAGCGAAGGTAAATGCGCCCGAACCGCAGGACTATGGTGCGCTGGTCGCCCAAGTGTGGGACCCGTCCGGCGTATTGCTGCACTTTGCCGAGTATACAAAGTAGCAGTCTTGGCTCGTAGCTAACCTGTCGCACGATCTGAACCTGTGCGTCTATTACGGTAGCGTGTGGCTCGCAGGCGCTGAGTAAAACTCCGTACCCGTACTCAATTCCTCAAACTTTGCTTTACAAAGTGATTATTTCAAAGTACTTTATATTGCAAAGTAAAGTGAGCGGCCACGGAGAAAAAGCGATGCAACTGAATACCGACTACTGGCGCGGGTATTTTTCGTCTAATCAGCGCAATCGTCCTGAACCGGACTGGCAGGCACCGGTTGCGGTGCCTCGCATTGCGCGGGCAGCGTTGTTTCAATCCCTGCGTGAGTTTCAACTTGGTGATGGTGGTGGTCCGGCCAGTCTGATTGCGTTCGATGCGGAGTCTTATCGATCGCAGTCGGTCGAGATTGAGTCAATAGTCGATAGCTGGTTTAACGAAGAGAAAGAGCATTCCCGGTTGCTTGGTGGGTTGTTGCAACGCTTCGGTGTTCCACCAATTAAAAGTCACTGGAGCTTCTCGTTGTTTTGTGCGCTGCGTAAAACGCTTGGCGTATCGTTCGAGCTGCAGATACTTACGCTTACCGAGTTGGTGAGCACATCCTATTACTCATTGTTGCGAAAGCACTGTGACGATATTGCAGTAGGTGATGTGTGCGGGCTGATTCTTAGAGATGAGTACGGTCATGTCAGGTTTCACAACGCGAGGCTTGCGCAAAAGTGTGCAACGCACGGCCGGTTTCGGCAGGCCGCCTGGCGTCTGCAATTTCGGGTTTGTGGATACATGGCTGCGACGGTGTTGTGGTCAAGCCACGGCAAATGTATTCGCCTGCTCGGTGGCAGTACCGGTGAGTTCTATTGCAATGTACGGCACCAGATAAAGGGCTTCATTAACAGCATGGAAAACGCCATTGCAGCCAACGCTTCACACGATGGTGATGTTGCCAAAAGTTATCACTACAGCTGACGCAGATTCTTTCCCTGTGTCAGTTTTTTCTATCAGCCGCGAGTAGCGGTTTTTATTTCAGGAGTAACTTTGTAATGCAAAGTAAAACGACAGGCAATGTACAAACTGCCGCCGGAGATCAGGCTCGCAGTGCGGGCCTGATAAATAACCTTAAGCGAACAATACTGAAAAGCGGGCTTGCGTTGCCATGGGGGCCGGTAACCCGACGAAAGTTAGGTCGCACGGTGGCGCTTTATTGTGCTTTGTATGTATTTGCTTTTGCTATACAGCAATATGCAGACTCGCAGCGGTTACAGGCCATGGCCACCGGCTTTATGTTACCCGGTGCCGGATTTTTGTACTGGGCGAGCCCGACCGTTAGTACCTGGCTGGCGATGCTTGCTCTGGCGGCATTGTCGGTCGCCGGATTTGCAGTGGCTATGGTGCTGTGGTTTGCCACGGGCAACATAGTTGCACCTGTGGCGGTGTGGCTGGGTAGTGCGGTTGCTGCTGCATTTGTACCTGTATTTTCAGCGAACGCTTTACCCTGGACGATAGTGGTCGAGGTCCTACGCTTTGGCGTACCGATTATGATTCTGATGGCGTTTGTTTCAAAGGCCGAGCGCGCCGAAAAACAAGCGCGCCAGATCGCACGTAAAACTACCATCGCACCGGTTGCCTGTTCCCCATCGGCACCGGTTGCAGACGAACTGAGTCTGCAGGATTTGCAAAAGATGCGTGCCCTGCTTGATCGTGCGTTGCAGCCGGTTGACGAGTTTAACGGCTTCGACTGGATTGATCAGTTTCAGACAGCATCATTGCGCTATCAGATTAATTTTGTGTCTTACGCATTGTCCGTCGCCAGTCGTGTCCATCTGCCGGCAGCACACGGCTACATGCACGAGGCTCAGCGTCGCCTTGCACTAAAACTCCTCGATCATCGCGTGTGGGGGTATTGGCAACTTGAAAACCTGTGGGGGAATCTGCGTACCAGCGCTGAACCGGTGACTCGCGACAACATTATGCTTTCAGGTTTTTTGTCAGCGCAGGTTGGGTTGGCGAGAGGCCTGGTCGGGCTGAACGAATTTGATGCACCTGACAGCATGATATTTAAAAAAGGGGAAAAGCACGACTTTCGGTATTCGTTGTCGCAGATCAATAACACCATCGCGCGTCACTATGCAAACGCCGAATTCGGGTTACTTGCCTGTGAGCCGAACTGGGTGTTCCCGCTGTGTAATGCGATAACTGCGACCGGTCTTCGGGCGCATGATACACAAACCGGCTCTTCCGACTGGCAGAGTATTGCCGAACGATTTGAAGAGTCGTTGCATACAGAGTTTACCTCTGCAAACGGATTGCTTGTGCCGTTTCGTTCATCGAGAACCGGTGTCGCCGCACCGATGATTGGTGGTGGTGCCATGCAGACACTGCCATGTTTATTTTTAAATACGGTGTTGCCGGAAATTGCCGCAGCGCAATGGCAGATCGCACGGGAAAACCTCAAAGAGATCGCCGGTAGGTCTCCAATGTGGCCTGTGGATATAGGTAATTACCGGATGAATCGATCAGCAAGCTATGGGGCCTGTGCGGCTGCAGCGGTAGAAATGGGAGATCGGGAAACTGCAGATCGAATATTGGGTTATCTCGACGAAGATTGCCCGCTGGTAGTGAATGACGGTGTTGCGCACCGGCCACTTGCCTCTTTGTGGGCGCATGCACTTGAGTTTCTTGCCGTAGCCGGTAGTCACAACGCTTTGCAGTCGGCTACGACTGAAGTAAAGGAGTCCGCACCGGTAATTGCTCAGATCGAATATCCCGATGTGTTGCTTGCCAGTGCCAAAAACACCGCCAGTAGCGGACTCACCGCGGTCATGTATCCCGGTATGAAAGCGGGTAAAAAGACCATGGTTATCAGCGGGCTGGTACCCGGACGTGTCTACCGGCAACGCGCTGGTGGGCGATGTGATGTTGTTGCTGATCATAACGGTCGCGCACAGTTCTGTGTTGTTGTTGACGGGCGTACTGAATTCTCACTTATACCAAAAGGGGCTTAGTGTGGTTTGTTGCGTTCTGATTGCATTGCTGTTTGCGCTGCCTTTCATTGTAGCGCGTCAACTGACCGGCTGGTTAACCGGTACGGTGCGTTGCAATATGGCATGGCGTCCGGTGGCTGCGGGTGAGTTGCCAGCGGTAACTTACGTTGCACCGCAGTTTCGTTTGCCTGCGGTAGGTTTTTCAATTGGCAACCGTGCCAAAAGCTTTATACATGCTGGGCGTGGTCTGTACCTGCTGTTGCGTTACGAGCATAGCGCATGGATTCAACTGTCGTTCGTTGTCACTGTTGTGGCTGTGTCCCTATGGCTTGATATCTCCGCAAACGACTGGCGATGGATGGTTCTGTTGATGGGGCTGGTACTTTGTGCGGAGGGTCTGAACACTGCTATCGAAAATGCCTGCAATGCGATTAGCGTTGAATATTGCAGTTCTATTAAAGCTGCAAAAGATGTGGCGGCCGGTACGGTACTGCTTATCTCGCTGGTGGCGGCACTTATTGGCGCGCAAATACTGTTGCCCTACGTGCTGGACGGTGCCCATAAGGCTCCGTTCGATGTTGAACCTGACTGTCACCATGCGCCTTTAAAACCGCCACACCGCGGAGACAACTTGTCATGAATATACTGTTTATATCACTTGAGTATCGCAACCTGCGCAATGCAGATAATGACCCGAACAACAGCGTGACCGCGCCCGGGGAGAACGATGTGGCAGCGCATCGAATCCGGCGGCTGTTGCCAATTCAGATGCTTGCGATTGCGGCCGATCTGATCGACGCCGGCCATAAGGTGCACTGGCCTGAAGAGTCATTAACCTGTGCCAATATGGAACGGATTATCGGTTTCTTGGTTGACAGAATTGGACGAGGATTTTTTGCCTGTGGTGATCAACGCTCGCACGGGCTGATGGCAAATGTTGCGATTAGAGTCGGGGGAATCTCCGGTAATCAGTTTCTTAATGACTCGATGCTTCGACCTGCGCGATACTGGCGTGATCAGCTTACCGATGACAAGCTGTCGGTACAGCACCTGCTGAATGTGCTGGGCGGGTTTGAGACGAGCCGGCACAAAACCGGTGCTTAAGCGTTGGTTGCGAAACAGAGTAGGGATATGCGTTATTACATTGGCAGTGAAATTGACGAAGTCAGGCAATTGCACCAAAACGTGCTGTCTCAGCCGCACGGTGCAATGCCAATTGACGCTCATTTGTCTGCTCAGGCAGATAACCTTCTGGACGGGCATGCTTCGAAGAATCCTGCTGTGGTGTTTCAGCTGGCATGCTGGTGTCCAGGGCTAATTGGCAGGCCGGCACAGGAAATTTTCAGCCATCCTCTTACCAGACAAGAGTGCCTGCAAGCTGTGGCACTGGAGCACGGCTTTGCCGGCTGGGCACAGGTGCAGGGCAGTGTTGATGTGCAGTTTGAAACGGCAGTTGATGCGCTGTTGCACCGCGAAGTTGAATCGTTTACGCAGATACTTAATCACAAGCCGGAGTTGGTGCAGCAGCGTTCAGCATACGGGCATGGTGCAACGCTTTTACATTATCTGGGGGCTAACGGTGTTGAAACGCATCGTCAGGTTACCCCTTACAACGCAGAGCACTTATGTGAATTGCTGATAAGTGCCGGTGCTGATGTTAACGCAAGTGCCGGTATGTACGGCGGTTCGACGGTGCTTGGTTTGCTCGAAACCAGTATTCACCCGCATAAGGCCGGTGTTACTGCAGCGGTTGCAGCGCTATTGCGCAGTCACGGTGCAGGTTAACGTAAGTGCTTAACCTGCGCCGTGCTGGTTTTTATTTATAAACGCCATCCCACGGCCCGCTTTTCAGGGTGGCGCGGGTGCCGCTGTCGTCGACTTCCGGTCGGTTGAGGCTAAAGATATTGGCTTCGTTAATCACTGCATAGTCCATGTACCCAAGTCTTGCCAGAGGTGCCATGGCAGCAACATCAACCATGCCGTCGACAATATAAGTATCGTCGATGTATACGCCAACTACCTGCACAATAACGGTGGTGTAGCCGTCGCGTCCTTCTACCTGTGGCAGTTCAATGGTGTTCCACAACCTGCACTCGAATGCGGCCGGGCTCTTTGCAACACGCGCGGGCTTAACCAGCTGTGAGTCTGCAGTTTCGATATTGCCAAGGTCAAACTCATTCACTTCGCTGTTTACCGCGGCGCTGCTCATATTCATCTCATCGACCAGCGCATTGGACGCCAGTGAGCAGGTGCACTCACCGGTGGCGCTAATGTTGTTGACGGTATCTTTGCCGTTGGCCACCGAGAACATCAGCATGGGCGGTGCGTCTGAAATGGCGGAGAAAAAACTGAACGGTGCCAGGTTTGGCTGGCCGCTTTCATTTAGTGTGGACACCCAGCCGATCGGCCGCGGCACCACCAGTGCTTTGAACGGGTCGAACTTCAGGCCGTGTTTGCGTGTATCGGTTGTGTAGAACAAGAGTGGACTCCGCAAGCCGGAAAATAAAAGGAAGAGGTCACGCGCGAAGAAGCCTTACGGCAGAACCTCCACCAGCTGCACGGATCTGTGCCGCGCAGCCATCAAGCGCAACTATTTGCGGCAAGTGTAGTCTTAAGATCGCCGCAGAGGAAGCGTGTTTGGCGGCGCTCAGGTATAACGCACGAAAATCCCGTCAACAGCAATAAAACGGCAGGGCCCTCCCTATGAATCCGGTAGAACTGGTTCTCTCTCCGCGACTGCGTGTCACTCCATTCGAGCCTCGTGTTCGTGAACTTGGTATTAAAAGCTACACCGTCTATAACCGCATGGTGTTGCCGGTTAACTACACCAACACACTGGATGAATATCATCATCTATGCAGCGATGTGCAGTTGTGGGATGTTGCTGCCGAACGGCAGGTTGAGGTGGTCGGGCCCGACGCGCTGGAGCTGGTTGAACTGATCACGCCAAGGCATGTTGCCAGCTGCGATGTCGGGCAGTGTGTATACGCGCCGCTGGCCGATCAGGACGGGCTGGTGGTGAACGACCCGATCATACTGCGGCTGGCTGAAGACCGTTTCTGGATTTCCATTGCCGACTCCGATGTGCTGTTGTGGGTAAAGGGCATCGCTTACGGGCGCGGTATGGATGTGCGAGTGTTCGAGCCCGATGTCAGCCCGTTGGCTGTGCAGGGCCCGAAAGCCGATGATCTGATGGCCGGACTGCTTGGCGAGCAGGTACGTGATATTCGTTTTTTCCGGTTTATCGAAACCACTATTGCCGGTACTAATGTCGTGCTGGCGCGTTCCGGCTGGAGCGGGCAGGGTGGTTATGAAATTTATCTGCAAAACAGTGCTGATGGACTGGCGTTGTGGGATACGGTCTGGGAGGCCGGTCAGCAATACAACATTCGCGCAGGTTCGCCCAATTTAATCGAGCGACTTGAAGCCGGTCTTAAATCGTACGGCAGCGACATGACGCATGACGACCACGTGCTTGAATGCGGCTTTGAGCGTTACATGCAGCTGGACAAACCAGTCCCATACATGGCCAGAGAAGCCGTGGAAGCATTGCGGGCGCAGGGCGTGAAGCGCCGGCTGTGTCACCTGCTGGTGCCGGGTAACCCACTGCCGGGGCTGCGCGAGCGCTGGCCGGTGCTGCACAATGGCGAGACGGTCGGGCATGCGAGCAGCTGTGCGTTCTCACCGAAGCATGACGCTAACCTGTTGTTTGCGATGTTGTCGGTGGATGTGGCCGCGCCCGGAACCGTGCTTGAGCTGGTGGTTGCGGGCAATCACTGCGAAGCTATCGTGAAGGATGATCGCTGGAAGTCCTAACTCTCTGACGCTACCATGTGCGGCCAATTGGTTAGCGCACAGGCCGGCGTCAGAACACGATGTCTGAAACACTCACAATAAAACAGCCGGACGACTGGCATTTACATCTGCGTGATGGCGAAATGCTTAAGTCCGTACTGCCCGACACCGCCCGGCACTTTGCCCGCGCTATCATTATGCCGAACCTGGTGCCGCCAGTGGTGCGGGCGGCCGACGCTGCCGCCTACCGCGAACGCATTGTCGCGGCTCTGCCAGAGGGTTCGAGTTTTGAGCCGCTAATGACGCTGTACCTGACCGAGGCATCGAGCGCTGACGACATTGCCGCCGCCGCCGATGCCGGATTGATTCGCGCGGTAAAGCTCTACCCCGCCGGTGCCACCACCAACTCCGATTCCGGAGTGAAAGACATCAACAAAGTCACCGCCGTGCTGGAACGCATGGCAGAGATTGGCTTGCCGCTGTGCGTGCACGGCGAAG
>CAYZVB010000202.1:0-7206 GCA_964481315.1 uncultured Granulosicoccaceae bacterium
GCATGATGTTGACTGAGTAGCGAATCATTTCATAAGCGGGTATTCGTGCTTCGCCATAAGTCGGGTGAGGAATTCGTGCGTACGGTAAATCAAACACGTAGTCCATCTCTTCGGTAGATAATGGAATCGGTGGTCGGTTAATCCAGATAAATCGATTACCGTGCTTTTGCGCCAGAGCCCGTGCATTACCCGGATTGGTTTCAAGGTGCAGCACGCGGTTGGCGTGTGCATACAGCACCGGATCTTTTTTAACCTGTTCAAAGTCCGGCAGCCTGATAAACGTATTCGCACGGCGCTCTGCAATGTGCTGCAGGCGTTCCTCTTTACTCACCAGCTTGATGGTCGCCTGACCCGGCGGTTGTGTGGTTTCGGTTTTCGCTGTCGAGTCTTCTGGCGTTACGGTGTAAGGGTCGGGAATATCGTCAATCTTGCCCGGGGTATCAATGCTGGTGGAGTCGAGCTGGTGCTGATTGGCAGGTAATTGTTCGCACAGATAAGCTGTGCCGCGAATATCGCGTATGTCAGTTATTTGTTCACCGGCAGCAAGGCGGTGTGCAATTTCAACGATCGCTCTTTCGGCGTTGCCATAGAGCAACAGGTCGGCTTTGGCATCGACCAGTAGCGAACGACGAACTTTGTCCTGCCAGTAGTCGTAGTGGGCAATGCGACGCAGTGAGGCTTCAATGCCACCAAGTACCACCGGCACGTCTTTGAAGGCTTCACGGCAGCGATGCGCATACACCAGTGAGCAGCGGTCGGGACGTTTGCCACCAATGTCGTCCGGTGAGTACGCATCGTCTGAACGGATTTTGCGGTCAGCGGTGTAGCGGTTGATCATTGAATCCATATTGCCGGCGGTCACGCCAAAGAATAGATTCGGTTTGCCCAGTACCTTGAAGGGATCGGCTGATTGCCAGTCGGGCTGCGCGATAATGCCAATGCGAAAGCCCTGAGCTTCGAGCAACCGGCCAACGATAGCCATGCCGAAACTGGGGTGGTCAACATAGGCATCGCCGGTGACAATGATAATGTCGCAGCTGTCCCAGCCAAGCTCGTCCATTTCTTTTCGGGACATTGGCAGAAACGGCGCAGGCCCAAAGCACTCTGCCCAGTAGCGCTGGTAGCCGAATAGTTCTGTTGGCGCGGCAACGGTTGAGAGCATTGGAGTTCGCTTTATTTAGTGAATGAGCTTAACTAAGCCTGGCAAAACGAGATTGGGCCGGCAACGGCGCAACACGGTATTATAACGCAAACACGGTATCGAACTGCAGAACCGCACGCGGGTTTACGATATTGCGGGTAATTTGTCTCAGTTCAATGCTAATTCGCCGCCCAATTCGCCGCAGAGAAACGCCCTTTTTGACAGTTTCAGGGGCGGCAGTTGCCAAACACATAACAAGACGGAATCCGGCTTATGACCTCTGAAACTCGCGCCACGCCTATGAGCGCCGAAGAATCTCTGCTGCGAGATATGTTTAATGCCGCTGTCACTGCAGCGCAACCGGCCGTAACTGTTCCGCAGTTTGTTGAGCAGCACCTGCCTGAACCGCCCCGGGGGCGAACGGTCGTGATCGGTGCTGGTAAAGCTTCAGCTGCGATGGCTCAGGCTTTTGAAAATGCGTGGCGCGGGCCGGTTGATAAGTTGTCGGGGCTGGTAGTGACACGTTATGACTATGCGGTTCCCTGTGAACATATTGAGATTGTTGAGGCTTCTCATCCGGTTCCGGATGCGGCCGGGGAGCGCGCGGCCGAACGTATGCTGGAAACCGTTGATAATCTTACAGAAGAAGATCTGGTGATTTGCTTGATTTCTGGTGGCGGGTCGTCACTACTGTCACTGCCGGCTGACGGACTTTCACTGGAGGATAAACAAAACATAAATAAAGCGTTGCTTAAAAGTGGTGCGAACATTAAAGAGATGAACTGCGTCAGAAAACATCTGTCGAGAGTGAAGGGCGGGCGTCTTGCAAGCGCCTGCGCACCTGCGAAACTGGTGTCACTGATGATTTCAGATGTCCCTGATGATGATCTTGATGTCATTGCCTCGGGCCCGACCGTACCCGACCCGACTTCATTTAGCGATGCAATAGAAATAATTGAAAAGTATGGCATCACAGAACCACAAGTGGTGGTGGAGCATTTGCATAAAGGGTTAAGCGAAACCCCGAAGCCCGGTGACGCATTGTTCAATAACACTGAATCTCATCTTATCGCCACGCCGCAAATATCACTGGAAGCCGCAGCAAAGGTTGCGAGAGAGGCTGGTTACGAAGTGATGATTCTTGGCGATAGCATAGAAGGGGAAGCCTCAGAAGTTGCGATGGTGCATGCAGGTATCGGCAAGCAAATATTGAAACATGGTCAGCCACTCGCTAAACCCTGTGTGGTGCTTTCAGGTGGTGAAACCACAGTAACGGTCAAAGGTAATGGAAGAGGCGGCAGAAATGCAGAGTTTGCACTGGCGCTTTGTGTTGCCCTTGACGGGATAGAAGGCGTTTACGCGCTGGCTGCAGATACCGATGGTATCGATGGAAGCGAAGATAACGCAGGTGTCGTGGTGCAGCCTGAATCACTGGCGAAAGCTCAGGCGGCAGGTATTAACGCAAAAAAATCACTGGCAGACAACGATGGCTATAGCTTTTTTAAGGCCATAGACGGATTAGTAATGACTGGCCCGACGCTTACTAACGTAAATGATTTCAGGGCAATGCTTATCAAATAGCCTCGTTGCCCGGCTATTCAGCGGTCGTAAACGGCTCGCGAATGTTTTTAGCCATGCGTATCGCGTTTTCACGTTTTTGGTAATACCCGCGCACACGTTCGATTTCGCTGTAGCCGTGGCGCGTATAGAATGCTCGGGCCTTGTGGTTAGGCTCGCGAAGCTCCAGCTGACACGATTCCAGCCCGCCGATCATTGCACAGCGTTCGAGCCAGTTAAGCAGTCTTCCGCCAATTCCGTGCGATCGCCAGTTGGCGTCGACGCCAAGCAGATTGAGATGAGCTTTGGTGTTGCCATAGAACATAATGCCGAAACCTATCAACTCACCATCACTCTTTGCGGTAAGTACATTGATTTCAGGTGAAAGAATGCAGCGCCCAACACGCTCCGGTGTCCAGCTCCACTGTAGACCCTGTTCGATGATTTCTCTCGACATGGTGGCGACGGCATAAGCGTCGTCGACGTGGGCCAGTGTGATTTCGGTTTGTTTAATATCCATTGTAAAAGCTATTGGTTATCGCATTCGCACATCACTGATTTGAACTCGATTGTCAGCTGCATTTTTCAGGTATCGACGGAACACCGCGGCATTTTAGTTTCCCGTTCTCATACATGGTGATCGAGCGATCTTTGTCTGTAGTTTTTACCGGTCAATAAAGGTCTTTCGGTCGAGTCTGTAGTCGCGGCGGACGTGTTTAACGCTGAAATTACCGCAAAGTCTGTGACTTTGTTCACAAGATAATTCCTTTCTCCGTAAATTCAAAGTGTGTTTGTTGATCTCTCTTTCCACTCAGTGAATACTCGATCGCATATGAATCGTCTTTTAGCCTTTAATAGTCCTGCGACAATGGAAACCCAGTGGTAAGTGATCGTCGAGCTTTTATCCGAACAACCAGCGCGATCACCGCGTCCGTTGCGCTGTCAGGTGCTGCCAGGCTTGCGATAGCTGCGGAGCCTAAGCAGCAGTCTGCAGAAGTGAAATCGATTGAATTGCTGGCGCTGCACACCAACGAATATTTGAGTGGTGCTTTCTGGGCGAGAGGTAAGTTTATCGACCCCAATATGCAGGCGATCGATCATCTCCTGCGAGATCACCGCACTGATGAAATCCACAGCATCGATCCCGCATTGTTAATGTTTATGCATGATCTGCGTGAGATGCTTGGCGGCAGCAGGTCGTTTCATGTGATTTCCGGCTACCGCTCGGCCGCAACCAATGCAAAGTTGCGCCTTAATTCGTCCGCGGTCGCAAAGCGAAGCTTCCATATGTTCGGCCGTGCCATCGATCTACGGGTGCCCGGTGTGCCAACTGCGACGGTGAGAGAGGCGGCAATTGCCCTGCAACGGGGTGGTGTCGGGTTTTATCCCCGGTCGGATTTTGTTCATCTCGATACCGGAAAATTCCGCCACTGGGGTTAGTTAGCCGCTGAGTTTCGCCGAAAACCGGGGGTAACCCGGCGAGTTTGTTTGCCCACTGCGGCCTTTTGGCGGGACGGGTTCACAGCCCACCGGTGAACCGGGTCACTAACAGATCAATTGGTTGTGCCAATATATTGACAGTTCTGTAGCTGTTTCTTTACCATCTCTTCATCTTCTGTCGGGATTCTCCCGACTCGTCCTTCGGGGGAATGAAATGAAAAAGAATCAGTGGAAACTTGCTGCGGCATTTTTAGGTGCCATGGTGCTGACTGGCAATGCACAGGCGGGGAAGCTCGGAGTGCGTGTGCTCGATGCCAACAGCGGTTTACCGGTGGCCAACGCATCAGTGTGTCTTGGCACAGCATCGGAACCGACCAAGTATGGCACTGCGGTGACTTCCTACAGCGGGCTCGCTCTGTACGATGAAGTGCCGCAGAAAACCATGCTAATCACTGTGTCCAAAAAGAATTTTCGTGGTATCGCGTTGCAGGCGCCGGTTCGCGGCAATAACGTGATTAAAGATGTGCTGGTAACCGAGGGGCTTTCGAGCAAGAAGTGCCGTGCATTGAAAATGGTAGATTTTAAGCCGGGCATTTCACGTGGCAGTCAGTCGGACGACTGGCCCCTGGCAATTACCGCCTTGTCGTACTTCCCGAGCGGTGATGATGGACTGGCGTTTCTTTCATATGCCAAAGGTAAGCCTACGCACTATCGCGTAAGTACCAGCCCTTCGTTTGTTGGAGCGGAATGGAAAGCTTATAGCGATGTGTTGCACTACTCACCTATGCAGGCCGATCAGGGTAAGTCAGCGTTATACTTTCAGTTGAAGAAAAAGACCAATGTTGATGGCGGCTCGATTGAGGCGGTATCAGAGGTTTTAAAACAAGTGGTAAGTATTAAGTAAAACGGTTTGCTTGAGTTGTGTGTGTTTTTACGGGGCTTCTTTCTGAAGCCCTTTTTTGTGACATGTATATCAAGCAGCCCGCCAGGCAGGCTAGCGCTTTTTTAGTGAGTCAAGTTCTTCTTCAGTTAGCGTGCGAGCTTCAGACTCAAGCATGACCGGTATGCCATTATTAATAGGAAATGCCAGTCCGGCTTGCTTACTCCATAGTTCATCCCCTATCTGCACAAGGTTGCCTTTGGTGATAGGGCAGACAAGTATGTCCATAATTCTGCGATCTACTTTCAATCGATTCTCTCTTGTTAATTTAAAAACTCATGCCTGTTAAAGGTTCTGAGTTTCGGGTTCTTTCAGTACACCGAGTCGTTGCAGAAGCCGGGTGCTGGTGGTTGTGTATTGTGTATGTACCGGACTTTCAGGGTTTAGTCGGGCCGCAATGTCGAAAGCCGCCAGCGTTGCCTCATGAAACCCGCACAAAATCAGTTTGCGTTTCCCGTCATACTGGTTAATGTCGCCGACTGAGTAAATGCCTGATATGTTGCTTTCAAATGCATTGGTGCTGACACTGACGTGATGCCTGACTGTATCAATGCCCCAGTCAGAATAGTTCTGCATTTTAGGGGAGTTACCCAGTCGTGCCAGTAGCATGTCGGCGGCTGCTTCCTGTATCTCTTTGTTGTTGTCTGTAACACGCAAGCCTGTAAGCGTTTTGCCATTGGTGATGGCTTCAGTGATTTTTCCGTGGATAACTTTAATTGCACCGTTGGTCTGTAGTTGTTGTATCTCTTCGACAAGATCGGGTCGGTCCGGCAGTCGCCTTTTGCGATGTATAAAAGTGACTTCTGATGCTGCGGCACTTACACGGATTGTTTCTTCAAGTGCTGCTGCAGTGTCTCCGGTTACTACCGCACTTTTGTTTTTAACAAGATCGATAGGGACGCTGCTATAAAACAGCTGCGAGTTTTCATAGGCGTCGATACCTTCGAGACGCATTTTAACCGGGGTAAACGCACCGGCACCGGAGCAAATGATAATGTGCCGGGCATGAATTACTGTGTTGTGCTCAGTATGAACTTCGAAACCTTGATCATTGTCTTGCTTTATATGTGTAACGGTAGTGTTGAAATGGAAGGTTGGGTCAAAGGGTTTTAGCTGGGTTAGCAGCTGACTCGCCAGATCACCGGCCAGTATGTGTGGGATGCCGGGGATATCGTAAATAGGTTTGTCAGCATAGAGTTCGTTGCATTGCCCGCCAGCCGCATCCTTTGATTCAACAATGTGGCAGTGAACGCCCTGTAAGCCGAGCTGAAACGCCTGAAACAACCCGCACGGACCGGCACCAATTATTAGTGCATCAATAAGCTCTTTGTTCATCGCAATGTCTGACTGGTCACACGGGTTTGATGTTAAGTGGCAGCAGGGCCCAGTCGCTCGCTTCTGGGTGTGCGGCGAAATTTTTCACGGTAACACTTGGTGAAGTGAGACTGGCTGGTAAAACCTGCAGCAATAGAAATATCGAGGATCGGCATACTGGTTTCAAGTAGCAGTCTGCGGGCATGCTGAAGTCGCAGGTCCATATATTTTTGTTGCGGCGTACACTGCAGGTGACGCTGGAACAATCGCTCGAGCTGTCTTTGTGACACACCAATGCTTGCCGATATTTCGCCGGGGGTCAGGCGGTCTTCGATGTGGGTTGCCATTACCCTGAAGGCCGCTGCAAGCTTTGGTGACTTACGTGCCAGTGCCGTGTGTTGCGCAACGCCCTGGACGTCGGTGCTAATGCGAATACGATCATGAAAAAGCCATGTACAGACATCGGTCACGACATCGTCGCCGTAGTCTTCAGCAATCAGGTGCACCATCATGTCCAGCGCACCGGTTCCGCCACAGCAGGTATACCGGCTGTTTTCCACCACATAGACAGACGGGTCGGCCTTAATGTCGGGGAATGCTTCGCGAAACGCGTCGATGCTTTGCCAGTGTATGGTGCAGCGCCGCCCATGCAACAAACCGGCATGTGCCAGCAGCCAGGTGCCGGTGCTGATACCGCCGATAGCGGTACCGCTTTGTGCCTGCTGTTGCAGCCAGCGAATTGTCGATTCGGGTTTGTGACGCCGCGTGTTAACACCACCACAGACGAATATGCGGTCGAAGCGGTCGTCGGCAC
>CAYZVB010000202.1:7216-10183 GCA_964481315.1 uncultured Granulosicoccaceae bacterium
CTCGATCAGGGGTGACCGACAGGCCGTTGCCGGCGCAAACCGGGGCTCCGTCTTCGCTCAGGAAAGTCCATTCGTAGAGTTTCCTGGACGCAGTCAGGTTGGCGGCGCGATGTGGTTCCACCGCGGAACCAAATGCCAGCATTGCAAACTCGGGTGTCAGCAAAAAAGCGACTTTTTTCGGTGGCATTTCGCGTGCTGAAATTATCGGTGGGTAACAAACTGCAGGGTAATGGTAACCGCCATTGGTTGTCCATAGACAGGCGCTTCACCGGCACAAATACATCAAATTGTTCTAATTCAGCCGTAAGCGACTGATTTTTTCACCTAAAAACTTGATTTTGATTGTATTTTCAATTTTTGACTATAGAATCTTTACATCCGCGCGAAAAGCGGGTTTACAGTGATCTGTAGTTCAGTGTCGAACACTCTCTGCCTTGACCTCCAAACTCATCTTCTCGTCCGGTGTTCACTGGCCGGCGTGCGCTGGCTTTATCAAAACAGACGTAAGTACGCGTCTGGTGTTATATGAGATCTGATTCACCATGTCTGAAAAGCAGCAAGGGACCGTTAAATGGTTCAACGATGAGAAAGGCTACGGCTTCATCACCCGCGAAGGGGGCAGCGACCTGTTCGTCCACTTTCGTTCAATTATTGGCGAAGGCCGGCGTACGCTGGTTGAAGGCCAATCCGTAAGCTTTGTTGAAGTAGAAGGCCAGAAAGGCCCACAAGCGGACGAAGTAACCCCGTTATAAGGAACAACGGTCCTGTTGTTACCAAAAAGGCCAGCATCATGCTGGCCTTTTTTCTTTGCGCTTCTACCAGCAAGCCGCCGGCAAAGTCGCCCCGGTTTGATCAAGCGTCATTGAGTTGCACGATGTGTCGTTGGCCTGTGATTTCCCCGTGACCGGAGTTGCTGTCAGTGTAAAAGTGTTGGCAGTGGGCGTGCCAAAGGAAACGGTGTAGTAACCATCCTGAGAGTTCTGGACCGTTGATGGGTTGCAACCGACGTAAGTAAATTGCTGTGTTCGACACCTTTCCATCTTTTGCGCTTCGCCACGTAGGGCTACCTGTGCATCTAAGCGTCGTGCCTCCGTGATGTAATTGGTGTAGCTGGGTACGGCAATGGCCGTAATTATGCCCAAAACGGCCATCGCGATAAGTAGTTCTATTAAGCTGAAGCCGGTTGACTGGCGATTATGCACGGATGATCTCCTGGGCTTGGTTGCGGAATGTCCGATCCCGCATGACAAAATTGTGCCGGATTTCCGGCCTGTGCACAGTGCAGCGGCAGTGGTGAGGAATAGTTAACTGTTGCGAATGGTGCCCACCCGGCTGGCGTGACAATTGCGACCCCCGGGCGACGTTATCCCTTTTCTAAGCAGGCTTGATGAAAACTCTGTCGTTGCGCGCAAACCGTGGTGTAACACTGGTTGAGTTGATGATCGTGATTGCGATCGTCGGCATTCTGGTGGGGCTGGTTGCGCCAAACTACAAACCGCTGATTGCGAAGATGACCGTCGCTGCCGAAGCCAGACGCACAATCAGTATGTTGAAGCAGGCTCGAAGTGAAGCCCGTGCGCGCGGAGCAACCGTAACGTTGCGCCGCGACACCAACAACGACTGGAGCGGACCGGTGATTATCTACGAAAGCACTAACGCTGCCGGCAATGCCGACTACACAGCGGTAGCTGCCGCCGCGACGGTCGGGGATGATCTGATAAAAGAATATCCTGCTTCGTCGCGTTCGGTCACTATCCGCGATGATGCCGTTAACCTGGGGCAGTACATCAGCTTTGATTTGCAGGGCTGGCTTAGCAGTTCAGAGTCTCGAAGAATTCTGCTTGCGGTTTGTGCTCCGGGTGTGGACACAGGTGAGGGCATGTACATAGAAATTAACCGGGTCGGCAAAATTCGTGAACGCAAGATCGGTACTGCGACCGGAGGTTGTCTGTGAAGACGCAAAGCGGGTTGAGCCTGGTTGAAGTGCTCATAGCGCTGGTGGTGTTTGCCATTGGTGTTGGTGGCATGGCCGGTTTGCAGTTGCGATCGATGAGTGTGTCGGTTGATGCGGCGCAGCGCGCGGTTGTGATGGCCAAGTCGCAGGAGCTTGCTGACCGCATGCGCAGCAACCCGGCCGCACTGGTTAACTACGTAGCCATGGGGCCATATAACAACAATGATGGCAGTTATTGCGCGGCACCACCGGCAGATAACTGTGCCGACTCACAGGCAGGTATTGCCACTTCATGCACGGCCGTGCAAATGGCAACTTTTGATGTGTGGGATGTGTTCTGTCGGTCTCAGACAGGCCTTGATCAAAGTGTGATTGAGTGGAACACCACTATCGCCTGCACCAGCGCAACCTGTGACGATGCACAGGATACCGTCACTATCACAACCAACTGGGTGTCGAAAACTGCTGACAGCAACAAGAACCTGATACAGACATCTTCGCCTGCCACTTCCGATCAACTGATTTTGAGTTTTATACCGTGAGCTATCCGAGTCGTCGCCAACAGGGTCTAACACTGATCGAGTTGATGATTGCCGTTGTCATTGGCATATTCATTAGCCTGATGGTAGTGCAGTATCTGGTTACTTCTTCTCGTATGTTTGCGCGTCAGGGAGTCGATGCCAACATCGAACAGAATGCGAGCTTTGCGCTTTCTTACTTAAGTAAATACATCAGACAAGCTGGTTCCCGTGACGGCCACGGTACTGAAGTACCGTTTTTTATCGGTGACTGCAGGAATTTCTCCCCATGTACCGGTGAAGCGGACGGGGCAGGTGGCACCGATAACCTGTCTGACCGCATTGCTGTACAGATGTTTGTCAGTGCCGGTGATCAGGATTGTGCAGGTAACCCGGCCAACGGACAGATAGCGAATGTGTTTTATATTGATCAGGACCCGGCTTCACCAGCCATAAACTCATTATTTTGCCGTGGCTACGACGTCGCTGCCGACA
>CAYZVB010000203.1:0-10181 GCA_964481315.1 uncultured Granulosicoccaceae bacterium
CGGGGTAAGCAATTCGTACAGCTCGGCAATCTGATCATCAGTGGCTGCCGGCAAATCTATCGTGATGGTGCCATCGTTATTGTCACTGCCAAGCGCGTCCTGCAATTCCGTGTCAATCAGCTGCTGCAGGTTTTGAATTTCCTGCTCTATAGCTCCGGGACCGAGTAAGTCATTCACCTCTGCCTGCAGGAAGTCTTCAATCAGACTGCGCAGCAAACTGTCGTCAACATCAACTCGAATCTGCCCCTCACGCAGCTGGCCTTCAATACTTACCGCAGGTTGTATTTGCAGCATTTGATCATTGATCCACCGAGGATTAAGACTGACAGACAAATCCAGCACCAGCCGCAGCGGGCCGGTGGCGGAAAAATCGAAGGTATCGCTGGCAAGCTCAACACACCGACCAAGCCGCACACCAAAGTTCTGTTTTGCCCGCCCCGCTGCATTGACATCAACCGACAGATCAAGCGAGATGCTCAGCGGATCAAACAAAGACTCAAACACCAGCGACAACGCTGTACTTTCGCTGAGCGTGATATTAGTAGTGACCTGCTGCACAGTAGTGTTAGTACAGCCGTCCTCAACCACCCGGTTGGTCTGGGTATCGGTGAACACCAGTTCACCGTCAGTCAGCTGCACCGGCTCACTGCTTATTTGTGCCTGAATTTCCTCAAGCACCAGACGGGTAACGGCATCGGGTTCGCGGCTGGCGTTGTCGAGCGCGCCGGTCAGTTCTGCCACGTTGACACTCACCACTCCGGCCGCCAGCGGCGCCGAAAATATGCAAAGCATCAGTAGCGCGATTACGTTGTTAATTGCACACTCCGGGACATATGATTCAGATCTCAATTATCGCAACAGCACATGTAACATACAGCAAAGTTACCCGAACTCCGTCGACCGTTAGCGCAAACCGCAGGTGCGCAGTTGCGGTACCGGCGAGATTCGGGTAGGTTGCACGCTCCCTTCCTTCTTCCTAACTTCGGCGCTAGCCGTGGTGACACTCTTGAACACAGAAATAAGTGCATTCGATCAGCTTGCGCTCGCCCGGCCTATTCTGAAGGCACTGGATGCAGTTGGCTATGAAACCCCCTCGCCTATTCAGGCGCAGACCATTCCACTGCTGCTGGAAGGTTCTGATCTGGTGGGTCAGGCGCAAACCGGTACCGGCAAAACCGCCGCGTTTGCATTGCCGGCTCTTGCACGAATAGACACCAGTCAGAAAAAACCGCAGGTGCTGGTACTGGCGCCCACCCGTGAGCTCGCCATTCAGGTGGCCGAAGCCTTTCGCAAGTATGCCGCGTTTCTGGACGGCTTTCATGTATTACCGGTTTACGGCGGGCAAGACTACCGCACACAAATTCGTGCACTGCAACGCGGCGTTCATGTGGTGGTTGGCACACCCGGCCGGGTCATGGACCATATCCGCCGTGGCAACCTGCAGCTGGACGAACTCAAAACACTTGTACTCGACGAAGCAGATGAAATGCTGCGTATGGGTTTTATTGATGACGTGCAGTGGATTCTTGAACAAACCCCAGACTCACGTCAAACAGCGCTGTTCTCTGCCACCATGCCACCGCAGATCAGACGCATTGCCACGCAGTATCTAAAAGACCCGCAACAGATCACCATCAAAGTAAAAACCAGTACTGCAGAAACTATTCGACAACGCTACTGGACCGTCACACCCCGCAACAAACTCGATGCACTAACCCGCATTCTCGAAATAGAACAATTCGATGCGATGCTGATTTTTGTTCGCACGCGCTTTGCCACTACAGAACTGTCAGACAAACTTGAAGCACGCGGCTATGCCTGCGCCCCGTTAAATGGCGACATTCAGCAGAAAACGCGTGAACGCACTGTTGACCAGTTAAAGAAAGGCAAACTCGATATCATCGTTGCCACAGATGTTGCAGCGCGCGGACTCGACGTCGAACGCATCAGTCATGTGCTTAACTACGATATTCCGTACGACACCGAAGCCTATGTACACCGCATTGGACGTACCGGACGCGCCGGTCGCAGCGGTGAAGCTATTATGTTTGTCACGCCGCGTGAAAAACGCATGCTGCAAACTATTGAAAGAGCAACCGGCAAACGAATCGAACTGTTCGATATACCTTCTAACGAAGCGATCAATCAACACCGTGTTGCCAAATTCAAACAGCGTATCAGTGATGCGATCGCGCAGCAGAACCTCGAGTTTTTTCAGTCACTGATTCGCGAATATACCGACGAACAAGGTGCCAGTGCAGAAACTGTTGCGGCAGCACTTGCCAGTCAGTTGCAGGGTTCAACACCGCTGCTAATCCCGACTCGCGAACGCCGTCAAGACGACAAACCACAGCGAAAGCAAGAGCGCACCACACACGAAAAACGCAAAGACAGCAACACCGCTGCCGGTAAGGCTGCGGTATCGCAGACCAAAGCACCTGCTCATGCGCAAAGCAACTTCGATGAAAGCCCGCGCAAACCTCACTCTGCAGATAAAAAGCGTGCACCCGAAAAGCATTCAGACACAGACAGCCGAACAACGCATCGCAATGACGACGATACACGTCCGCCTAAACGACAGCACAAACAAGACAAAGATATGCCGCCCATGGAGCGGTACCGTGTCGAAGTTGGCTCGGAACACGGCGCTCAGGTAAGCAACATTGTCGGTGCAATTGCCAATGAAGCCGGTATCGACAGTCAGTACATCGGTCGAATACAACTGAAAGACACACACAGCTTTGTCGACCTGCCTGAAGGTATGCCCAAAGCAATCTACAAAGACTTGCGCAAGGTGTGGGTTTGCGGTCAAAAACTGCAGATCAGCCGGGTCGACAAAAAACCCGATTCGCACACCGAAGACGAACCGCGCAAGCCGCGTAAACACGATAAGCCACGATCTGCCAAAGCAGCAAAACCGCACAAGCCAAAACAGCGCGACCACAAAGCGTCCGATACCACCGATCACAAACACCGCGGTGTCTCAGACGATGCGCCGAAAAAGAGCCATGCCGGTAAGGACGGTAAAATATCACTCGGTAATAACAAGTTTCGCGGTAAGAAAAAGCGCAGCACCGGAAAAAAACAACGCACCAGAGACATCAACAAAAAAAGGCCGACAAAAACAGCAGAGTAGGTAAAATTACTTTACTCACCGGAAACCACTTCAGGGCGGCCGCTTGAACACTGGCAACATAACCTACAACAAACCGCTGTTGGTGCTGAGAAGCACTGTTTATTGGATCTGGTCGATATTAAACACACTGATGATGGCGCTGCCGGTGTTGATTACTGCGATTTTCTCTCGCCGCCTGAGCCTGTACTTTGCGCACATGTGGCTAAGAATTAACCTGTTCGGACTGCGCCTAATCTGCGGCCTTAAGTGGCAGGTAGAGGGCAAAGAGCATATTCCACAAACCCCGTGCGTGGTGCTGTCAAAGCATCAGTCGACCTGGGAAACCTACTTCCTGCCAACCATACTGCCACCCACCGTCTATGTCGCAAAACGATCACTGGCCCTGATACCAATATTCGGCTGGGCACTGGTGGCACTTCGATTTATCTTAATTGACCGTAAGTCCGGCTCCAGCGCCATCAATCAGATTGTCACTCAGTCACTCGAAAGAATGTCCGACGGCTACAGTGTCATTATATTTCCCGAAGGCACTCGCGTTGCAGTGGGCGCAGAACCAAACTATCGAATCGGCGGCGCGGTAGTTGCCGAAAAAACCGGCACCAACATACTGCCGGTGGCTGTTAACTCCGGTGAGTTCTGGCCGCGAATGGGCTACATCAAATGGCCAGGCACTATCACTGTATCGATCGGACCGGTAATCGAAAGCACCGGCAGGCAGGCATCAGAACTACTGGAAGAAACACAGGCCTGGATAGAATCGAAAATGAAAGAAATCTCTGTACCCAATCGCTTTCCTTACTGACAAGCCGCAACTGCAAGCTTAGCAGCCTGCGTTCGACAGGCCGACACTATGGTGTTGTACACTGCAATCTGCCAACCGGGACCACTCAACCATGACTAACACCTCCGACAGCGCAGCTGACATTGCCGTTATCGGCCTTGCAGTAATGGGACAAAACCTTATCCTCAACATGAACGATCACGGGTTCAGCGTAGTCGCCTACAACCGCACCGCTGCAAAAATGCACGACTTCATCAACGGGCCGGCCGCAGGCACCCGAATTGTCGGCGCTGAAACACTCGAGGAACTGGTTGGCAAACTGCAAAGCCCGCGCAAAATTATGCTCATGGTGCGTGCCGGTGACGCTGTCGATCAAACCATTGAACAACTGCTGCCACTGCTTGATACAGGCGACCTGATTATCGACGGCGGTAACGCCAACTTTGAAAACACACAACGCCGTGCACAGTACCTGCGCGAAAAAGAAATCTTGTTTATTGGTACCGGTGTCAGTGGTGGTGAAGAAGGTGCGAGAAACGGCCCGTCAATCATGCCCGGTGGCAACCCGAAAGCGTGGCCACTGGTAAAAGAACTGTTTCAGTCGATTGCTGCCAAAACCGACGATGGCACACCGTGCTGTGACTGGGTTGGTGACAACGGCGCAGGCCACTTCGTCAAAATGGTGCACAACGGCATCGAATACGGCGACATGCAGCTGATCTGCGAAGCCTACCATTTCATGCAACAGGTTCTCGGACTCGACAACCTGCAAATGCAGCAGGCCTTCAGACAATGGAACGAAGGTGCGTTAAACAGTTATCTTATTGAAATCACCGGTGACATTCTCGGCTTTCAGCAGGATAACGAATTTGTACTCGACAAGATTCTTGATCGTGCCGGTCAGAAAGGCACCGGTAAGTGGACGGCAATCAATGCCCTTGAACTCGGCATACCGTTAACACTCATCAGTGAAGCCGTCGATGCACGCAACCTCTCAGCACTGAAAGACGAAAGACTCAGTGCCGAAAAAATACTCAGCGGCCCAACTACAGAAGCCATAGACAACAGCGAGACCGACACCTGGATCAGTGCACTTGGTGAAGCACTGCTGGCGTCAAAAATGGTTTCCTATGCGCAGGGCTACATGCTCATGCGCGCCGCCGCCGAAGAATACCAGTGGAACATCGACTACGGCGCTGTGGCACAGATGTGGAGCGGCGGCTGTATTATCCGCTCAGTGTTTCTCGACGATATTAAAAATGCGTTTAGCAAAGACCCGGCACTCGCCAACCTGTTAATTGATGACTACTTTGCCAATGCAGTTATGCAGGCGCAGCACAGTTGGCGCAAAGTAATCGCACAGGCCGTGGTGGCAGGTATACCGGTGCCGGCCATGAGTTCCGCGCTGGCTTTTTTCGACGGCTACCGCACCGGTCGCCTGCCTGCCAACCTGTTACAGGCACAAAGAGACTACTTTGGTGCACACACCTATGAGCGGGTTGATAAGCCCTCAGGGCAATGGTTTCACACAGACTGGACCGGTGAAGGTGGAGATGTTTCAAGCTCTACTTATAATGCGTAACTGAAACCCGTTAAGCGTCCGCCGAATCAAGCGTTAATGAAACCGCTGTTGCAAAAAGCCTACTGCGCTGCGGCTGAAACGTGCCGGCATGAAACACATGACTAACCAAAGCCTGTCGAGACAAGCTCAAATATTTCTCGACAATTGTATTCGAGATGAAAGCCCGACAGACTTTTTGTTAATTCAACAGGCGCGTGCAACTGCCGTGGCCGAACAAACACCAAATGCAGAGCGTGCCATTCGACAACACAGGCTCGAATATCACAATACGGTGATTAACGGCGTCGAGTGTCAACACATCACCTCAAGAAACAGCGACGGCTCAGGCGGCAAACTTCTGTATTTATTTGGCGGTGGCTTTATTGTCGGATGCCCATACAGCGACCTGCCGATTATCGGAGCACTGGCAGACTATTGTAACGTTGAGGTAATCGCACCACAGTACCGGCTGGCACCGGAACACTGCGCTCCCGCCGCGGCGGACGATTGCATGGCGGTATGGCAGCAACTGTGCACCAGCCCTGCTCCACTTTGCCTCGTAGGTGAGTCGGCCGGTGGCAATCTGGCTGTAGTTGTGGCACAGCAGGCGGCAGCAGAAAAACTCAGAATGCCGGATGCGATAGCACTGCTGTCACCGGCAGTTGATCTCCGAACCGATTCGCACCTGCTCGACCCAACCACCCATGCAGACCCGACACTTCCTCCGTCACGAATGGAAGAAATAGCCAGTGTTTATGCACCACAGAGAGACCTGACAGACCCGTCGTTATCACCATTATTCGGATCACTCGAAGGCTTTCCGCCTACCATTATTACCACTGGCACCAGAGATATGCTGTTGTCTATGTGCTTACGACTGCACCGGCAATTGATACGCGAAAACGTTACCGTCGAATGCCGTGTCTGGGACGGGTTGTGGCACGTGTTCGAGTACTATAACGAGTACCCGGAAGCCGATGAGTCACTGACTGAAATAGCAGCATTTCTTAACCACCACGGCAATCCGCAACCTTAACTGTAAACCGGCTAAGTCAGTCAGCGCTTTTTGCACTGCACCGCGAAGTCCACATGATAATGTTCATCGTGGCGTACCCACGAGCGTTTGGTTGAAAACTGTATATGTCGGCGCAGGTAGTCGCCGTATTTCGTGTCATACAACGGTGCCTGCAGTTCCGGTGCAAATATCACACGCCACAGATCATGTCCGCGGGCAACCGCCTGCTGATGCAGAGCAACAATGTGCGCCGCCATCGCCGTATAGTCGATCTGCAACCCTTTGAACTCATTGTTCGAGTCAAACTCAATGTCATAGCCCAGTCGGTTAAGTGCATGTGTTGGCAGATGCACAGACTGTCCGTTTTGATTAACCACCGGAGTCATGAAGTCTACCGAAAGGCCGTTCTGATGAGTCTTGTGCGGTTTGAATACGCCACCACGCTTTCTGCCAGTTTCTGCATACTTAAACACTTTACCGGGTAGTGACGTTTCAAGCGACTGGTAGGCCAACAACATGATTTCTTTTACTTCAGAGTGAACATAAGTTCTTCCGGCAAGACGTGCAGCTCTGCTGTATACAACAAAGTTATTACCTTTTGATGGCAGCCTGACACCACCCGACAATGCCCCGTTGGCAGTAGTGCCATAGCAGACACTTTGCGCGGCAGCCGTTCCAGTGCCACTAATTGCCAGCACCACCACGGCTACACGAATTAGTATGTGCAATCTACCGCCATTACGTTTAACACCCGTTATAGAAAGGCTCATCAATAAGTTGGCATACTCTATTAACAGCGTGCATCACGCAACAAACGACGGATCAGTGCCACCATGCAAAGTGCGAGCAGGTGCAAAGTACCACCTCCACCACTGCTGCTTTCCCCACCACCTTCCGTTTCATTGCCGCTGCCTTCTCCGCTGCCATCAGTTTCACCGTCATCCGATTCACTACCGGACACATCAACTGGCACCAGCGTTTCACTGACGGAGGTAAAACCGGTATCAATTCCGGTGACCACCAACGATGTCAGACGCGACGGCTGGCAGTCGTTGAATGACTGGTTATCTCCGGCACTCCAGAGACGAAAGCCTGCATCCGTTTGCTGCCAGCTTGAGTATTGCGGGGTTTCAGACCAGCCGGTTAACTGCTGCCCCTGAATATTAACGCTCCGGGTTTGCCACTGCGCCTCACGGCTGGTGTGGCTTTTATAACTCACCAATACCTGCGTGTCGGAGGCTGAAGGATGAAACACGTAAGTCCAGCCCGCTATAGAATCATCAAGATCTACCGGCTCATAAACCGACGGGGTACGCCACTCCCATTCATTACGATGGCACCGAAAGCTTCGACCGGCAACTTGCGTGTTGTAACTCCAAAGCGGATTACTAAACAACACAGCTGAACCGGTTTCAAGATCAATGGTTTCCTGATCTGAACCTTCAGATGCCGACAGAGACACCAGCAACTGATCATCGGGTGACAACAACCCCTCACTCGCCGCATTCACAGAGCCCGTTGGCATCAACGCGCTGCCATCAACATCGTAGCAATCATGGTAACTGTCAGCGGACGTGCCATTGTTCCAAACCCTGACTGCGTTAGCACTGCCGCCATTGCGATCAATAACCTCCACATACGGGCTGCGACGCAACGGCATGGCACCATAATAAATCCCGTTGTTCACCGTCCACAGTGGCAATATACCGTCGAGACCATTCTGCCAGCGGTTGTCGTTTACGCTAAGCGATACAGCGGCGTTTTCGTCCGGCAATGCGTCGACAGGTAACTGGTACACGGTATTCATACGCGGAAAGTTACTGCTCAGCGCGTGATGTTGGTAGAGCGTGTCTTTTAAAAACCATAACCGGTTGTCAGCAAGCTGCGGGTCTACTTTCTGGTACACAGCGGTCGCGACATCGTACTCGTAGGGCTCGCAGCGCAGTGTGCGATTAGCGAAATCGTTGTTGGCATTCCAGTAGGCACGTTCAAGCACCACTTCAGCCTGAGTAACACGATTCACCAGCACAGGCTTCGAGGCTGATGATGCGGCGACCACACAGCTTTGAAAATCTGCAGCGGCAGGATCCGAGGTTGCCAGTGCAGGCACCTCCCAGCCAAACCCGTCACCATCAGGATCGGATGCGGAAGTCGCGCACACCGGCAATTCACTTTGTTGCGCCATTGCCGGCAGACCCACAACTAACGCCGACAACACTAATACTGAACTCCACCAGACTGCCACAATAATTTCACCGGTTGTTGAATACAATTTCACTATATGTCATGACATAAAAACATTCAACCCCAGATCTTTTTTGTTTGCCGGTAACTGCACAAATTGATGCTCTGATACACTCTTCAAAAGCACGCTCAAAAGCCCGAACAACAAATGAATTACGCACTGGACCACACCGACATACGCGACGCCGTCGCCAGACTCTGTGGAGATTTCCCGGGTGAATACTGGCGACGCTGCGACAGAGAACAAAGCTATCCGGCGGAATTTGTGGCCGCGCTGACCGACGCAGGCTACCTTGGTGCGTTAATACCGGAATCGTATGGCGGCCTGAGCCTGCCGCTTTCAGCCGGTGCTGCTATTCTCGAAGAAATCCACCGTGCCGGCTGCAATGCCGCCGCCTGCCATGCACAGATGTACACCATGGGCACCGTACTCAGGCATGGCAGCGATGATCAAAAAGCCGCTTACCTGCCCGGCATTGCAGACGGCAGCCTGCGACTTCAGGCATTTGGCGTCACCGAACCGACCTCCGGCACCGATACCACATCATTGCGTACCACAGCGCGCAAAGAGGGTGACAAGTACATTGTCAACGGTCAGAAAATCTGGACATCCAGAGCAGAACATTCTGATCTTTTGCTGCTGCTGGCGCGCACTACCCCGAAAGATCAGGTTAGTAAAAAAACCGATGGCTTGTCTGTGTTTCTGGTGGATATGCGCACGGTACTAAACAAGTCGCTAACCATCCGCCCTATTCGCACCATGATGAACCATTCGACCACAGAGCTCTTTTTTGATGACATGGAAGTTCCTGCATCGGCGCTTGTCGGTGAAGAAGGCAAAGGCTTTCGCTATATTCTTTCAGGTATGAACGCAGAGCGGATACTCATTGCAGCCGAGTGTATTGGTGATGCCAAATGGTTCATTAGAAAGTCTTCCGAATACGCATCCGAACGCAGTGTATTCGGACGCCCTATCGGACAAAACCAGGGCATACAGTTTCCGGTAGCAAAAGCGTACAGCCAGATGCGTGCTGCAGAACTCACGCTGCGTGAGGCACTGCGCCTGTATGAAGGCGGCGAAAACCCGGGCGAGGAAGCCAATCTGGCCAAACTACTGGCAGCCGATGCATCATGGGCGGCCGCTGAGGCCTGTGTACAAACCTACGGCGGTTTTGGCTTTGCCGAAGAGTACGACATAGAACGCAAGTTTCGCGAAGCCCGTTTGTATCAGGTCGCGCCAATCTCAACTAACCTGATCTTAAGCTACATCGCAGAACACGTACTCGGCATGCCACGATCTTACTAGCCATGCGTAAATATCAAATTACAAGCATTGCAACACAACCTGAATCTCTTTAGCGTACCCGCAAGTATTTAACAACACCGGACCCGAACCATGGCCAACAGCGTTGAAATCATTGAAGTCTCGCCGCGCGACGGCATT
>CAYZVB010000204.1:0-10178 GCA_964481315.1 uncultured Granulosicoccaceae bacterium
CTCTGTTTGGCGCCGGTCACCTGAGCATGTACATGGGTGCAGGAGCAGTTGAAAGCCGCGTGATTGCGCCAGCTGACTTTGCCGGTAAAAAAATGCGTTCGATGGGCCCTGCAGAAAATGCATTGCTCGGTGCGCTCGGTGCAAACCCGCAGTCAATGGCTTTCGGTGATGTGCCTCCGGCACTGCAAACCGGTGTGATTGACGGCCTTCTGACTTCACTGGGCGGATTCAACGCCGTAAAGGAACAGGCTCCGTACTTCACCGTTGCCGGTCTGAACGGCATTGTTGGTGACTACTACTGGTTTGGCGCTTCAAACAAGTGGTGGAACAAGCTTGACGAAGAGCAACAGGCCGCAATGACAGACATCATTGTCAATGATTTCATTCCGTTCCAGCGTGGTATCAACTATTGCAACGACAAGCGTATGCTCTCCAAGTTTGAAACCAAGGACAAGTCTGCCCCTGGCATCTACGTCATGACTGACGAAGAAGCTGCAGCAATGAAAGCAGCTGAAGGCGGTGCTACTAACGAGTGGATCAAAACAAAAGTTGACGAGCGCGGTGCCGAACTGGTTGATCAGTTCACTGCAGAAGCAGAAGAGTTGGTCAAAGCCAACCCGACTGGCTCGCATCCGCTTGAAGCAACTGACTGCAGTATCTATCAGGAATACTTCGATCGTTACGTCGAAGGTGCTGAGCTCTACAAAGCAAAAGCGCGCAAGTAATGTGATAGTTTGCCCCGCCACTCTGCTGGCGGGGCTTCCTTCCTAAAAAATAGTGCCGTGTTGTCAGCGCGCACTTCATAATAAAAAACCACCACCACACTCAGACTCAACCCGGCGGAAACAGTCAATGGATGCGTTTTTAGCTTTTTCGCGACGCGCGAAATACTGGATAGACCTGGTGATCGGGTGGATATCCGCTGCCATGCTACTGGGGCTTACGCTTTTCGCTTTGCTCGAAATTATCAGACGTTACATTTTCGGTGTGGTGTTTGAGTGGGGGCAGGACGCGCTAATTGTGGGCATGGTGGCCGCCGTTGCCCTGTACTTCGGGGTTACGCAAATCAGACGCAGTCATCTGGTAATGAATGCCATTGTGCAGCTATTGCATTCCCGCGGTTACCTGAAGGTGGTTGGTGCTTTGAGAGTTGTTGTATCTGCAATTATTGTGTTGTTTTGTGCAGCAATTGGTATTACCGGGTGGCCAACTCTCAGTTACGCGATTGATCGTGATCTCACTACCTACAGTCTGCTTATTCCCCTCTGGCCGTTTTATCTTGTTTTAATGTTCGGCTTTCTACTGATGTCTTTTGTTGCGCTACTGCAACTCATAGAAGATATCATCGGGTTCGTGCGCAAAGACTATCTGGATGCTGAAATGGAAGTCACCACTGATGTATAAGACGACTGTAGTGCTAAAGCAACTTCAACAATCAGCGCAGCCGGGGATTTTCAAATGATTGCACTACCGATAATTCTGCTGGTGTTGCTGCTTATCGGTGTACCAATAGCGATTTCACTCGCCGGTGCATCTGCCGTGTTAGTGATGTTCGACGACTTTCTGTCCTTTAGCACGCTATACGAAGCGTTTTTTATATTCATCAGTAAATACACACTGATCGCTATTCCATTTTTTATCTATGCCGGCTTTTTGATGGAAAAGACCGGTCTGGTACGTGGCCTGTTTAATTTCGCTGACGCTCTGGTCGGCTGGGTGCCTGGTGGGTTTGCCTACGCCACACTGCTCTCTGCGGTGATGTTTGGTGCGATTTCCGGCTCGTCCACTGCAATGGCTGCAGCAATGAGTGTTATTGCCTATCCCGAGATGGTTAAGCGCGGCTATCCCAAATGGATGGCGGCAGGGGTTATCGCATCCGCCGGCGGGATCGCCCTGTTAATCCCGCCAAGTATTACACTGATTCTTTTTGGTGTGATCACTGAAATTTCAATTGTAGATCTCTTTTTTGCAGGCGTGGTACCGGGAATTATGCTGGCCATCAGTGATGCCATCATTATCGTTTCTGTGTCAGTGTTTATCGTTAAGCTTCCGGCGGGCACTTTTAGCTGGGCCAAAGTCAGAACAGCATTTTTTGAAGCCCTCCCTGCACTGCTGCTGCCGGTACTGGTACTTGGCGGTCTGTATGGTGGTCTTTTTACACCGACAGAGGCAGGAGCTGCGGCAGCGTGTTACGCGCTGTTTTACGGTGTAATATTTAAAGGCAAGCCGTTTATCAAAGAACTTATTCCTGTCACCCGCCGTACAATGAACCTCACAGGTATCGTGTTCTTTCTATTGGGTTGTGTGGGTATATTCCAGTTCTTTCTCGCCAACATGGGCTGGCCGCAGGAAATCGCGGCATGGGTCAGCGGATTGGGTTTATCTAAACACGCCTTTCTATTTGCGTTAATGGGTACATTGCTGCTGCTGTCTATGTGGCTGACTGGGGTGGCAATTCTGGTGTTGACCGTGCCAATCTACTTTCCGGTAGCGCTGGCACTTGGTGTCGATCCGGTGCATCTCGGCATACTCACAGCGCTGTGTATTGAGATTGGCAGTGTAATCCCGCCGGTAGGTCTCAACTTGTTTGCCGTCAGTGGTGTGACCAAACTACCTGTTACCCAGGTGATTCGCGGTTCTTTTCCATTCTGCATCTCAGACACGGTTGTGCTGATCATTGTGTTGCTGTTCCCGATGCTTGCACTATGGCTGCCGGGTAAACTGATTACGTCTCACTTCTAAATCGCGAGTTATGTCAGGCCGGTACCATACCGGCCTGCAGTGTTAAGTGTTATTCGCTCTTCCCCGCCCTTCGACGAATACATAGCGCAGCAGATAAACTGCACCAAACACTGAAACCCCGGTTACTATCCAGCCAGCGTTATAACCACCCAGATGGTCCATCGCATAGCCGAAGATCGGCGGGCCGATCACGCCACCAAAACTAACCATCATTAGATTAAAACCGACTGTGGTAGCAGCACGTTCGGGCGGCGATACTTCACTTGCAATGGTGAGCGTCATACCGGCAAAAGAGGCAATGGTGACACCCAGTATTGCGGAAAGCAGTATAGCCAGCACATGCACATTGGTCGGGGTGATTAGCACCATGGCAAGCAGACTGATCGCCGCTACTGCGGTGATCATGGTGACAAGTGTCGTACGCCTATGTTGGAACATGCGGTCGCACAGGACTCCCCAGCCGATTCGACCGACGGTGCTGGCAAGCTGCGCCACCCCCAGACACAGACTGGCAAAAGACTGACTGGTCTGTCCTGCATCTCGCAGGAATAGTGTTAGAAAGGCAAAGAAATTTCCCTGACCGATTTGCAGCAACGTATTGGCTTTGCCGAAAACGCGAATGTTGGCATCACCAATAACCCGCTTCAGATCCTGCCATGGCAGCAGGGGTCCGCGACCGACTGACTTGCGCGGAATTCGAAGTAGCGGCAATAACAATCCAATGGTAGCAACAGCGCTTACCGCCGCAAACAGCATCATGATTCGCCAGCCGAACACAGTCGCCAACACTCCGCTTAACGCTGCGAACACTCCGCCAAGCGGTACACCGGTTTGCTTAAAGCCCATGGCGGTCGCACGGTAGTTGTTGGGTATCCAGTTCAGTACACCTCGAGCGCTGGCGGGGTTAACAATGGAATAACCAACACCCATCAGAGCCATTGCCGTTAGCGCGAACGGCATTGATCTAACCATGCTCAGTGCGACTGCACCGCTGGCTAAAATCAGCATTGCCACAATCAGGCTGCGCCCGACACCAATGCGATCAGCCAGTGCGCCGGCTGGAAACGCACAGACTATTTGCGCACCGTAGTAGGCCGAGACAAACCATCCGAACTGCCCGGCGCTTAAATGCAGATCTTCACGCAGCAGCGGTGCCATTGCCCACACTGAAACACTTTGCAGTGTGCCGGTGATGTGACATAGCGTGAGCACCGCAATGCGAAACCGTGCGCTGTCGATCAGATCCGGTTGGCGGCCGGCCGGAAAAACTGCGGCCGGTCACGTGAGTGTACAGCGGTGAGACGATTGGGGGTCCATACCGTTATCGGACAACCGCATCTGCATCGGCACCTGACGTGTGCAGATATTCTTTGATCCATTGCGTCGCTGTGGTGTTGCCCTGCGCCACCCGACTCCATAAGTCATCTTCGTTTTCGGAACCCAGTATGCTTGCGCATTTACCTCGTACCCGGCTTTGGCGCTCCGGCAATTCAACTGGTGCCAGTAAGTCGTGTGTTGCGTTATAGCTGCTGCCGTCTGACAAAGTCACATTCACCACTGCGCTGGTTTCCGGCACATTTGCATCGGTTTCTACCCGAACGCAATCATGTATGTTGCGAAGATCGCTGTCGGTACAAAGTGCATCTGTAAAGGTATCCATGCGTGCTGTGTCGTACCTGTGCAGTACCAGTGCTGCGACCATCTGATAACTGAACTTCGCCTGCAGGCCGGTCGACGGTGACACAATATTGCAAATGTCGAGATACTGGGGGTGAACCGTGATTGTTATTGATTTTACCGTTTCCGGCTGCAACTGCTGTTGATCACGGATCGATACCAACGCTTCCATGGCGGCGTGAGTTCCGTGACAACAGGCATGGAATTTATGACTGACGTTTTCAAACAGAAACTCTGAGCCCATCTCTTCAAACGCTTCATTATTGCATTCACCGTGGTGGGTTTGTGCAAAGCCCTGTGAAGACTCCAGTGCATTTGTACCGGCGGTGAAGCCAAGTTGCGCAAGCAGTGCCGACTCCACCCCGTTAGATGCAGCAAAGCCTGCATGCATTGGTTTACCCATACTGCCAAACTGCGCTTTGATACCGCTGGCTCTGGATGCCGCAATGCCAAGTGCGTGACGGGTTTGTTCAATACTCAGACTCAGCAGCCGCGATGCGACCATTGCGGCACCAAAGGTGCCGGCCGTTCCAGTGATATGAAACCCGCTGCGGTAGTGATCACGACCCAGCCAGACACCAATGCGAACGGCAATTTCCATCCCAATTAATGCGGCGTGTTTGACTTGTTCTGCACTGGCGCCCGTGCTGTCAGCGATTGCCAGTGCCGCAGGAAACACAGCGGCAGATGGATGACCCAGTGATGCAAAGTGCGTGTCGTCATAGTCTAGTGCATGGCCGCACGCGCCGTTGACCAGTGCTGCGGCACGCACCGGCACCTGCTGTGATACACCCAGCGCGTACGACGCCTGCGCCCCACCCTCACGTTCAACCAGTGCGCGGGTTATCTTTGCGACCGGCTCATTTGCGCCGGCAATCGCTACTGTCACCCAGTCCACCAGGGACAATTGCAACACCTGCAATGCGCTGTCCGGCAGATCGGCACTCTGCGTATTGACTGCGAACTGCACAATCTGATCACTGATGGTTGCCGGCTGATCACTGATGCCTGTGGAGTTCATACGAGCGCCTGACCGCTAAAGAATTGGTGTTGATCATACGTCGCCGGCGAATTCGCGTCGAATGTCGTCACCGTGTTCATCGAGCGCGGGCACATGCTGCAGCGACTGTGTATGGTTTTGCAGCGGTAGTGCCGCCATTGATATGTCGGCAGTTCCGATGCGGGCACTTGTTTGATTGAGAAACGGATGATCAGACAGCTCGGCCACAGAGTTCAGGCGGGCACTGGCGATGCTTGCGTTGTCGAGCCGCTTGAGAATCTTTGCCAGCGGGCAGCACGAGAATACGTCATTGATGATTGAATCGAGCGCAACACGATTGATATAGCGATTGCTGTTGTCCGCGAAGCGTGCGTCGTTACTTAGCTCAGGTTGCAGTAAAACCTGCCCACAAAACGATTCGAATTCACGGTTGCTTTGCACAGATAACAACACCACACCGCCGTCGCCGCAGGTAAACGCCCCGTACGGTGCAACAAATGAGTGCTTTAAACCCATGCGCCCGGGGGCTCCACCCATATATCTGTGCGCCAGTAGCGGCATGTTCATCCAGTCGGCCAGCACATCGAACATGGAAATCTGCAGGTCGACACCGGAACCTGTTTTTGTGCGGTTGATAATACTCTGCAGAATCGCGGAGTATGCCGTGAGGCCGGTGGAAATATCGGCAATAGAAATTCCCACTCTGGCAGGATTGTCTTCCGTACCGGTCACTGAGCACAATGCGCTTTCGGCTTGAACCAGAAAATCGTAGGCTTTTTTGGTTGCAGCATCGCCTGTTTCACCGTAACCCGATATGGAGCAGGTAATCAGACCGGGGTTAGTCCGGCGCAAATCATCGGCATGCAGCCCCAGGCGCTGCAGTGCGCCCGGGGCAAGGTTAGACAACAAGACATCAGCTGTTGAAAGCATATTGCGCAGCGTTTGCATAGCCTGAGGTGTTTTCAGATCAAGGCAGACCGATTGTTTACCGCGATTGAGCCACGCAAAGATCGCGCTTTGCCCACGGGCACCGGTATCATAACCGCGTGCGAAGTCTCCCTCGGGCCGTTCAACCTTGATCACTCTGGCACCGGCGTTAGCCAGTAACAAACCGCAATACGGAGCGGCCACGGCCTGCTCGAGCGAAACGACCATCGTTCCCTGCAAAACATCGTCCGGCTGCGACGTGTTGTTGTCAGACTTTAATTGAATCACCGTAAAAAGTAGCAATCACAATTTACCGCCGAAGGCCAAACAATGCTACGCAGTAAATATCGACAGGTTTGGCTGACTTTCTGTCGATTACCGCCGGCGTTGACGCATAGATCCTGATCGCGTGCAGCCGCACACCAACAGTAAAACAGCAATCAGGTAACCGGAACTGAAAACACCGGAGCCGGTATTTTCTGCAGACGATCGGGGCACCACTTCGAATGTGAGCGCGTCGTTGTTAACCGGTTGAATGAGGCGATTGCTATCTGCACGCAAAAAACTGACACGTAAGGTGTAGAAGCCCGGGCTCTCCGGAAACCACGAAAAAGCCCTCTGCGTTGTTTGTCCGAACGGAATTTCAACAGGCTGTATTCTAATGTCATCGACAATATCGTTATTGCTGTTTAGCACCTCAAAACGCACGGCGAATGCAGCACCTGCCGAGGTGTTACCCATCTCTGCGCTAAACGCGATTGCTGAACCAACATACTTCGGATTTGAGTCACTGGTGAGCGACACTATAAACGGTTGACTGTCGGCAATATTTGAAGGTTCTGCAAGCACATTAAGTATGGTTGATTCTGTGAGACCTGATAGTGAAGTCACTGTCAGTGTTACCGCATAGGTACCGCTAAGTGCATAAGTATGTTGCGGGTTAGGATCCGACGAAAAGTTGCCGTCACCGAAGTCCCAGAGGTATTGCAGTGAGCTGCCGTTCGGTTCTGCGGAACCTGCCGAGGTGAACGATACCGTCAGCGGGTTGGTATTGCTGGTGGTGTAGTCCGCTGCTGCAAGCGGAGGCTGACTGCCTGAATCACCAGTAAATACCAGTCGCAGTAATTCACCGCGTGAAATTGAAAGGTAATAGACTAATCCGTCGGGACCGGTAACGATCTCTACCGGTCCGGCAATGTCACTGGCCAGATCAGCAACATTAAGTACCTGCGACTGCGCATCGAGTGTCAGGTATCGCAGGGTGCCGAACGCAAAATCGGCAAAAACATAGCGACCGCGAAACCACGATGGATACGTCGAGCTGGTTGCAACAGCACCGCCGGTCACAGCACCGCTGTTGTTAACATGCGCGTAGTCATATACCGGTTCCGTCAGGTCATAATCGATATCACAGGCTGGTAGTCCTGCGTAACCGGTTGTCGGCAGTGTGCCTTCACGACACGGCCATCCGTAATTGCCACCGGGGACAACATGATTAATCTCTTCACGATTCGACCATCCCACATCGCCTCCCAGCAGTCGACCGCCATCGGGGTGAAAGTTAAATCGATACGGATTTCTAAATCCGTTGGCCCACACTTTTGACCTGTTGTCATTTGCATTACCCGTGTAGAACGGATTGTCGGTCACTGCACGCCCGTCCGTTTCAATTCGAAGTATTTTACCGCTGAGGGTTTCAAGATCCTGAGCGCGGAATGCCTTTTGATCAACTCCGTCGAAACCGGCGCCGTCACCGATAGCGACATACAGTTTGCCGTCCGGACCGAACCTCAGGGCACCGACGGTATGGGTAATGGAATCAGAAGCAATGCAGTCTGCATCGATTGGAAAGTCGGTACAGGAAGGTGAAGCTGGTGAACCCCCTGTACTGCCCAGTATTACTTGTGCAGAACCTTCGATGGCTGCACTGCCATTTGCCGTGAATCGAACCACACGGGCGGTTTTCGCTCCACCCCGGTTTGATGCGTCGTTTTCGTAGGTATAAGCAAGATAAACATAACCATTGGTTTGGACGTCGGGATCGATAGCAATACCGATGAGCCCTCGATCTCCCCAGGTATTGACGTCGTCAAGTGCAACAAACGATGCGTCTAGCAAGTTGTTATTCTCAACAACACGGACTACGCCGTTCTTTTGGGCAACGAAAATCCTGCCGTCGGGATGAAATGCAATGCTGGTTGGCAATGACAGACCCGAGGCAATCTTTTCAACCGCAAACCCGTCAACGCTGAATGAAGCGCCAAAGGCACAGGGCAACATCAACAGTGTGCCGACAATGCACATCACAATATGCTGAACGCGCTTTAGTGCACCGGTTTGTGGTCGCTGTTTAAACCAGCACAGCCGAAGACGCCAGGCTTGTCGCCGCCTGAGCCAGTGATGACCGGTCAAAATCCGTGAGATGTGTTTCATGTACCAATTTTGTCATACAGCACTTCGCAGATGCATGGCAAAGTTAACGCTACTGACGATTGGCAGCCGGTTTGTCTGAAGGCGGCGAAGATGTTCCGTCAAACTGTGAAGTCTGCCGGGGTTACTACAATATCAGCCCGGCTTGCAGCTCGTCACTGGTAGCTAATATTGCCTTTAGGACGGGCCTTATTAAATTCTCTTAACCGTGCGAATACATCGACATTTAGCTGTCGATACACATCGAGAATATCCACAAGCACCCAATTCTCACGAATCCGACCGTTGTCAATACGCCAGAAGTCGAGGCTTCGCAGATTAATGGTTTTACCGCTCGGGGCAATACCCATCCAGCCATCGTCGCTGACAGTTTGAACCATATTGGGCCAGCCGGTAACCGCACAGTATTGATTGTCGGCAAAAAAGTGAAAGATGATTTCATCAGAATGCTGTCCACGATCAGGCATGGCGTTGAGAAATGGTATTTGGTGCCAGTGACGAAAGCCGTTAATTCCCCTGCCCGTGCCAATGCCGGCCGGTCCGTACCAGTTCATTCTGCTGTCCCAGAACCTTGGCAATTCCATGACTTCGGGGCCGCCCTGCGACGGATGCTTTGTCATGTGGTTTAACATATCGATAATTAATTGCCGACTGTTTTCACTGATACTGTTGTCACGCGGTGTTCTTGCCAAGCCATCACCGTAAGCTGGACCCGGTACGCAGAACTCACGTCCCAGGGACGGTGCCATTGGCCACGCGTTAGCCTGCATCATCACTTCGGGGATATCCCAGAGCACCTGATACTCAACTACTTTCCCGTCGTCGATCCGATAGAACTCGTGAAAACGCATATGGGTGTAATGGCCGGTAGGCGGGATATCGAGAAAAGGCGATTGAAAAGTACCGACAAAGTGACCGCCGCAGCCTACCCAATGTAATCCGTGCTCGTCTTCACCGCTCATGATCAGCCAGTCGCGGCGTTCAACGTCGGGCCATGCGGCTTTCAATACTGCCAGCGTATTATGGTAAAACTCCTGTGCGCCGGACATCTCTCCAAACGGGTGTGCCAGTTTGAAAACGGTATCGGTGGTGCATAACCCGTGAAGACATTGTTTTATAGTGTCGGCATGCCAGTTGTACTGGGCACAAAAGAGCGGTTGCAACAGCAGGCGGTTGTGTTCGTGAGGGCTTGTCAATGCTTATAGTTCCTGTTGCAATTCCGCTTACTTCAGTTGCACAAGGTATCTTTTCGGCCACAGCTTGCCGGTAATCCAAAAAGCGTCCTTTTCTGTGTCGTAGGCAATACCGTTCAACACACGCTCGTCGTTACCGTTAGAGTGCTGTTTTACCAGTGCAGTAAAGTCATAAAAAGCGACTACCGCGCCGTTGTCCGGTTGAATTT
>CAYZVB010000205.1:0-10103 GCA_964481315.1 uncultured Granulosicoccaceae bacterium
GGGCAATGCCTGTGTACTGAAGCCGGCCGAAGACGCCTGCCTGACGGCGCTGTACTTTGCCGAACTGGCGCATCGGGCGGGGTTGCCGGCCGGCGTGCTGAATGTGGTGCCGGGGCGTGGAGAAGAAGCAGGCGCTGCACTTGCCGGTCACCCGGGAGTTAACCACATATCTTTTACCGGCTCTGTCGATGTTGGTACGGCGATACAGGCCAGTGCCGCAAAAAATATTGTGCCGGTAACACTTGAGCTTGGTGGCAAGTCGCCGCAGCTGGTATTCGACGACGCCGATCTCGACAGCGCATTGCCGTTTTTATTAAATGCAGGTATTCAAAATGCCGGGCAAACCTGTTCAGCGTCATCACGTTTGCTGGTGCAGCGCGGCATTTACAATGAATTGGTTGAACGAATGTCCGAAAAGTACCGTCAGCTGCGTGTGGGCCCCGCGATTGATGATCTGGCCGTCGGTCCGTTAATCTCTGCTGCGCAGAAAGCCAGGGTCGAACAGTTTTTATCGCAGACCGGTAACTTGACCGGTGCGGTGCGCGGTGAAATCGTTAACAGTGCCCCGGCTAACGGCTTTTATGTTGCACCGGCGCTGTTCACCGATGTGCCGCCGGAGCACATACTGGCACAGCAGGAAATTTTCGGCCCTGTTCAGGTGGTTGTGCCGTTCGACGATGAAGCGCACGCGGTGGCACTTGCCAACGGTACCGACTTTGGGCTCGTCGCCTCGGTCTGGACGCGCGACGGTGCCAGGCAGATGCGTCTTGCCAGGGCGATAAAGGCCGGTCAGATATTCATTAATAACTACGGCGCCGGTGGCGGTGTGGAACTGCCGTTCGGGGGCATTGGAAAGTCAGGGCACGGTCGCGAAAAGGGTTTTGAAGCGCTCTACGGTTTTTCTGTATTAAAAACTGTCGCCGCACACCACGGAGTCTAACGCGATGTTAGTTGCCGGTAAGCACAACCTAATTACTGACGTGCAGGGGCTTCGGGTGGGCAATAGTCATTCCGATGGCATTAAAAGCGGCACTACGGTGCTCACCGCTGACAAACCGTTTACCGCAGCTGTAGACGTCAGGGGAGGTGCTCCGGGTACGCGTGAAACCGATTTGCTCGCTGCTGACAAACTGGTCGAACAAATCGATGCCATTGTATTGTCCGGCGGGTCGGCGTTCGGGCTGGACGCCGCTGCCGGTGTTATGGATGCCATGGCAGCGCAGGGCCGAGGTTACGAAGTTGGTCCGGTACGCGTGCCAATTGTCAGCTCGGCGATCCTTTTCGATCTGCTCAACGGTGGTAACAAGTCATGGGACGAAAACCCGTATCGACAGCTCGGTGTTGATGCATTGGGCAACAGCGCTGTCGAATTTGATCTGGGTAGCGCCGGTGCCGGCACCGGGGCCAACTGTTACGACTTTAAAGGCGGGCTGGGCTCAGCTTCTCTGTGCTGCAGTAACGGCGTCACTGTCGGTGCGCTGGTGGCGGTGAATCCGCGTGGCGGAGTTTGTTTGCCCGGCAGCAAAAATTTCTGGGCGGCACCGTTTGAAATTGACGATGAATACGGCGGTCGCGACTGGGGTAATGCTAAACCCACGCTGCAACTGGCCGACCCGCGGCTTGCAGATATCGACGCGCAAACCAACAATAACCCACGCGCCAATACCACCATTGCGATTGTCGCAACAGATGCCGCTCTTTCAGTCTCGCAGCTCAAGCGCATGGCCATCGCCGCGCACGATGGCATCGCGCGGGCAATAGTGCCGTCTCATACACCGCTCGACGGCGATACGGTGTTCGCCGTCAGTACCGGAGGCAAAGCGCTGCAGGCACCTGTCGCCGGTCAGACAGAGCTGGGTCACGCGGCATCGGTGTGCCTGGCCCGCGCAATTGCCCGTGGTGTTTACCACGCAACGCCGTCAAAAAATGACCCAATGCCGTGCTGGCAGTCAAAAGCGGAGAATTAATTGCTTTAGTCGCTGGCTGTGGTGGTTTTCGGCCAGTGATCTTAATATGCACCCTAAGAGGTCATTGACTGCTAAACTGGAATAAAAAGAAAGGGTTGAATCCTATGCGCTTATACAAATCACTCAAATATGTGGTTGTCGGGTCTTCTTTGTTGTTTGGACTGCACACCGCCGTGTCTGCCGAAACCACCAAAACCTGGTCCATGGCGGAGTTCGGTGAACCGCTGTACAAAGACGGCATTGAGCACTGGCCGTACGTCAACCCCGATGCGCCTAAGGGAGGAAGCATCGTACTGAGTGCATTTGGCAGTTTTGACAGCCTGAACACCTACATTCTGAAAGGCGAATACCCGCGCAGCCTGGGGCTGGTGAGTGATAGTTTAATGGCAGGTTCTGCTGATGAGTTGTCGTCTGCCTACGGTCTGATTGCGGAAACGGCGGAATACCCCGAAGACAAAAGCTGGATCACCTTTAATATTCGGCCGGAAGCAAAATACAACGACGGTGAACCGATTACCGCAGCGGATTTTGTATTTTCGTTTAATACCATCCGTGAGCATGGCAGGCCGTTTCTGAAGTCGTTTTACGATGAAGTAGAAACAGTTGAAGCGTTGTCCGATCAGCAGGTGAAATTTACTTTTAACACCAAAGACAACATGAAGCCGCTTTTAAAAGTGGCCGGTATTAGTCCGCTGCCGGTGCACTACTGGCAAAACGGTGAACGCGATATCAGTGACACTTATCTGACTCCGGCACCTGCCAGCGGCCCGTACTACATTTCAAAAGTCGATGCCGGTAACTCGATCACCTACCAAAGGGTAGAGGATTACTGGGGTAAAGACCTCGACGTTAACATTGGCACCAGTAACATCGATACCATTCGCTATGACTACTACAGTGATTTCGAAGTCATGGTAGAAGCGTTTAAAGCCGGTGAAGTCGATTTCCGTTCCGAAAACAGTTCCAAGCGCTGGGCCACCGCCTACAAGATTGATCAGGTCGACAACGGCGAAATTGTACTGGCCACACCGCCGGACAATCAGCCGCAGGGTATACAGGCGTTTTTCTTTAACATGCGCCGTCCGCCGTTTGATGATCAGCGCGTGCGCAAGGCGTTCAGTTATCTGTATGACTTTGAAACTACCAAGCGTACCATTCTCTACAACCAGTACGACCGCATGAACAGTTACTTTGTTAACTCCGAGTACGGCGCAAGCGGCAAACCTACTGCAGAAGAAATCGCGATACTGGAACCGTACAGAGACAAACTGCCACCAGAGGTATTTACCGAAGAGTACAGTCAGCCGGTAACTGACGGAAGTGGCCGCAACAGAAAAGAAATTCGTGAAGCCATCAAGCTGTTTACAGAAGCAGGCTGGTCGTTTGAAAACGGCAAGCTCATGAAAGACGGTAAGCAGATGTCTATTGAGCTTTTGCTGGTGCAACCTGATCAACAGCGTGTTAGTGCGATATTTGTACAAAACATGAAGAAAGTTGGTATTGAAGCAGAGTTCCGTGTTGTCGACAGCGCGCAATACCAGGTGCGGGTTGATGAATTCGACTTCGATATGATCACCGTAAAGCTTAACTTTTTCCCGCCACCGGGGCCGGAACTGCGCTCTTACTATGGAAGTGCTGCAGCGGATGAACAAGGCTCAGCCAACATGGGTGGCATTAAAAACGAAGTTGTCGATGAACTGATCGAAAAGATCATTAACGCACCAACGTTAGAAGAGCTGCAGGTGACCAGCCGTGCAATGGACCGGGTGCTGTTGTGGAATGACTACGTGATTCCTCAGTTTTACAACTCGATTTTCCGCCTTGCCTACTGGAACCGATTCGGTCAGCCGGAAACCAAACCAAAGTACGGTACCGGTTTTCCAAATGCCTGGTGGGTAGACGAAACCCTGGACGCAAAACTCGACCTCGCACGCTAGTCACATAGGCTAGTCCCATGTTCGCCTATATCCTGCGGCGGCTGCTGCTGATCGTGCCCACACTGGTGGGCATTATGATCATCAATTTCGTGGTCATTCAGTTTGCACCGGGTGGTCCGGTCGAGCAGTTGATTGCCGAAATGCGTGGCACTGCTGTTGATTCAACGGCAGCCTTTGCCGGACAGGAAGGCGACTTCCAGTCGTCCGGGCAGGACGCCGCTGGCGGTTCGGGTGAAAGCAAATACCGGGGTGCACAGGGGCTGCACCCGGATATCATCGCTGACATTGAAAAACAGTTCGGGTTCGACAAACCACTGCATGAACGCTTTTTTACCATGCTACTGGACTACGCGCGCTTTGACTTCGGAGAGAGTTTCTTTCGCGGCGAAACTGTAGTTGATCTGGTACTCGATAAAATGCCGGTATCCATTTCACTGGGTATCTGGACAACCCTGCTGGTATATCTGATCTCCATTCCGCTCGGCATAAAAAAGGCCGTGTCCGATGGTTCGCGCTTCGATGTCTGGAGCAGCGGCGCTATAGTTGTTGGCTATGCCATTCCGGGGTTTTTGTTTGCGATTCTGTTAATTGTTGTGTTTGCCGGTGGTCGTTATCTCGACTGGTTTCCATTGCGCGGGCTGACTTCACCCGACTGGGCAGACATGGGGTTCTTTGAAAAGATTATCGACTATGTCTGGCACATTACGTTGCCGGTAGTGGCCATGGTGATCAGCGGTTTCGCAAGTTTAACCATGCTCACAAAAAACTCGTTTCTTGATCAGATCAACATGCAGTATGTGCAAACCGCCAGAGCCAAAGGCCTGAATGAAAACCAGGTGCTTTACGGTCATGTGTTTCGCAATGCCATGCTGATTGTTATTGCCGGCTTCCCAAGTGCGTTTATCAGTGTGCTTTTTACCGGTTCAATTTTGATTGAAGTGATCTTCTCGCTCGACGGTCTCGGGCGGCTTGGGTGGGAGGCGACGATTAATCGCGATTATCCGGTGATGTTTGCGACGTTGTATTTCTTCACGCTGCTTGGGCTGATTCTGCAGCTGGTGGGTGATGTCATGTACCACGTGATTGACCCGCGTATTGATTTTGAGAGCCGGGACTTCTAATGGCGTTAAGCGAGCTTAATCAGCGCAGGCTGCAAACGCTGAAGCGCAACCGGCGTGGCTACTGGTCGTTGTGGTTGTTTTCTATTTTGTTTTTTCTGTCGTTGTTTGCCGAGTTTATTGCCAACGATAAACCGTTGCTGGTGAACTACGACGGCGGTATGTACTTTCCAATCTTCAAGGTCTACCCCGAGACAGTATTCGACGGTGAATTTGATGCAGAAGCAGATTACACCGATCCGTATATACAGGATCTCATAGCCGAGAAAGGCTCAATTGTCTGGCCGTTGATCCGGTTCTCCTACGACACTATCGACTTCAACGTTGAGGGGTCTCCACCCACGCCACCTTCGCGTCATCACCTACTGGGGACCGATGATCAGGGCAGGGATGTACTGGCACGGGTCATCTACGGTTTTCGTATATCGGTGGTTTTCGGTTTATTGCTTACCCTGCTTAGCACCATCATTGGTGTGGCATCGGGGGCGGTGCAGGGTTACTTCGGCGGCTTGCTCGACTTGCTGGCGCAGCGACTTATCGAAATATGGCAGGGCTTACCGGTGTTATACCTGCTGATTATAATGGCAAGTGTAATTAAGCCGAGCTTCTTCACATTACTTTTTCTAATGACGCTGTTCAGCTGGACCGCACTGGTTGGTGTAGTGCGCGCTGAATTTCTTCGTGCCAGAAACTTTGAATATATCCGTGCGGCCAAAGCGCTGGGCGTGAATGATATGACGATTATGGTTCGGCACACCCTGCCTAACGCCATGGTTGCAACTGTTACGTTTATGCCGTTTATACTCAGCGGTTCGGTAACCACCCTCACCGGGCTCGACTTTCTCGGGCTGGGTTTGCCACCCGGATCACCGTCGCTAGGTGAATTGCTCAAGCAGGGCAGAGATAATCTGCATGCACCGTGGCTTGGCCTGACCGCCTTTTTTGTACTGGCAATCATGTTGAGTCTGCTGGTGTTTGTCGGGGAGGCGGTGCGCGATGCACTCGACCCGCGTAAAACTTTTAATCAGCAGTCGGCAGCGTGATCCATGTCTGAGTCCAACTCGCAGGTGCTGCTAAACATCAGTGATCTCAGTGTGTCGTTCGGCCACGGAGCAGGTGAAGTTAAAGCGGTTAAAAATCTTTCTCTTACGGTGGATAAAGGAGAAACAGTTGCGCTGGTTGGCGGTAGCGGTTCGGGCAAGTCGGTAACAGCACTGTCTGTTATTCAGTTACTGCCTTACCCGTTTGCTCATCACCCCACAGGCAGCATTCTCTATAACGGTGAGCAGCTGCTTGATGCCGGTCCGTCGGTGCTGCGCGCTGTGCGTGGTAATGAAATCAGTATGATTTTTCAGGAGCCGATGACATCACTCAATCCACTGCACACGATAGAAAAGCAAATAGCAGAATCACTGCGACTGCATAAAGGATTAAGCGGTGCGGCGGCCAGAGAGCGAATACTCGAATTGCTCGATCTGGTTGGTATACGCGATGCTGAGCAGCGTCTTGCTTCGTACCCGCATGAACTGTCCGGTGGACAGCGACAGCGAGTGATGATTGCCATGGCACTGGCCAATGAGCCGGAGTTACTCATTGCAGATGAACCGACTACCGCGCTTGACGTGACCATACAGGCGCAAATTCTCGAGCTGCTCAACGAGCTTAAAGAGCGATTGGGTATGTCACTGTTGCTGATCACTCACGATCTGGGTGTGGTGCGCAAGATGGCAGATCGAGTTTATGTAATGGAACTTGGAGAGGTGGTTGAACACGCGCCGACTGAACAGGTTTTTGCAGCACCGCAACATCGTTATACCAGAGAATTGCTGCAGGCCGAACCAACGCCGAAAACAGATCGCAGTGACCAGCAAACCGGTGAAGTCATTACCGGTCGTGATGTCAGGGTGTGGTATCCGTTAAAGAAAGGTTTTTTCGGTCAGGTAAAAAGTTACGTTAAAGCCTGCGACGGGATTGATGTCACTGTTCGCGCCGGTCGTACCGTCGGGGTGGTTGGTGAGTCCGGTTCCGGTAAAACGACACTTGGACTGGCTTTGCTGCGGCTGATCAAGAGTAAAGGCGAGATTCGTTTTCATGAACATCTGATCAGCAGTTACAACACAGCACAAATGCGTGATTTACGTTCGCGAATGCAAATTGTGTTTCAGGATCCTTTTGGAAGTCTGAGCCCGCGTATGTCTATTTTGCAAATAATTGAAGAAGGATTAAAAGTTCATCAGCCGTCAATTACAGAACAGGAACGGCTTAACGCCGTAGTAACGGCATTGCAGGAAGTCGGACTTGACGACAGTATTCTGCATCGCTTCCCGCACGAATTTTCCGGTGGGCAGCGACAGCGAATTGCGATTGCCAGAGCGCTGGTGTTAAAGCCTGAGCTTATTGTACTTGATGAGCCGACGTCAGCGCTCGACAGGCTGGTGCAGGCACAGATTGTTGAATTACTCAGGGACTTGCAGGTTCGCCACCAGCTTGCCTATCTTTTTATCAGTCACGACTTAAAAGTAGTGCGGGCAATGAGTGATGAAATTGTGGTGATGAAAGCGGGTAAAGTTGTCGAGCATGGTGAGGCCGAACAAATCGTGACGCAGCCAGCACAGGAATATACCCGTAAGCTGATGTCTGCGGCTTTTGACTTGCAGGCAAGCTAACGTAGCGAATAGAACTGCTACACCGGCGTCTGTTGCGAGCCTGGTGCCTGTCTCTGCACCAGTACAAAGCCTGCAGTCGCCGCACTAATGCACACTGCGGCTGATAACAAACACAACTGCAGTAAATTGCTACCGGTGTAGAGCAATCCGTATAGCAGGGTGCCGGCACTCAAACTTAAGTAAGTGACGCAGCTGTACAGCCCCATAACACTACCCCGGCGATTTTCATCTGCATCGTTAAGTGCTGCCAGCAGTAGATTTAAGGCAAGGTGATTTGCCAGACCCCATAGTGCGGAAACCGGAATTAGCCAAAGGTAGCTTGCTGCTGCCAGCCCGATAGTCACGTACACAACAGTCAGTGCTGCCAGTCCAATTAGTGGAAGGTGTTGAGGTCTGATTCTGACTGCAGACATACGAGAGGCAGTAAGCCGGTCGAGCACAGAGGCGAAAGATGCGGCAAAGCCGAACCCGAGCCCGTAAGCGACAGTAAGCCATGCATTTGCGCCCACGGATTTTTGTAAAGCGCTAACCACATAGTCGCCAAGAAAATTGTAAACGCCGTAAAATGCGACCATGTAGCACACCACCAGAAACAACAGTGAAGGAACACCCGGTACCCGCATTGCTGACATCGGATGGTCTGCCGGTTGTTTTCTTTTAATGTCAGGCAGCGGGCTTCGGGTGATGCCAAAACAGGTTACACCGGATATTAACGCCAGCACGCAGTATACGGCGCGCCAGTCGGTGTGTTCGGCAATGAGAGCGGCCAGTCCAACGCCGGCCACCATGCTAACCGTCCAGCCCGCCAGCACAATACCAAGTACGTGGTTTTGTTGATTTGGTGGCGCAATGGCCGCGGCACCTGCATAGCAACACGGTAGCGCCACACCGGCACCAATGCCGGCCATGAACTGCGCCACTGACAGCCACATGGCCGTGCCTGCCATGGCACTTGCCAGCATCGATAATGTAAGCAGTGCAGCTGCGCGGACGAGAGTGGTACGTACACCCGTGCGATCAATATATCTGGCCAGAAAAAATGCACTAAACGCTGTGCCGAACCCGTATGCTGCAGAGGCAGTTAACACAGCGTTCACTGGACTGCTTAGCCCCGCTGCAACGTCAGGTGCAATCGGTCCAAGTGACAGCGAGTTGGAGCCCACCACCGCAACTGTGGCTAACAGTAAACCTACGGACGGCCGCAGTGGTGCTAATTGATCAGGCATGGGATAAGGTGCTTCGATAACGTAAATGTACAGCCAAAACAGCCGCTTGCGCAGACAGTGACAAGCAATTCGCAACTTCTGTCAGCAAGTTTCAGTTTGACATAACGCTGCCGAAAAAACCTCAGACAAGACGAAACCGTGCCCGACATGCGAATTGCGTATGGCCGGAGCGGCTCAATGCGCGAAATATTGGTCTGAGAGAAAATAATGAATTACAAATTATCGATAGCGGTGGCACTGCTGCCGATGCTTGTTGCATGCGGAGGCGGCGGTGGTGATGACAGTTCGAGCACTGGCACTGTCGATCCGAATCGCGACAATAATAATACCAACACCAACACATTGTTGACCGAGGATCGCACGCGACCCGCTGCCGGTACCTACACCACAATGGCGACACCAATCAAAGATAATGGCGCGAACCCTTACGCCAATGAAGGTCCACAGGAGGTCAATAGTGATCGCGTAGCGAGCTGGCCGGGTCTGCGATACGGGGACTTTTACCTGATTAATAATCCATGGAACGCTAGTCTGTCCACCTATGACGACTGGTATCAGACTATTGAATTGAACCCGGCAGGTGGTGATGTACAGGCGATTATCGATTGGGACTGGGGCGCGGAGAATGACGCACTCAACAATCAGATATTCTCTACTAAGTCCTATCCTGAAATCATTTACGGCACCAAGTCTGCTGCAGAGCGATCTGGCACCTTTGCTGAAACCGGTCTTCCTGCTGAGCACTACAATATGCCAACCTGGACAATCGAGTATGACTATTGGTACGAAGGTCGCCGATCCGGTTCATCGAGCGGTGGTAGTACTGACTCTGAATTTAATATTGCTATCGAGTCTTTCTACCATGAAACCTGTGATATCAGGCGCACCGGAAGTGATACAGATAATCAGGTGATGGAAGTTATGGTGTGGTTGAAATTTGGTGAGCGTTTGCCGTCTAGTAACAGCCCGCACCCCACGCCGTTTACCACCTCGGATGGTCGTGTCTACGATGTTTATCCAAAATCATCCAACTACGGTTATATTGCCTATGTGGCTCGTGAGGAGCGCAGTAGCGGCACAGTCATGTACAGTGAAATCTTGAACGACGCCAAGGATAACGCTGCCGTTTACGGAGTCTACCCGATCAAAGACACTGATTGTTTGGCAAACATTCTGATGGGTACGGAAA
>CAYZVB010000206.1:0-10092 GCA_964481315.1 uncultured Granulosicoccaceae bacterium
TAAAGTCTCCGTTAAAGTTTATATTATGAACAAGGAGTATCAGATTCAATGCGGGCCGGATGAAAAACAACGCCTGATTCAGGCAGCCGGCGACGTTGACAATCGCATGAGGCAGGCTAAAAGCAGTAGTATTAGCACAGAGAAAGCAGCGGTATTAACTGCGCTTAATCTGGCCAATGAACTGCAGGATGCGGAACAAACAACCGATATACTTACCACCGTGTCTCACAGTATCATAGACATGAACTCGCGAATTGATCGCGTGCTGGATAAAAACGATACAGAAGAACTCACTGAGGCTTCTGCAAACTCCGGCACCGGCGCCAGACTGTAAAGCGCCAAAAACAGCTTCTGCGACAGCAGAAGGTTCCAGTTAGGATGTTCTCTGCGGTGTTCGTTAGCAGGCCCGTTATTCCCTTGAGCCTAATTCGAAACCCCGGGAGATAGCTACTTGTCGTTGTTGTGCATATCCGCTACGGCGGAAAGCCTGATTCGGCAGTAGTGACTCCCACCTGAACCGTCTGGTTCAAGGTACAAGGCCTGCGACGGCACATGTGGAGAATATCCGCTTACATTAAGTTGCAAGCGAAAAAAAGGCGGGCTTATAAAGCCCGCCTTTTTTATTTTACGCTAAGCGTGTTACCACGCTGCTGTTATCTTACTTCAGGAATGAAGTATCGATAACTGCGCTGTAGTCTTCGCGAGCAGGGTTGTCGTCAGTTGCGAATGCGCCACCAACAATGTCGAACGCAGTTGCAGCCAGACCACCGTCGTTAAAGAACTCACTCATTTGCTGCTCTTTAGTCGGGAATACCATGTCAGCCATCTGGTTCATGGTAGTTTCTTTATCCATGCCAGATTCTTTTTCGATCAGACCGATCTTAGACTGATCTTTAGCAAACGCCTTGTTGATTTCATCAGTTACATCCATGAAACCCTGAACCAGCTCCGGGTTTTCCTGTGCGAATTTTTCAGTCACAGAAACAACGTCGAAAGCAACAATGCCAGCTTCAGCCATGGCTTCATTTGACATCAGCTGTGAACCATTTTCCATAGCTTTCTTGATGCTGTCACCACCGAAGATGCAGGCCATATCGACACTGCCGTCTGCCAGAGAGACCACTGCGTCAGCAGGCACCTGGTCAACAACAGTCATATCTTCGATATCCACACCCAGGGTTCGCATCTGCATGCGGAAGCTGTAATCAGCCATGGTGGCCAGTGGTACGGCAACTGACTTGCCTTCAAGTTCTGAAGCGTTGTCTGCAGTGATACCTGCACCGCTTGCAACAATGCACGGGTTTGAAGGATAGGTAACCGCAACGGCGATAGTTTTGATCGGCGCATTTGCATTAACCGCAGTAATGAACGGCGCCAGACCCTGGCTGTAGGAAATATCAATATCTCCGGCAAGCATTGCTTCAGTCATCTGAGTACCGGCATCGAAATTGGTCCAGTTGACTTTTACACCCATGGCATCGTCATAAGCGCCTTCGGCTTTTGAGATCATGTTTGGAGTTGCCCACTCCAGGAAGAACGCTACGTTTACTTCGTCAGCCGCATGCGCAGGAAGTGCAAGGCCGGCAGCAATTGCTGTTGCAGAAAGTGTCTTAAATACTTTTTTCATATCTTGATAGGCTCCGGTAATTTTTGCAGCGTAAGATGAACTCTCCGCTGACTTGGCCTGTTGGCAAAGTACCCCATTATCGCGTCTCGCATCGAGTTTTCAAAGCACCAGCTTCAAATCCGCGACACAAATCCGCCCAATCCGACACGCGGACAGCGGTGACTGTCGCCTGCAGGCAAAAGAGCCACCGATCTGCGCGACAACCGCACGACCGATGGCGTCAGGAAGCTTACAAGGTTGCAGATACCGCCTGTCATTTCACTGAATACCTGCAGGCAAAGACACACCGATCAGTGCTTAACCATCGAGCAAAAGTTGACATTGCATCAAAAACAGTCAATGTTTCCCATCAGCCTGAATTACAGGACTGGCGATTTTTTATGGCGCAATAATACAAATCAGTTCGGATATTTTTCCGTTTAATGACAGGGTGCTCGCACTGCAGTCAGCGGGACTGAGTACAATCCAACCGCAAAACTCACTAACCGATACTTGTATGTCGACTAACCCCAGCTACCCGATAGACGGATCCCGTGATGCCCTGTGGATGGCTACAGCCGTGGCTGCTCCGGACACCAGTACGTTGTCGGAATCTGTCAGCTGCGACGTTGCGGTGATCGGCGGTGGATTCACCGGTTTAAATGCAGCGCTCGAACTTGCACACCAGGGGCTCGACGTTGTCGTCATTGAGGCAGGCGGTCTGGGTTTTGGCGCATCAGGACGCAGTGGCGGTCAGGTCAACCTGGGACTGAATCACGGGCCCGACGCACTGCTCAAAAAGTTTGGCAAGCCACAGGGCGAGCGTCTGATTGATCTGATCATTAACACTCCCGAAACGGTTTTCAGACGCATAAAGCAGTTTGGCCTGGACTGCGACCCGGTACAAAACGGCTGGGTACAGGGCGCCGTGAGCAGACAGTACTTACTGCAGCAGATTAGTACCGCCGATGAATACAGCCGGCATGGCTGTCATCTGGAATTGCTCGACGCCCAACACCTCGCGAAAAGAACCGGGGCGCAGAATTACATTGGCGGATTGTTCTGCGAAAGTGCCGGCTCGCTGCATCCGTTGTCGTATACCCGGGAACTGGCGCGCACCGCAATGCAAAAGGGTGCCAGAATTTTCACTCATTCACGGGTTACCGGTATTGATAACCCCGGTGGTAATCAATGGGTACTCGCTACTGAACAAGGACAAGTTACCAGTAAACAGGTACTGCTTTGTACTAACGGTTATACCGATAATCTGGTGAAAGGTATGCAGCGCAAAGTGGTACCGGTGCGAAGCCTGCTGGTTGCCACCGAGCCACTTGACGAACAACGCCAAAACGAAGTTCTGCCGAATCAGGTTACATTCGTCGACAAGCGACGCCTTATTCTGTACTTCCGCTATGATCGCGACGGGCGCTTGTGCGTCGGTGATCACGGTCCGATGCGTGATCAGTTTTGTATCGATGATTTTAACGCAGTGAAGCAACGTGCGATCGATGTGTTCCCGCAGCTCTCTTCGGTTCAGTGGGACTATCACTGGGGTGGCCGCGTTGCCATGACTAAAAGTTCCCTGCCGTTCATGTACGAAATTGCACCGGGCTTAACGGCAGGCATGGGGTATAACGGCCGCGGTGTTGGCATGGGTACAATGATGGGTATATCGCTTGCCGAAAGTGTTATTAACAACGGCAACTGCGCGATTCCAAAAACCAGCCCCGCTTCTTTTCTAATGCATAAGTTTCACTCTGCCGGCGTATCGATGACCATCAAATGGATGGCACTGAGAGATCATCTCGACACCCTGACATAGGGGCCTGTATATTTTTAAGTACTGGTATTGTGCCAGCTTCCCTGACTTATAAGCTGCAAGCCAGGCTTATAAAAACAGCCTGCAGCAATCACAGGCTGTAGCGCTTTAAACCTTTTTTAAAGCAATGCGCGGTTAACAATACTCCGCACCAAGCACCTTACCTATTTTGGTTTCCTGAACAAAGATCGCACAACCGACATTGTCGTCCTGCAGAGATGGAACATCGACTGTGGTTGCACCACCGCCGTTGCGCCAGTCAGCTATCGGGGTGAGTTCACGCACCACGTGATGATTGATCATGCGTTTACCGTGATTTTCACCTGTTGTAACCTCAGTGCTTTGATACTTGTCGAATACCGCCAGCCATACCAGCGCTTTGGCATCGTATTCACCACTAATATTCACTTCAACCTGCGTGCCTTCGGTGCGGGTTGTCATTTTTAACGATGGCTGTTCGTAGTTGAGCGCTTTTTTTACCGCGCTGCGCCGTGTACCTACTTGCGCCGTTGCGCCATTGACGATCATTTGCGGGGTATAAACGCCACGCTTACCTTTGAGATCAAGTTGATTGTAAGCACGTTGTCTCTTGGTATAAGCCGCATCTGAGAACGGGTCTTTCCACACGCCCGCCGAACCGTAGACCAGGTCATCCCAGTAGTCGACGTGAAACTCCAGCGCGACAACTTCCGGGTTCTTTTCAATCAGTTCGGCCAGATGTTCATCGGCCGGCGGACAACTGTAACAACCCTGCGAGGTGAAAAGCTCCACCATCGGAGCAGCCGACAGCATTCCGGGAAGCAATGCAGCGCCGGCAAACAATGATAGTATTCTTGGCATAAGACTAATCCTGACTTGAGAACGGTTTGACATGGCGAATGCGATAAGAGTTCACACTCCCGGTGGTCCGGAAGTACTTCAATACGAAAATTACGACCCGGGTCAGCTTGCAAGCGGCGAAGTCCGGCTTGAACAGCATGCGGTCGGGTTGAATTTTATTGACGTGTACCACCGCACCGGACTCTACCCCATTGCCGATAAGCCGTTTGTAATCGGACTCGAGGCGGCCGGCGTGGTCGCTGAAACCGGACCTGATGTGAGCGGCTTCAAAAAGGGCGATCGCGTTGCCTACGCGGGTGTGCCAATTGGTGCTTATTGCGACGAGCGTGTTATTCCGGCCCACCGCCTGGTTAAGATTCCGGACGAGATCTCTTTCGAAACCGGCGCTGCCATGATGCTGCAGGGCATGACGGTGCAGTACTTAATCCGCAGTACCTATGCAGTAAAACCCGGTGACACTGTGTTGTTTCACGCGGCAGCCGGCGGTGTCGGTGCGATCGCCTGTCAGTGGCTTAATCATCTGGGCGCTACCATCATTGGTACCGTCGGCTCACAGGAAAAGGCTGAACTGGCAAAAAGCAACGGCTGCCATCACACCATTTTGTACCGTGAAGAAAACCTGGTTGATCGTGTTGCCGAAATTACCGACGGCAAAGGCGTGCCGGTGGTCTACGACTCGGTAGGCAAAGACACTTACGAAGCATCACTGGATTGTCTGGCACCACTTGGTACTTTTGTCAGTTTTGGCAGTGCTTCCGGACCGGTCGAAAGCGTCAGCCCGGCTGCACTGGCGGCTAAAGGGTCTTTGTTTTTTACCAGACCCACGCTAATGACCTATACCGCTAAACCTGAAGACCTTCAGGCAAGCGCAAAAGATTTAATTGATGTGATAACAACAGGCGCGGTAAAAATCTCGATTGATCAGACTTACCCACTGGCCAATGCAAGGCAGGCACACGAAGACCTCGAAGGGCGCAAAACCACCGGCTCTACCGTGCTTACAGTATAAAGCAGCCGGTTTCGGCCTGGCAGACAACGGAACTGGCAAACAACGGAACCGGCAAACAAGGGAAATGGCGGACAACACTTGTCCGTCAGTAACGAAAGTGCTTTATCTGTTCGCCTTTGCTGCCAATTTCTGCCATCGCTTCAACACCTATTTGCAGGTGAATGTGCGACCACTCTTTAGTGGTTTGCTGATCAACATCAGCCATTTTGACACCGTCCGGTGTGATAGGAACATCGGAAACCAGTAACAACGCACCGCGTGCAATTTGATTGGCGTGGCCGACGATAAAGATCGTTGCGGTTTCCATATCAATGCCAATGCAGGTCATTTGATGAAGCTTGTCGTGAAAGCCCTGATCATGCTCCCAGACACGACGGTTACAGGTATAGATAACACCTGTTCGATATTCAAAGCCTCTGTCTGCCACTTTATCTGAGACAAACTTGTGCAGCTTAAATGACGGCAGTGCCGGTACTTTTGGATGCAGGTAATCGTCACTGGTCCCTTCACCACGAATGGCAGCGATAGGTAAAATAAAATTTCCGATTTCCGTAGAGGTTTTCAGTCCGCCGCACTTACCAAGGAACAGCACGGCTTTTGGCGATATGGCAGACAACAGGTCCATCACCGTTGCCGCATTGGCAGACCCCATACCGAAATTAATAATTGAAATGCCCTGGCTGTTTGTTGCAGCCTGCATGGGTTTACCTTCACCGTAAACATCGCAGCCGAATTGCTCGGCAAACTTGGTGACATAATCGGAGAAGTTGGTTAGCAGTATATGTTCGCCAAACTTCTCAAGCGGCATTCCAGTGTAGCGAGGCAACCAGTTGCCGGTAATTTGCGCTTTACTGAGTGTTTCTCTTGTCATGCTAAACCCGAACCATCCATGCAGGATGGTAAGCCAACGTTGACAAATTATACAGCATGACCGGATTGCTGCCTATGCAGCAATCGCTAAACACTCTGTCAATTAACTCACAAACAACATCTAACAGTGAGTCGGTACACTCAGGACTGCGGGTAATCAGTTACCCGTCATTGATAAGTACTGCTCAGCATAGTTAGCACCGAGCGTTCTCAGGCCGGCCGCGGTAAAGTGCACTTTAGCCTCGTCCCACGTATCGAGCCCCTCGCCTTCAACACAGGCCGTCCACGGGTCGGAATTGCGGTTCAGCGCCATTAAACGGTCGTTAATAGGTGACTGTGCAGTCTCGCCACAGATAAATGGTTTACCGTGATCAAACCAGGTTTCGTTGCGGAAGTTATCGACCAGTTGCCACAACTTGTTGCTGTAGTAGTTATCGTCCAGCTCCCACTCGGACAGCTCCGGATCAAGCGAACCTCGGACTGCCCAGTCGGTTTCACCCTGATGCCACAGAATGCCATCGAAGGTCGACTTCTGTGGCAACTCGTTCAATGCAGCCAGTGCCTTGTTACGGATTTTGTTAAAGAAGTAGTTATCGGTATCCCAGTGATTGATTCCCTCACCCGGTGCGGTCACCAGCACAATGCCCACAACGCGCGAGCTGTTGGCAACCATTTGCTTGCCGAAGTGAAAACCGAAATTGTTATGCGGGTCGTCGCCAAGGCCCTTGAGCGGGTGCCAGCCCAGATCCCACACCTGCTGCAGACTGGCCTGCTGCCAGCCCTGATCGGTATAGGCGTAGAACCCTTCAACCGGTTGATCGAGTACCGGATCGTAGGAGGTTTGTGATCCCAGCGCATTCGACTGTCCGGTAATCAGCACCAGATCAGTGATCGATGCCGGGCCTGTTACAACCACTGGCGGCGCACTGCCCTGCGAGGTATCCGGCGTTTGGGTGGCGGTTATTTCCCGCCCGTCCGGGATCAGATCAACAGACGGGACACTCTCTCCCTCACAGGCAGAGAGCAACACTGCAGTCGCGGTGAGTAGAATTGATCTGGCAATTGTTGTTCTAATATTTTTAAGCACTTCAGCAATCCTGTTAGGCAAATCTCAGGGCGGCCGAGTGTGTCAAAAACTTATCACATTATCTGCGAAGGCAGTCGTATTTGCGCATTTTTTACGGAGATACACATTTACCCTCGAACAGCAGCAGGTCGACATTCTAAAGTAAATCAACCACGTAACTAACGATTCTGCCGAAGTTCGCGGTATTTGTCGGCATATCGTGCACCCAGCACACGCAACGAACGGGTAGAGAAATGAAGATCATCACCCACCGAGCCCAGGCCCTGCGAAGAAACACACCCCGTGCGCGAATCGCCATCGCTATTTAGAGCCCGCAGCCGCGCGTTGACCGGCGAGTTCAGCGTTTCGCCACAGATAAAAAGCGACTGTGACTGAACCCACGGTTCTGAGCGGAAATCGCCGATCAGCTGTGACAGTTTCGAGCCATACCAGGCGGTATCGTAGTAGTCACTCTCCCCCTGATGCCACAGTACCGCATCGATCGCGCTTTTATGCGGTAACGCTGCCAGCGCTGCGGTCACTGTATTCGCAATTTTCTGCTGAAACGCCTGACCTTTGTCCCAGTGCGAAATCGACTCACCCGGTGCTGTGACCAGAATAATGCCAACCACTTTCGAGCTATCGGTGCGCACCAGCTGTTTGGCAAAGTGAAAGGCAAAATTGTTGGCCGGATCAGCAGAGATGTCTGATCGCGGATACCAGTTCAGATCCCATATCTGACGCAACCCGGCAATAGTCCAGCCAGTGTTGGAATAGGCGTAAACGCGTTGCACCGGGGAGTCCAGCGTTTCATCGAAAGCACCGGTTTCCTGCAGCACGGTTTCGGCACCCAGCGCATTGGATTGACCGGTCACCAGGACGATGTCGGTAATTTTGCTGCTGTCACCGTAATTTCGGGTAGTGCAGGTTTGACTGTTTTCCCAGCCATATCCTGTGCCGGCAGGATCGTAGCGGGACGCGCTGCACGCCGGATACGGCAGATTGTATGGCTCTTCGTTGAGTTGCGGTGCGCCGGTTACCGCACAGCTGCGGCCGTTTTCCCAGCCAAAACCATCGCCGTCAGGATCCGAGTTTGCAAGCTGACACGCCGGCATACCACCGACAACGACGACACAGGTTTGACCGGACTCCCAGCCAAAGCCGTCACCATCGGGGTCGGACGCTGGATTAGTGCATTGCGGCCTTACACTGGAATTTTGCGGCATCCGGCAACTGGCATTGTTTTCCCAGCCAAAACCGTCACCGTCAGGATCGCTGTTCGCCTGCCGACACTGACCAAAACCGGACACACGGCAACTGCGACCGTTTTCCCAACCAAACCCGTCGCCGTCAGGGTCGCTTGCGGCAGATTCACAGGTCATAGTGACCTGAGCCTGAAGCGGTACAGCAACGAGCATGATCAGCATGGCCAAAGCGCTGCAAAACGACAGTTTGCGCGTTAGTTTTGGAGTGGTTTCCATGAAAAGGGACTACGGCAGGACAATTGCACTCATGGTAACGCACTTTTGTCTCGGTAAGAGCCGTCAACACGCATGTATTACAATCTGAGTTAGCCGTGCAACTTTCAATCATTATGCTGACATGGAACTCGGACAGCTACATAGACAAGTGTCTGCAGTCAATTATCAACTCGATACATCTGCCACCTGCCGATTACGAAATTTTTATTGTCGATAACGGCTCGACCGATCAGACCCGCGAGCTGATCAGGTCCTACCAGCAGCGCCATACCAATATAAAAAGCATACTGCTCGATTCCAACACCGGCACCACGTATCCGAGAAACCTCGCGCTGAAAGAATCTTCAGGCGAGTACATTGCGGTGATGGACAGCGATATGGAAATCAACGCGGACACATTCAGCACGCTGATCACCACCATGCAGCAAAACCAAAACGCAGGTCTGGTTGCGCCGAAACTAATCTATGGCAGTGGTGCGCTGCAGAAGTCGACCGACCAGTTCCCCACATTGCTGCACAAGATTTACCGTTACTTTTTCTTAAAAAAAATGGAGCTGCAGGAAAACAAAACGGCTCACACATTAACCACCACCACAGTGGACTACGCGATTTCCGCGTTCTGGCTTTTCCGTCGCGAATTGCTCGACCGCATAGGATTGCTTGACGAAAAGTTTTTCTATGCACCAGAAGATGTCGACTTCTGTCTGCGCGTCTGGCAGGACGGACAACAGGTGTTATACGTGCCTGAATCTCAGGCCATTCACTACGCCCAGGAACTCTCCCGCGGACTGGTATTTAACAAGGCACTGGCAGAACACCTGCGCGGCATGCTGTATTTCTTTTCCAAGCATCGCTATCTGGTCAGAAAACCCACATTTACCAACTGACACGGCGAACACAACCGCTGATACCGGCCGGTGCATGCTGCGTTACCATCTCTTAACCGTGAAACCCGCAAAGTCTGCCGGTACGCGATCAGAAAAGCCTATGGAATAGCACTAAACGGCAGTTAACCGGCCGCTAGCTATGCAATTCCAAAAATATTGAGTCACGCTTCTTTACAGTCAAACGACGACTGTTGTTGCCGCGAATATCGTTCACAACAGAATCATTTGTTACACTACGCGCATTCGTATACCTGAAGTAACTCACTCACCAATATGCAAACTTTCTCTCGCATTGTCTGCGTGATGCTGGCACTCGTGCTGTTATCAGCATGCAACAGCGGTAACCGCGATCAGTGGGCAACCGGGTCGCAGGCAGGACTTGCACAAAGCGATCAGTCCGCACCGAACCAGCTGTCGGCATCCGAACTGACGGCAACGGCTGACAACGGCGATACGACATCGCAAAACGACGGCTCCAATAGCGACAACAGCAACGAATCCGGCAGCGACCAGT
>CAYZVB010000207.1:0-8043 GCA_964481315.1 uncultured Granulosicoccaceae bacterium
CCTGTGGAATTACCTCTTCATCGAGAATCAGAGGTGAATCGTTTGCAGTTTCTACTGCATCGCCACCGTTATAATCAAGCGGCAGACTTGCCGGCAGTTCGAGTACTACGCCGCCGTCGTCTGCACCTTCGTCTGAAAGCAGCCCTTCACTTAGTCCAGGCATCGCTGCACCGGTTTCGATCAGTTCAGCGCCATCGTCCAGCAGACCACCGTCATCACCGGTGAATGCCGGCAGGGTATCGAGTTCGCCCGGGGCATCGCTGTCGATAGTCCCGCGAAGTATGTTGCCGTCGACTTCAGTCTGGTAGTCAGCCATCTCTTCGAGGTTGAGTACCACACGTGTGCGGTCATTGGCTTCGACAATGTTTACGCTTTCGACATTGCCCGCACCCACTGGCACCACACGCTTGTTTAAAGCGTTGGTTGTGCCCATCAGATCAATGGCAATGCGTGCCGGCTGATCAATCTGAAACGAACTTGTTTCAGCGACTGATTCGCTCAGCTTGAATGCAATCTGTTGCTGGTTGCCCGGCAACATGGTGTAGCTGACATCATCAAGTGTTGCCGCTATTGTGGTTGAAACAAGTGCTTGTGCACCCATGGCTATGGCCAGCAGCCGCATCTTACCCAAGTGCATGCATCGGGTTGAACCGCTACTGACGGGTAGGTCGCAGGCTGATGGTTTATTCACCGTTTTTCTCCGTCGCGTCATTGTACTTTTATTCATTGCTTTGCCAGTCGTAGCGATCATTCTTCGTCACCTAGCGCTAACTGAGCGTCACGTTGTATCCAGCCACTGATTCCGTCAGGAATAAGTTCGACCAGACTGATTTTGTTTTCGGTTATACCCACGATCTTGCCGTGATTCTGACCGGCGTAGTTGCCGGGCTGCACACGATGGATAGTACCTTCGGGGTCTTGTATGAGCGCCCAACTGGTGGTGCTTTGTCTTAGAATGCCAACCATCTGCAGTGCATCGAGAGGGAAGCTCTCAAGTGATTCCCGACGCCGGTTGTCGCTCGGGCGGGGGCCACTTGATGAAGGAGTGGCATCTGTGGTCACTTCTACATGAGGTTTAAACGGGTCTCGCAATTCGAGTTCGGTATAGGCGAATGACTCGTACTGTGCAAAGTCGGGCAGCGGATCAACGCGACCCTGGTGCTTCATCTTGGTCTCTGCAACAAAGCGTTCGAGATCACTGATGTCACTGTCACAGCCCGCAAGAACCGCAGTTCCTGCCAGTGCGAGGGCGTACCTGCGTAACCAGGCAAACCGGGAAGAGGATGTCATATGTTTCACGCCTTACGCCTCGTCATCGTCTAGGTAACGGTAGGTAGTGGCCGTCAGATCCATTTTGAGCTTCTGCACTTTTCTACCGTCTGTCTTTGAATTTTTAGCTTCACCGGACGGAGTAATCTGAATGTTATGCAGCGTTACAATTCGCGGCAGCGCTGCCAGACCGCTGACAAAGTTTCCAAACTGGTGGTAGTTTCCTGTCACGCTGATCTTGATCGGATACTCAACATAGAATTCCCGTGCTACTTCTTTGCCGGGTTTGAAGAATTCCACTTCAAGTCCTGCAGCAACACTGGTTTGTGAGAGGTCGATCAACAGACTTTCGATATCTGTCTTGTTAGGCAGCTGACGCAACATAACGTTGAAGGTGCGCTTCATTTCGCTAAGCTGCTCTACATAAGCTTCGCGGTTAGCCGCTTTCGCCTGCGTCTGATCGAACAGTGTTTTGAGATCGCTTTCTTTGGCGGCGATAACATCATGCTGTTCGAACTTGGGTTTAACGATAAACCAGATACCTGCGAATACGATTGCTGCAAAAAGCAAAGCGAGTACAAATACGCGTGCGGCAACCGGTGCGGTGCCAATCTTCTTCAGGTCGCTCGCGTCAAGGCCCTGAAGATCTGAAAATGCTTGTCCGATATCCATTGTGGGCCTCTATTCGTCGCTTGCCGCGAGTTGTGTGTCGTCCGCCGGGGCAACAGATTGCGTCAGGCGCATTTTGAATGTGCTGACACCGCTGTTTTTGGCAGACTGAATAACTTCGAGACCGGGCTGCTTAAACCATTCCGATGCATCGAGGTTTCTCATTAATGTAGACACTCGTGCATTTGAATCTGCACGGCCTTCCAGTGAAAGGCTGGTGTTGTCCTGCTTCATTGAAAGCAGGTACACGCCTTCGGGAACCCGTTCTGCCAGTTCCTGAAAAGTATGTACTACCTGAGGACGTTTGGTTTGCAGCTCCTGAATGATATCCATTCGAGCAAGCAGGTTGGCTTTGGTCGATTCCAGCTCTTCAATCTCTTTAAGCTCTGCTTTGAGCTTGTCAATTTCACGCTGCATGTAATCATTGCGTGATTGCTGGTATTCGATTTTGTTTTGCGCAAACTTGCTGCCGGCAAATACGACTGCAGCTGCAGCAATACCGGTGAACAGAGCGGTAAAGCCGAACTGCCTGGTTTGCAGACGTCGTTCTTCTTCGCGCCATGGAAGTAGATTAATTTTAGCCATTAGTCGAAACCTCTGGTCGCCAGTCCGCAGGCAATCATCATTGCCGGACCATCTGATTGAAGCCGTTGCTGTGCCACACCCGGCGCGCACTGGATGTTCTTAAAAGGATTGGCAATTGCTGTTGGCGTACCAATTTGCTGCTCGATCAGTTCTGCGATGCCGGGGATTTCAGCGCAACCACCTGCCAGCAAAATTTCATCGACGTAGTCGTTCTGATCAGCCGAGAAGAAAAACTGCAGGAAGCGATTTGCCTGTTGCACAATCTGATCCTTGAATGGATTAAGGATCTCCGGGTCGTAGTTATCTGGCAGGCCACCGACTCTTTTCACGCGACCGGCATCTTCGTACGAGAGTCCGTAGCGACGCATGATTTCTTCAGTCAATTGTTTGCCGCCAAAAGGTTGCTCACGTGTGTAGACAAGATTGTCATCACGAAAAACACTGAGACTTGTCATGGTGGCGCCAATGTCCAGCACTGCAATTGTCTTTGAACCCCAGTCAAGATCGGAAGTCTGCTGAATCAATTTGCAGGTGTGTTCAATGGTATAGGGCTCTATGTCGACTACCTTGGCAGTCAGGCCGCCAATCTCACAGGCGGCTGTTCGCTCTTCAACGTTCTCACTACGACTTGCAACCAGCAACACATCGTTGGTGTTGGGTTGATCCTCGCTCGGGCCGATCACCTGATGATCCAGGTTGACCTCTTCGAGCGCGTATGGAATGTACTGATCAGCCTCGAGCTGAATCTGCGCTTCGAGTTCCGAGGGTTTCAGACTGGCCGGCATTTGAATCACCTTGGTGATTACCATTGCACTGGGCACTGCTACCGCTGCATGCTTGCGCTTTGATCCGGATTTTTTCAGCGCTCGCTTGATTGCCTCGCCTACCGCCTCCACATCCTGAAGACTCTTGTCATTCATCGCGTTGGCTGGCAGCGGCTCGACCGCGTAGCTTTCGATTCGATACGCTGATTTGGTGCGACTGAGCTCAAGCAGCTTTACTGACGTTGAGCTAATGTCTATACCAACCAGGTTCGACTGTTTGTTTCCGATTGAGAAATTCATAATATGGGGCAACACCCAGGCAATATGCTCGTTTGATCAATCCAAAGATGTTTTGAATTTTTAATAAGTTGCAAGGTTTTTTCACAAAACCTGATGCAACTGCCATAATGGAACTGCAAAAGGCACTCCAATTTTTATTCCGGTCTGCCGAAAGCGTTAACGACGTCCACAAACGATGAGATAATTAGACTCATCTGGATTCCACCGGCTGAAACTGAACGCTGACTGAGCGTGGTCTGCAGCCGATTAATTGAGTGTCGAGTGTTGATAGGTCACATTTTGAGAGTCTTGGCAGGGCTAACCGTCCTGGCAATCGTCATTGTGGGTGTCGCGGGTTTTTTCACTTACAAGCGTCTTGAGCCGAATCTGCCGGATATTGACGCTCTGGCCGATGTCGAACTGCACGTTCCTCTGTCGGTGTACACGAGTGATGCCAAGCTTATTGCCGAATTCGGTGAGAAGCGCCGCGAGCAGTTGCTAATAGAAGAAACCCCGCAAATACTGATAGATGCGGTCATCGCTTCCGAGGACGATCGCTTTTACGAGCACCCCGGCGTCGACTACCAGGGGTTGTTGCGTGCCGGACTGAACCTGATTAAAACCGGTAAAAAGGGGCAGGGCGGCAGTACCATTACCATGCAGGTGGCGCGCAACATTTATTTGTCACCTGAAAAAACCTACGTCAGAAAAATTAACGAAATTCTGCTGGCGCTTAAAATAGAGCGTCAGATCAGCAAGGACGAAATTCTTGAGCTGTATTTAAATATTCCGTATCTCGGCAACCGAGCCTATGGTGCGGCTTCCGCGGCCAAGGTGTACTACGGCAAAAAGGTCGGTGAGCTCGATCTGGCTGAAGCTGCAATGATTGCAGGGTTGCCGAAAGCGCCATCTCTTTATAACCCCATTGTCAATCCCGAGCGCGCGCTGGTGCGTCGCAACTATGTGCTGCGCAGAATGCTTGAACTCGGCAAAATCACTCAGTCTGAATTCGATCTGGCCAAAAGCCAGCCAGTTACCGCAAAGCTGCATCGCGCTGCCACCGAACTCGAAGCAGGTTATGTCAGTGAAATGGCTCGTGCACAGATGGTCGAGTGGCTTGGCAATGCCGCTTATACCGGTGGTTATAAGGTTTACACCACAATCGATAGTCGTCACCAGATTGCCGCTAACAAGTCGTTGCGTCAGGCATTGCAGAGTTATGAGCAGCGCCACGGATTCCGACTGCCTTCGAAAGCGTCGCCACAAGATGCAGAGTCGCAGGAATCAATAGACGAAATTCTGGCTTCCATGCCCGGCTCCGGCGGGCTTGATGCGGCTATGGTCATTGATGTTAACGACACTGTTGCTGTTGCCCAGATGCAGGGTGGCAAACAAATACAAATCCCCTGGCCGAATATGGCCTGGGCGTCACCAATGCTCGAAGATGACGACAAGGTCCGTCAATTCTCCAAAGCATCGGAGCTGCTCAACCCGCTCGATCTGATTTATGTCACTGAAATCACCGAAGTACCCGAGCCGCCGGAGGTCAAGAAAGGTGAAGAGCCACCGCTGATGCCGGTTCCGGGTTACGCGCTGGCACAGATGCCCGAAGTTGAAGGGGCGCTGGTATCGCTATCACCCAGCACTGGCAAGATTGTCGCGTTGGTCGGGGGGTTCGATTTTTACCGCAGCAAGTTCAATCGCGCGACTCAGGCGCTGCGGCAGCCGGGATCAAACTTCAAACCTTTTGTTTACTCGGCAGCGCTTGAATATGGTGATACCGCTGCGACCATCTACAACGACACGCCAATTGTACTGGAAGACAACGTGTTAGAAGACGAGTGGCGGCCGCGAAACTATTCCGGCAGATTTTTCGGCCCGACGCGATTACGTGAAGCACTGGTTAAATCGCGAAACCTGGTGTCTATTCGTGTATTGCAGGAACTGGGTATCCCTAAAACCATTCGTTACTCTAAACGCTTCGGCTTCCCTGATCGCAGCCTGCCGAAAAACCTGTCTCTGGTGCTGGGTAGTGGTGACATGACACCGTTGCAACTGGCCACCGGTTATACCGTGTTTGCCAACAATGGTTATTCCATCCCGACGCGTTTTATTGAAAAGATTGTCGATGGCGAAGGTCGTACTGTTTATACCGCGCCGCAGGTAACGTTTTGCGAAACACCTGACGAGTGCCAGCAGCTAACGGCGGGTACCGAACCGCAGGTGGTGGAAACATCGAGCCAGGATTCCGACACCGAAACTGATTCCGACACCGAAACTACAGAGCAGCCGCAGGGTATACCGGCAGTGGCAAATGTGGTTGCGGCACCGCGGGTTATCGATGCGCGTAACGCGTTTATTATGCGTTCGATTATGCGTGAGGTAATTCAACGTGGTACTGCCACTCGTGCAAAGGTGCTGGGGCGTAATGACATTGCCGGTAAAACCGGCACCACTAACGACCTTTTTGACGCATGGTTTACCGGCTTCAACAGTTCACTGGTTGCCACTGCATGGATTGGCTATGACGAGCAGCGCTCTCTCGGGCCGAAAGAAAGTGGCGGTGTTGCAGCATTGCCAATGTGGGTGGACTACATGCGCGTAGCACTCGACGGTGTCGAGGAAGATCGCGAATATCAGCCCGAGGGAATTGCCACAGCGCGTATAGATCGTAAAACCGGAAAGCTTGCGTCACCGGGTGCGAAAAACTCATACTTTGAATTTTTTCGCGCCGAAAAAATGCCTACCGAATATGCGGAACCGCAAGAGCAGGTAGCGCCGGTGGTGGTTAACGAAACACGTTCGGTGGTGATTACTGATGGTGGCAACACCACAGCAAATGAAACGGTTGTTCGCCAGCCGGTGGTGGTGCAGCCGCAGCCGCAGGGTAAAGAAGCACGCAAGAAGAAGATCGAACAGCTGTTCTAGATTAGTTGTATTTTGAAGGCTATGCATCCATAGCCTTCAGGCTAACAGTTACTCAGACTTTTAGCGATGAAACGCCGGGCTAAGCTCGTGTACGGTTTCTACCATCACCTCCACGTTTTCCGGGTCGATGTGTTGATGAATACCGTGGCCAAGATTAAAAATATGCCTGCCGCCATTGCCGTAGCTTTCCAGCACACGTTGCACTTCTGCTCTGATGGTCTCTTTTGAGCCGTAAAGTACACCGGGGTCCATATTGCCCTGCAGTGCTACTTTGTCGTCAGTAAGGGAACGCGCATCACGCAGATCGGTCGTCCAGTCAACACCGACTCCGTTGCATCCGGTGCGGGCAATGTCCGGTAACCACATGCCGCCGTTTTTGGTAAACAGCATAATCGGTATTGATGTGTGGCTTTTACGCAGCGCAGTAACGATGGCCTGCATGTACTGCAGTGAAAAAAGCTTATACGCGCGTGGTGTGAGCACACCTCCCCAGGTGTCGAATACCATCAGTGCCTGAGCGCCTGCGTCTGCCTGTGCACGTAAGTATGCAATGGTGGTTTGCGTGACCTTTTCGAGTAGTTCATGCAGTGCATTGGTGTCACCGTACATGAGCTTCTTAATGTGCTGGTATTCTTTACTACCACCGCCTTCAACCATGTAAGTGGCCACGGTCCACGGGCTGCCACTGAAGCCGATTAGCGGTACGCTGTTGTTTAGTTCGCGTCGAATCAGCCGCACCGCATCCATTACATACCGCAGTTCGGTTTCAGGGTCGGGTGTTGCCAGTTGCTTGATATCAGCCGGCGTTCTGACCGGTGACTTGAAGCGAGGACCTTCCCCTGCTTCAAAATAAAGACCAAGCCCCATGGCATCGGGTACGGTCAGAATGTCAGAAAACAGGATGGCGGCATCAAGGCTAAAACGAGTGAGCGGTTGCAGCGTGACTTCGCAGGCAAGCTCCGGCGTGCCCGCAAGCGTCATGAAGTCACCGGCGCGCTTACGGGTTTCCAAATACTCCGGCAGATAACGCCCGGCTTGTCGCATGATCCAGATCGGTGTGCGATCGACCGGTTCATTGTTCAACACCTTGAGTAACCGGGTATTGGTGATGGTGTGCATCGGGTGTCCTGACGGTTGTCGTGCTGTAGCTCTAGGGCTGCCGGCTTAAATAAGAGGCAATGCTGGTGGCCGCATTGCGCCCTTCAAAGACTGCGGTTACCACAAGGTCTGAACCTCTTTTCATATCACCGCCGGCAAAAATTCTCGGGTTGTCTGTCTGGTACGAAATGGCGGAATCATCCGGTGTGGTTTGTACCAGTCCGTAGTCGTCAACGTTAACCGAACAATCGTTAAACCAGTCTGCCGGATTTGGTCTGAAACCAAACGCAATAATGACTGCGTCAGCACCAATCACTTCTTCGGTGCCGGCGACCGGTTGCGGTCTGCTGCGACCTCTTTCGTCAGGTTCGGTTAATTCGGTAGTAACCACCTTTACGCCGGTGACCTGATTGTCTTGTCCGACAATTTCAAGCGGCTGTCGGTTCCATAA
>CAYZVB010000207.1:8140-10038 GCA_964481315.1 uncultured Granulosicoccaceae bacterium
CATGTTGCGTTCGTCACGACGGTACGCACAGGTAACTGAGCTTGCACCCTGACGAATTGCGGTACGGTTGCAGTCCATTGCAGTGTCACCACCACCAAGTACAACAACGCGTTTTTCTCGCATATCAATAAATGACTCTGAAGGCCACTGCTGTACCTGATGCACGTTGGAGATCAGATACGGCAATGCGTCGTACACGCCATTAAGTTGTTCACCCGGAAAGCCGCCACGCATAGATGTATAAGTGCCCATGCCGAGAAATACTGCATCGTATTCCTGCAGCAACTGGTCAACAGTGATGTCTTTACCGACTTCAACGTTAAGGCGGAATTCGATACCCATCTCTTCCATGACCTGGCGACGGGTCAGTACCACTTCTTTTTCGAGTTTAAACGGAGGTATGCCAAACGTTAGCAGGCCACCGATTTCATGGTAGCGATCAAACACCACCGGCTGTATTCCATTGCGAATTAACACGTCGGCGCAACCCAGGCCGGCCGGTCCGGCACCGACCACCGCCACGCGTTTACCGGTTGATTTGACGTGTGACAGGTCTGGTCGCCAGCCGAGCTTGAACGCTTCGTCGGTGATGTATTTTTCAATAGAGCCAATGGTAACCGCGCCGAAGCCGTCGTTGAGGGTGCAGGCGCCTTCGCATAGTCTGTCCTGCGGACACACCCGACCGCACATTTCGGGCAGTGAATTGGTACGGTGGCTCATCTCTGCAGCCTGCAGCAGGTTGCCTTCCGAGATCAGTTTCAGCCAGTTGGGTATGTAGTTATGTACCGGGCACTTCCATTCGCAGTACGGGTTTCCGCAGGCAAGGCACCTGGCTGACTGGCCGGATGCAGACTCCGGATCGTAGCCGCCGTAAATTTCCTTGAAATGAACAACGCGTTCTTCAGCAGGTGTTTTGGCGGGATCCTGCCGCGGCGCATCGAGAAACTGGAAGGCGTTGGTCATGATAGGCCCCGCGTTAAATATGAGTGTCGATGGTGACGTGCCGCGCTATACAAGCCCGGCGGCTGGCATTGTGGTGCTGTTGCTTAGCTGCCGAGTTTTGATTTTATTTTAGCGCTAACGGCGGACATATCTGCACGCCCCTGCAATTGCGGCTTCAGCACACCCATCACTTTTCCCATATCGCGAATTTCACTGGCACCGGTATCGCTGACTGCCTGATCAATCAGTGCCTGTATTTCATCTTCGCTGAGCGGTTGGGGCAGGTAGGTCTGGATGATTTCCAGTTCTTTTTTTTCTACTTCGGCGAGATCATCCCTGCCGCCCTTAACAAACTGCTCGATAGACTCGCGTCGCTGCTTGGCCATTTTGTCGAGAATGGTGATCATTTCCAGATCATCGACGTCTATTCTGTCGTCGACTTCCCGCTGTTTGACTGCTGCAGATACCAGTCTGAGTACCGCAAGGCGATCTTTGTCGCCGCTTTTCATGCACGCCTTGATGTCTGACATCAGGGCGGTTTTAATCTCGGACATCGAGATTAGTACATGCGAACTCTGCGCGAGAGCTCTTTAGACAGTTTTTTCTGGTGACGCTTAACCGCGGCGGCAGCTTTTCGCTTACGCTCGGTGGTTGGCTTTTCGTAGTATTCTCTGCGGCGGGTTTCAGTGAGTACGCCGGCTTTTTCACAAGAGCGCTTGAAGCGACGCAGCGCTATTTCGAAAGGCTCGTTTTCTTTGACTCGTACAGATGGCATTGGATTACTGGATCTCCAGTTGGATTTTGCGCCGCACCGGCGCCAGAATTACGCTTAGCCCACCAAGTATAAGGGTTTACGCGATACAAGCAAGTAATCGACCTGCATTGATGACATTGAAGGATAAAAAAGCATTGAAAGTGCTCGGAATTGAATCGTCGTGCGATGAAACCGGCCTTGC
>CAYZVB010000208.1:0-10020 GCA_964481315.1 uncultured Granulosicoccaceae bacterium
GTTCTGCAACGCTCTGATACCACCGAAGTGTGTCAGTAGCAGCTTGCGACGTTTAGGCCCAAGTCCGGGCAGTTCTTCAAGCACCGATTTGCGGCGGTTTTTCGCCCGCGACACCCGGTGCCCCGACACCGCATACCGATGCGCTTCATCGCGAATCTGCTGAATCAGATGAAGCGCAGGTGAATCATGCTTCATTTGAATTTCTTCGCCAGTACGTACCAGTAATAATGTCTCTTCACCGGGGCGACGCTCCGGCCCTTTGGACACGCCGACTATCTCGATGTCGTCGAGCTGTAAGTCTTCCATCACCTGCTGCGCCACCGATACCTGCCCTTTGCCACCGTCAATAAACAGCACTTCGGGTATGCGCTGATTTTCTTTTAGCAGACGGGTATATCTGCGATTCAACGCCTGCCGCATGGCTGCATAATCGTCCCCGGGGGTGATGTCTTTAATTTGAAATCGACGATACTCGGCTTTGATCGCCCCTTCGACCCCGAAAACGACACATGATGCAATAGTAGATTCACCGCTTAGATGACTGATATCAAAGCATTCCATGCGCTTTGGCAGATCGTCGAGCTGCAGCAACAGTCGCAGCTTCTCCTGGCGTTCGGCCATGCCACTGCGCGAGGCAAGTCGCGACTCCAGTGCGATTTTCGCATTTTCGAGCGCGTTTTCTACCCACCGTCTTTGATCACCGCGTACATTGCTGACAATATCGACCGAGTATCCGGCACGGATGCTCAACGCCTGCTGAATGAGCTCTGACTGATCTATTGCGCATTGCACAACCAGCCGCCGCGGCACCTCGTGCTGTAAATAGAACTGCTGTACAAAGCTGGTCATTACTTCTTCGACTGATGCCCCTTCCGGAGTTGAAGGATAAAACGCTTTGTTGCCGAGGTTGACACCATTGCGAATAAAAAACACCTGCACGCAACTCATGCCACCTTTCAGGTAAGCCGCCAGCACATCAATATCGCCGCGACCGTTCTCGACATACTGCGTCTGGTTGACGGCTTTAAGATCCTTAATCTGATCGCGCAGACGACCGGCACGCTCAAACTCAAGCCGCTGTGAAGCCGACTCCATTTCGGCAACCAGGCTTTCAACCACTTCACTGGTTTTCCCTTCAAGCACCTTAATACTCATTTCAACATCGACGCGATAAGCTTCTTTGTCGATCAACTCAACACAGGGCGCGGTGCAGCGATTAATCTGGTATTGCAGGCACGGGCGCGAACGGTTACTGAAGTAGCTGTCTTCGCACTGCCGCACCTTGAACAGCTTTTGAATGTAGCGCAGGGTTTTCTTTACCGCGCCGGCATGCGGGTATGGTCCGATATATTTACCCGGTTGTTTGCGTGCACCGCGGCGATACGAAATACGCGGGTAGTCGTCGTCGGTGGAGACAAACAGAAACGGGTAACTTTTATCATCACGCAACAAAATGTTGTAGCGCGGACGTTTTTCTTTGATTAGGTTGTTTTCCAGTAACAATGCTTCGATTTCGTTACTGGTGACCGTGAGTTGCACATTGGCGATCTGCGACACCATAATGCGTGTTTTCAAAGACCCGGGGTCTTTTTGAAAGTAGCTGCCAACTCGCTTGCGTAGATTCCCTGCCTTGCCCACGTAGATGGTGTCGCCGGTGCTGTTTATCATCTGATAAACACCAGGTCGGTGAGTCACCGTTTTCATAAATGCAGCCGGGTCAAACTCATCAGCCGCGGCAGGTGAATTGTCGCTGGCGGTGTCGGTCTCGGGGGCTTGTGCCGGCTGGTCCTGGGCGGTCATAAAATGGGGCTAAACGGGATTGCGCCCACTATGTCCTAAGCTGACAGCAATCGCAATCCGTACACAAACCACGCTCGGAGTGACGCTTAACAAACAACTGGCGGACGGGCGGTCAATAGTCGAGAAGGCTGTATTCCATTGCCAGTTTGACCAGATCAGGCGTGTTGCCAACGCCCAGTTTTTCGTATGCACGCCTTTTGTAGGTGCTGACGGTTTTCGCATTTAGCTGCAAAGACTCCCCTACGTCGCCGGTTTTCACCCCTTTCAACAGCAGCAGCACTACCTGCAATTCACGATGTGACAATCGATCGAATGGTGATACTTCGTGCTCACGCTCGACTGCGAAGCGGTGACGCAAGTCGGGCGAAAGAAAAAACTCACCCTGATTCGCAGCGGCAATGGCATTACCAACCTCTTCGGCAGCTGACGACTTAGTGATATACCCGCTGATACCGGACTCGAGCAATGCTTTGGGTACCACCAGCTCCGAACGCCCGGTAAGGATGATAATTTTGATCCCCGGAGACTGGTTAATTAAGTGTAAAGCTGACGATACACCATCCATACCGGGTAGTATGACGTCCATAAAAACCAGATCGATCTGCTCTGAGCCGACCAGCTCGATGCTTTGTTCACCGGTGCTTGCTTCAATGATTTCAGCGTCGGGATCGACACTCTCAATAAGCAGCCGGATGCCAGCCCGGACCAGCTCGTGATCATCTACCAGCAGAATTTTCCGCATGTTTGTTGTCAGCTGACCTTCCAATTCAGTTCGCTACCGCTGTTAATACTCAGGCTAAAGCTTCAACCCGCTACCTGTAGCACAGCTACCGATAAAACTCGCAACAGCGTCTGGTTTGACCAGCAAATCCTGACTGTACATCCCAACAACTACCGTTACACCCAAACTCATACTCAGAGAGACCCCTCTCTGCGTAACCAGTTCCCGGCCCTGGGATACAAGTATACAAACTAGACTTGCGGAAAGAGATTACCACGACGCACAACCGTAAAATCAGAAGGTAATTAGCGCAGCACCCCAGGTAAATCCGCCGCCGAAACCTTCCAGCAGTAGTCGCTCACCGCGCTGGATGCGACCATCCCGAACTGCAGTATCAAGCGCCAGGGGGATTGACGCCGCCGAGGTATTGCCGTGGTTTTGTACCGTCAGTACAACACGGTCCATACTCATATTTAGTTTTCTGGCAGTTGCCTGAATGATGCGTATGTTCGCCTGATGTGGTACCAGCCAGTCGACCTCGGATTTATCCATTCCGTTGTCAGCTAACGCCTCCTCAACAACTTCACGCATTTTTGATACTGCCATGCGAAATACTTCATTGCCACGCATCTGCACAAACGCCTGCTGCTGTTGCATAGCATCGTAACCACTGGAAACACCGCTGGGCACATGCAGTAATTCTTTATAGCGGCCATCAGCGTGCAGATGCGTGCTGTGGATGCCGGGCTGATCTGAAGCACCCAGCACAACAGCACCCGCGCCGTCGCCAAACAACACACAGGTGTTTCGGTCCTGCCAGTTCAGAATACGCGAGAACGTCTCAGCACCAATAACCAGCACCACACTGGCAGAGCCGCTACGCACAAAGTTGTCCGCTACTCCCAGCGCATAGGCAAAACCGGCGCACACGGCCTGAATATCGAAAGCCGGGCTCGCATTGTTGATCCCCAACCGCGCCTGCAACATGGTAGCGACACTTGGAAACACACAATCGGGTGTGGTGGTGGCAATAACAATCAGGTCGATGTCGTTGGCTGTTATTCCCGAGGCATCTATTGCATTGCGCGCAGCTTTTTCGGCGAGGTCGAGGGTGGTTTCACCGTCTGCCGCAATGTGGCGCTGCTCAATGCCGGTCCGCTCACGAATCCATTCATCGGAGGTGTCGACGAGCTTTTCGAGGTCGGTGTTATGCAGTACTTTTTCGGGCAGGTAGCTTCCGGTGCCCAGTATTTTTGAATAATTCACTGCTCGCCAGACCCGGTAAGCTGCGATTCAATGGTGCCTTCAATTCTGGAGATAAGTCCCTTTTTCGCCTCCAGCCGGGCGATTTTCAGTGCGTTTTCTAACGCCAGCACCCCGGCGCTACCATGACTTTTAATCACAATGCCTCGCAAACCCACCAAACTCGCTCCGTTGTATCGGTCCGGATCGATTCTCTTGGCCAGCCGTTTTAGCACAGGCGAGGCGACCAGCCCCATTACCTTACTGAGAGGCGAGCGAGTGAATTCTTCACGCAGATAACTTTTAACAAGCTTTGCCACGCCTTCAGAGGTTTTAAGCGACACGTTTCCGACAAAACCATCGGCGACAACAACATCGACCTCGCCCATGTAGATCTCGTCGCCTTCAACGTAGCCTATGTATTTGAGGTTCGAATTCTCAAGCAGCTTGCCGGCTTCTTTGACCAGCTCGTTGCCTTTGATGTCTTCGGAGCCGATATTAAGAAGACCGACTCTTGGGGTGTCGATGTTGTCGACGACGGATGCCAGTGCCGAGCCCATCATGGCAAACTGCTGCAGATGCTCTGCCGTACAATCGACATTCGCACCGAGGTCGAGCATATGCACATGGCCATGGATATTCGGGATGGCGGTAATGATGGCCGGGCGGTCAACACCCGAAATGGTTTTCAGCACAAAGCGCGCGATGGCCATTAGCGCACCGGTGTTGCCGCAACTGACACAGGCGGAGGCGGCTCCGCTTTTTACCTGATCAATTGCCACGCGCATGCTGGAGTCACGCTTGCCGCGAAGTGCCTGTGCCAACGGATCTTCCATTGTCACAACTTCGGAGGCGTGAACCACTTCAATCAGATCGGATTGCCCTGCCTTCAGCAGCGGGGACAGCACCGCTTCGTCACCGACCAGAATAATCCGCAGGTCCGTGAACTTTTTTGTAGCACCAATCGCCGCTTCAACAGCGGTTTTAGCACCGAGATCACCACTCATCGCGTCAAGCGCGATGGTAACGGTTTCACTCATAACTCACGGAGCACCTTATCAGTGGTTGTTGCCGGATACCTCACAGCACCCGGATTTTGAAATACTGAACGCGCCGTACTTACAGCGCCAGCGGTGGTGAGTTACTCGTCGTCGTCTTCGTCGTCGTACTCTTCTACAACTTCAACTACCTGCTTGCCACGATAGTAGCCTTCAGCGGTAATGTGATGACGACGATGCACTTCACCGGTAGTCGGGTCAGTTGAGAGCGCCGGGTTTTTCAGTGAATCGTGTGAGCGACGCATACCCCGGCGGGAAGGTGTTTTTCGTCTTTGCTGTACAGCCATCTGGCTTCTCCAGTTAGTTTTTCAACAACTCGTCCAGACCACTGAACGGGTTATGCTTGTTAGTCTGAACGTGCTGTTCAGTGTCAACGGCGTTAATCACTGTTGAGTCACATTGGGCTTCATCGCTGTGCACCACACGCTGTGGTACCTGCAAAATAAGCTCGTCTTCCAGCAAATCAACCACGCTTAGTTCACCGTGGCTGTCTGTCAGAACCGGGTCCAGTGCTTCATCCAGTGATTCGGCGTCTTCTTCGCTGGGCACAAATCCGAACGAAAAATTCGTCGTAATTTGTAGCGGCACCGGTTGCAGGCAACGCTGGCAGGTCACTTCCACTTCTGTTTGCAGTGCACCCGTTGCAACGGCCTGTCGGCCCTGCAGCGAAAACTCTACAGTCGCAACCACCTCACCGCCCTGGCTTGCAAGGAGTTCGGAAAAGCGCTTAAAGTGAGTGACTGGCAGTGTAGCTTTGCAATGCTGACGCCCCCGCGCCAGTTCTGCGGGGTTAAATCTGGAAGGAAGACTTTCCATAAACCCTCAAGTTTACTGCGGATTAGCATTTTAGTCAAAGTAGACCTTTAGCAGATTTCTGCCGAAAAACCGCCCCTCCCCCGGATAAAAACCGCCAATGCCCGACTATCAACTCATTCTGGCGTCAACTTCGCCATTTCGAAAAACATTACTGGATCGGCTGCACGTTGAATTCGAGCAGATTGCACCGGACTGCGACGAAACTCCACTGCCAAACGAACCGGCTGCAGACCTGGTTAACCGCCTGGCACGCGAAAAAGCATTGTCGGTACAGCGCATCGAGGCCAACCGCAATGCCGCAGTGATCGGTTCGGATCAGGTGGCAGATCTGAACGGCACTATTCTCGGCAAGCCCCACACACATGAAGCGGCGGTGCAGCAGTTACAGCAATTGTCTGGCAACACCGTGGTGTTCTACACCGGGCTGTGTGTACTGCACGGGCAACAATGCCTGCAAACGATGGTGCCGACAGACGTAAAATTCCGCTCACTGTCCGACGCTGCGATTGAACGGTATTTACAGGCTGATGAACCCTATGGCTGTGCCGCGAGCTTCAAATCCGAATGTATGGGCAGTGCAATTGTTGAATACATGCGCAGCGACGACCCGACAGCACTGGTCGGCCTGCCACTGATTGAGCTGGCTGGTTTTCTGAATCAGGCCGGGCTGTCAGTCCCGTAGCAGGCTCTGCCGCATGCACTATGCAAGTGTTAAGCAATTACCAGATCGGGCCGAAGGCAGCGACCGCAGGGACGTAGTAAACCAGCAGGTGCAACGCCAGGCACGACAGTAACCCGGCACAAACATCGTCGGCCATGATGCCGAGCCCGCCATGAATGTTGTCATCCATCCAACGGATCGGCCCGGGCTTCCAGACATCGAAAAAACGGAATAAAAAGAACCCGGCGATAAGCGTCCCCACCGACGCCGGCACCGCAATCATGGTGACCATCATGCCGACAATTTCGTCCCACACAATTGCGCCGTGATCATGCGTTTTCAGGTAGCGGGTGGCGGAGTCGCAAAACCACACACCAACGGCAAAAGCGACAACAGTCACGAGCACAAACAGCGGTACAGATAAACCACCGATCAGTGCGCATATCAGCACCCCCGGCAGCGTGCCGAAAGTCCCGGACGCCACCGGCGGTAATCCGGTACCAAACCCGAAGGCAAAAAAGTTGGCTGGCGAGTGAAGTAAATCGGCCACTGTGGCAGGGACTTTTTGCGTTTTTATTTTCACTCGTCGTCTTCCCCGCATTGCGATGCTGCCTGCCCGTATTCAACTGCACGCAACTGCGCGGCCATTTTGTCCACTACTCCGTTAACAAACTTGTGTCCCTGATCAGCGCCAAACAGCTTGGCAATCTCGACCGATTCATTCACCACAACACGGTATGGTATGTCGAGCCGTGAAATCAGTTCGGCACAGGCCACACGCAGCACTGCTCTTTCTACCGGGTCGAGATCGCTGAGCGTTCGGTCGGCGGTTTGCGCGGCAATATGCTGATCGATTTCCTGCAAATGATCAGTGACGTAAAGCGCCAGAGATTCAAAATACTCAACATCGACCCGTTCCATATTCTGCAGTGCACAGAATTGCGCAACGATTTCACTGACCGGCGCTGCATCGGCGTCGAAGTCCCACTGGTAAAGTGCCTGCATGGCCTTTTGGCGGGCATTGCGGCGACGTTTCGCGAGGGACCCTCGCGCGCTCTGCGGTGGCGGGGCTTCAGCAGGTTTGTCTTTGTCAAACGGCAGCACGGGATCTCGATTCAGTCAGGGTCGGATTGGCGTTGGTCGATCAGCGCTTGCACGCCGACGACCGGGGCTTAAAAATTTGGCTACTTCATTGGTGCCTGCACCAGAACGCGATAGTATAGGCGCTGAAATAATCTCACACTACCTGTTGGATCCATGAAAATATTTTCACCTGCCAGTTTCACCCGTCGCCAGGCCCTTGCGGTACTGGCCAGCCTCACACTCGCAGCGGGTTCGCTGGGCGTGCCACTGTTGGCTGCAGCCGATGATGCAGAGGCACAGAAAACTCAGGTAAAAATGGTCACCAACCTCGGTGAAATGATTATTGAACTTTACCCTGACAAAGCTCCGATTACTGTCGAGAACTTCCTGAAATACGTTGATGACGGTTATTACGAAGGCACGATATTTCATCGTGTGATCGAAGGCTTCATGATCCAGGGCGGTGGCTTCACGCTCGGCTTCGATAAAAAAGAAACCCGCGACCCGATTCAAAATGAAGCAGACAATCAACTGAAAAACGATCGCTTCACCATTGCCATGGCGCGCACCCAGGCACCACACTCCGCCTCGGCACAGTTCTTTATCAATGTAGAGAACAACGAATTCCTCAATCACCGCTCTAAGGACATCGCAGGCTGGGGTTATACTGTATTTGGTAAAGTGATCGAGGGTCAGGACATCGCCGACTGGATTGGCAAAACCCCTACTGGCCCTGCCGGCCCGTTTGGCAAAGACGTCCCTACCAACCCTATTGTTATTGAAAAAATCGAAAACCTGTCCACAGCTGAAGCAAAAGCGGAGTAAACGCAGATGATTACCCTGAACACGAATAAAGGTGCAATTAAAGTCGAACTCGATACCGACAAAGCACCGACTACCTGCGAAAACTTCCTGAGCTACCTCGACAGCGGCCATTACAACGGCACAGTGTTTCACCGTGTTATACCAAGCTTTATGGTGCAGGGAGGTGGCTTCACGGCAGAGATGCAACAGAAGCCAACCAAAGCACCGGTCGACAACGAAGCAGACAACGGCCTGTTAAACGACACCGGTACACTGGCAATGGCAAGAACCGCAGACCCGCACTCTGCAACCAGTCAGTTTTTTATTAACGTCAATGACAATAGCTTTCTCAATCACACAGAAAAATCACCCAATGGCTGGGGCTATTGCGTATTTGGTAAAGTCGTTGAAGGCATGGACATCGTCATGGAAATGAGCACCGTCCCAACCGGCAACATGGGCGGACACTCTGATGTTCCGGTTGAGCCGCTTATTATAGAAAGCGCGGTCCGAGACGACGCCTAAACATGAAAACACTACTGATCTCGGACCTGCATCTTCAGGCCGGTGAGCCCGAGATCACAGGGCTTGCTTTCGCACTGTTCAGTCATATCGAAAATTCGGTCGGGCACCTCTACATACTGGGCGACCTTTTCGAATACTGGATTGGCGATGACGCCGTTGACCACACCGCCAGTGAGGTTGCCGGGCGATTGAAATCACTGTGCGACAACGGCATGAAAATCAGTGTCATGCATGGCAACCGGGATTTCCTTCTCGGTGAACAATTCGTCGAAAGCTTCGGCGGCACACTGATTCGCGATGATGCAATCACCGTCGCACTGGCTGGCAGCAATACTTTACTAATGCATGGTGACACCCTTTGCACCGATGACAGTCAGTATCAGTTTTATCGCCGCATGGTGAGAAACCCTGGCTGGCAGACCGATTTTCTGGCCAAGTCGGTCAGCGAACGCGAAGCGACCGCAAGAATGATTCGCAGCACCAGTAAAGCCAAAGGTCATCGAGCGCATACAAACAACATTGCAGACATTAACGCCAACACATTAAACGACACTCTCAACGGCATGGATGTGAAGCGTTTAATACACGGCCATACACATCGACCAGCCAGATACAACGGCGAAGAAAACAAGCACTCAGTCGAAAGATTGGTGCTCGGTGACTGGCACAGTGACCACGCTATTGTAGCGCTTGCTGATGATAACAATTGCGAACTACAAGTGTGGGACGGCCATAACCTGACCGCCAAAGATTAACCAGCGGCTTTAGCGATACAAACACACCACTGCGCCTGAAAGCGGTTACAGGTTTACGCGGTTTCCGACTCGAAGCTTTGTTTAAACTCCAATTCCAGTTCGGCAAGCTCCTGCAATTCCGCTTCTGTAAACCCTGCCTGTAATCGCGCTTCGCGGTTAAACGGGCCTCGCAGCGCAATGCGACCGTGTTTGCGCAAATAGTTGCTAAAGGTAGTAAACGGTTCTAATCCCTGCGCTTCACATACGGCTTTAAACCACCGGTTGCCAATGCGCACATGATCGATCTCTTCAAATAAGATTTGTTCGAGTATGGCCACAGTGTCGTGATCACCATGTTGTGAGAGCTTTTTAATCATTGCAGGCGTTACATCGAGCCCGCGCGCTTCGAGTACCCGCGGCACCAGTGCCATCCGCACACCAACATCGTAGTCGGTTGCCACAGACATTTCCCACATACCGCCATGCGCCGGCAGCGCACCATAGTCACTGCCAAGCGATTGCAATCGGTTCACCAGCATTTCGAAATGCCTGGCCTCATCGGAAGCTACTCTGAGC
>CAYZVB010000209.1:0-10017 GCA_964481315.1 uncultured Granulosicoccaceae bacterium
TAAAGTGTTCATCGGCTCCTGTACCAACGGACGCATCGAAGATCTCAGAGAAGTCGCCCGCGTAGTCGAAGGCCACAAGATTGCACCCAACGTTCACGCGATGGTGGTACCCGGCTCTGGCCTGGTAAAGTCGCAGGCCGAGAAAGAAGGCATTGCCGACATCCTTAAAGAAGCCGGTTTCGACTGGCGCGAGCCAGGCTGCAGTATGTGCCTTGGCATGAACCCCGATCGACTCGAACCGGGTGAGCGCTGCGCCTCAACGTCCAACAGAAACTTCGAAGGAAGGCAGGGACACGGCGGTCGCACACATCTAATGTCTCCGGCCATGGCAGCTGCTGCTGCCGTATCCGGTCGACTTACCGATGTTCGAACCTTAGACAAAACAGGAGCACCGGCATGAAAGCACTGACCGAATTGACCGGTGTCGCCGCACCGATGCCCATGATTAATGTCGACACCGACATGATCATTCCAAAACAGTACCTCAAAACCATTGGACGCAGCGGCCTTGGAAAAGGTTTGTTCCACGCCATGCGGTATAACGACGACGGCAGCGACAACCCCGAATTTGTATTAAACAAAGAAGCCTATAAAAACGCCAAGATACTGATCGCCGGTGACAACTTCGGTTGTGGCTCTTCACGTGAGCACGCGGCGTGGGCAATTGAAGACTTTGGTATTCGCTGCGTTATCGCGCCGAGCTTTTCGGATATCTTTTACAACAACGCGTTTAAAAACGGCATGCTGCTAATCAGGTTGCCTCAGGAGCAGATTGACGAACTCACTGAACAGGCTGAGTTTGGCTCAAACGCTGTTTTTTCCGTTGATCTGGAAGCGCAAACCGTAACAGCCCCCGATGGCAAAGCACACAGTTTCGAGATAGACGATTTCCGCAAACACTGCCTGTTAAACGGCCTTGATGAGATTGCGCTTACCCTTGAAAAGGACAGCTCAATCAGTGAATACGAATCCAACCTTAATACCACTCATAGCTGGCTGACCCCTGCGGCAGGCTAACGTCTTACCTGCGCAACTACGCCAAGAGAAAACCAATGACAGACGCATCAATATTACTGTTGCCGGGTGACGGCATCGGACCTGAAGCGGTTGCAGAACTACGTAAAGTAATTGACTGGTTCAGCAACAACGGCGGCTACAACTTCAATATTATTGAAGACGACCTCGGCGGCGCCGCCTACGAACGCTACGGCACGCCACTGGCCGACGAAACACTTAACACTGCAAAGACTGTCGATGCCATTGTGATGGGTTCAGTCGGTGGTCCGCAGTGGGATAACGTCGAGCGGCATTTACGTCCTGAAGCAGGTCTGCTTACGCTGCGCAAAGAACTTGATTTGTTTGCCAACCTGCGCCCGGCCACCTGCCGCCCTGCACTCGCGTCTGCCTCTTCCTTGCGTGAAGAACTGGTATCCGGACTCGACATACTCATCTTACGAGAGCTGACTGCAGGAGTTTACTTCGGTGAACCGCGTGGCATAGAAACATTGCCGGACGGACGACGCCGCGGTTTCGATACACAGGTTTATTTTGAAAGTGAAATTGAACGCCTGTTGCATGCAGGTTTTGAACTGGCCGGCAAACGCAATGGCAAAGTGCACTCGGTTGAGAAGGCCAATGTTATGGAGTCGGGTGTGTTCTGGCGTGAAATTGCTACCCGCGTTGGTAAAGAGTATCCCGATATCACTTTAGAACATATGTACGCTGACAACTGTGCCATGCAACTGGTCAGACAGCCAAAGCAATTTGATGTGATTGCCACAGACAATCTCTTTGGCGACATACTATCGGATTGCGCGGCGATGCTGACCGGCTCGCTGGGCATGCTGCCTTCAGCATCTCTGGGTGCTGCAGTCGATGGCAAACGCGCTGCGCTCTACGAACCCGTGCATGGCTCAGCACCGGACATTGCAGGGCAAGGCAAGGCCAATCCACTGGCTACCGTGTTGTCATTTGCCATGTGCCTTCGCTACTCATTCGACAGCAACGACGACGCAGATCTGCTTGAGCGTGCAGTCGATCATGTGCTTGGTCAGAACATCCGCACGATAGATATCGCAGCCTCAGGCGTTGATCCGGTATCAACCAGTGACATGGGCAACGCTATTATCACCGCACTCAATGACCTGCAGGCAGGTTCGTAACCATCAGTAGATGTACAACGGAAGACTTCGGCTATGCTAGGTAAATTGCAGAAACTCAAATGGGGCAATAAAAAGCAGGAGCCGGAGTCATCCGCTAAACCGCCACTTCCACAGGAACCAGTGGCGGCACCAAAGCACAATGCCGCAGAACAGCTTAACGATCCCTCTGAAAAGAAAAGAATCGCCGCGTGTTTAAATATTAAAGACACAGCATTGTTACTTAAAGCCTGCCGCGATGATGCAAGCGAAAAAGTCAGACAAACCGCGGCACGTCAGTACGCGCGGCATCTTCCAGGTGGAGAAGATACCAAAGCACTGGTATCACAGTACCTTTCGTCGGATGAAAATCGGAACCTAGCCATCCTCATCACTGCGCTGCATAACGACGCAGAGATCCGTGACTACGGCCTGGCCAAATTTACCACTGACGATGACCTGAGCGTTATTGCCACTGAAACCCGCTTCCATGACACACGTGACACTGTCACAACACAATTGCAATCGCTGGAAGCAGTAGATACCGTCTGGCGTAGCATTAAAAGTAAAGACAAGGTAGTAGCGCGAAAATTAAAAGAACGACTGTCAGCGCATCAGGACCGGCAACAGCAAATACAGGAACAGCAGGCCGAAGTCACCAGACTCATCGACGAGATGGACAAGCTCGCCAACGGGGTGTGGTCGCCAAACTTTGCCAACCGATATGATTTGTTCGCCGGCAAATGGGATGCCATTGACTTTGAGATAGACAGTCAGCAAAAACAGCAGTTCGAACATTTACGAAAAAGCGCCGGCGAAAAAGTCGAAAGTAACCGGGCGCTGGCGGAGCAGCACAGCGCACTAGAAGCCTGCATACAACAAATGAAATCTTCCGAGCAGGCGCTGCGAAACAGCGACATAAAATCTATTACAGAGCATTTGCCAAACAGCCAGGCGCAACTGCAGAAAGCAGAGGAGCACTGGCAGCAGGTAAATAGTACCGCTGACTCTGTCGACGAAGCGCTTGAAAAGTCGTACTCATCGGCACGAGCCAGACTAAAACAACAGCTAACCGGCGCCGAGTCTGCGCACCGCGCCTATGCCGCGGTTGACAATACCGGTGAAAGCGATGTCGCAAAGCTAATTCAGTGTCAGAAACAACTGGAAAAAGCCATCGCGCAAGGTAAATCAGGTTCAACACCTGCAGCATATGCCGCAGAACTGCCAAACCTGCTACAGACCATTGAAAGCCGTGTAAAAAAACAAACACAGGCTAATGCCGAGCTTAAAAGCAGCATTCATAAACAATTCGGTTCTTTAAACAGCGCGATTTCAGCCAATAAGTGGGGACCTGCCAAAGCAATACACGAAAGGCTCAGCAAAAAGATCGCAAGGCTGCCCGCTAAAGATCAGACCGCGCTCAGTGAAAAACTTCAGCGCATGGAACAGCGACTGTCGGAACTGGGCGACTGGAAACAGTTTGCCACAGACCCGAAACTTGTCACCCTGTGTGAACAAATGGAGGGCATCCCATCCCTGAAGCTTGCACCAAAAGACCAGGCCGACCGCATCAAGGAACTGCAAACGCAATGGAAGGCGATGGGTGCAAGCCCTGCTCAGGAGCAGCACTGGCCACGCTTTAAAGCCGCCGCCGACATCGCCTTTGAACCTTGCGCAAAATACTTTGCTGAAAGGCGCGCGGAAAAAGACAATAAACTTGCTGCACGCGAAGAAGTACTTACTATGCTGCAGCAATACAGTGACAAGACCGACTGGCAAAATGCCGACTGGAAGCTGGTTGAAAAGACCATTCGCACCGCCAAAAACGAGTGGCGCAAGTTGCGTGTATTTGATCGTAAAGCCACCGCAGAGCAGGAACAAAAGTTCACCGACGTTTTAGCGGTGCTCAATGAAAAACTTGCACCTGCCTACGAGGAAGGCAGCCGCGAAAAGCAGGATCTCATCGACAAAGTCAAAGCACTGGGCGAAGGAGAAATCAACCAGCACTGCATTAACCAGGTCAAAAGACTGCAGTCTATGTGGCGCAGAACCGGCATTGTGAAACGCAGTGACGACCAGCGTTTGTGGAAAGAATTTAACGAAGCCTGCTCAGAAATCTACAACACACATCGCGGCAATCAACGCGAACAATACAAAGCAAGCGTTGAGCACGTTACCCGCGCCAAAGAGATCATTAAAGAGCTAAAACAAGCCGGCAACAACGGCACCTTTGACGAAAAAAGCCTGCAGCAACTTCAGGACGAATTCCAGTCTCTGCCTGAGTTCCCCGAAAAAGAACAGAAGTACCTGTTTCGCGACTTCAACCGCGCTGTGGACGGGCTGGACAAACAGCGGCAACGCCATTCCGAAAACGCCCGCAGCAAAGAACTTCAGCGACTGCAGCAAAATGCCGCAATTTGCGACCAACTGGAATCACTCGCCGGTCAGTCGGCAGATGCAATCAGCGCAGAAATACAGCAACTGCTCGACCAGTGGGACGACGGTGAAAAGACCGATAATATCGAATGGAAAAAAGCCATGAACCTGCGCAAAGACTCTATCGTTGCGCACCTGCAGTCAGGGTCTGTACCAGACTTTGAGACCAACACCATGGCACGTCGTTTGTTGTGTATCGACCTTGAAGTACTGCTTGATAAAGAAACGCCATCAGAAGATAAAACACTGCGAATGCAGCACCAGCTTGAACAACTGCAACAAGGCATGACGTCGCGTTCCGTTACCTCTACCGCAGAACAGGTGCAGGCACTGGAAGTGAAGTGGTTAACATCGTTTCCGGCGCACGCCGATCACAGAGACAAACTGAACAGCAGATTCACAACTGCACTGGGTAAGGCTTAGAACCACAACTGCCAGTGAATATTATTGTACTGCGTCATGGCCCGGTTGACCTGCAGCCACCCGCCGGTAGCGTTAACCAGCAGCAATTTGGCGACTGGATTACCGCTTACAACACAGCCGCTATTGAAGAAGCAACACCACCGGCTGAGCTTCAAAGCGCTGTCGAACAAACCCGCTTCGTCGTTTGTAGCGACCTTGCTCGATCACTACAGTCTGCAGCACTGATTAATCGAAAGCCGGACCTTATCAGCCCGTTATATCGGGAGTGTGAAATGCCACACTACGCCAGCGGCAGATTGAAATTACCGGTTAATGTCTGGATGCCGTCCATGCGTTTGCTACAGCTAATTGGCATTCACCCGAACGCCGAATCATTCAGCGAATTTCGTACACGCGCGCAACAATCAGCGGCAGAGCTAAATGCACTTGCCGGTATTCATCGAAGCGTTGTCGTGTGTGGCCACGGGCTGCTTAACCATTACCTGCACAAATCACTGCGAAAACTCGGCTGGTCAGGTACTAACAGGGCTTCGTCAAAACACTGGGGATATCGGGTATACACCCGCAAAACTCCCGCATCGTAGAACAGGGATAGATAACGCCGGGCACGTACCCATCCATGATCGAATCGAACAACAGCAACGTTGACGAACCGGTTACGATAGTGCCGTATGATCAGCAGTGGCCGCAACAGTTCGCAGCACAGCAACGCATACTTGGCAAATCTACCGATCTGCCAATAAACCGGATTACACACATTGGCAGCACGGCAGTACCCGGCATGATTGCAAAACCCGTCATTGATATAATGGCAGGGGTTACCGAATATCCTCCATCCGCCCCGCTGCACAGACAGGTTATCTCACTAGGTTACCTGCACCGGGGAGAAGCCGGTGTCGCCGAACGACAGTACTATCTTAAACGTAAGCCCACAGCTTGTAATCTGCATATTGTTTTGTACCAGGGCAGTCACTGGCAAAACAATCTTGCTATCAGGAACTATCTTAGCGCACACGCGCAAAGCAGAGAACGCTACAACGCTCTAAAACAGGCTATCATTAACGACGGATGCAACACACTTCTACCCTACTCGTCAGCGAAAGCAAACTTCTTAACCGAACTCACTCAAATCGCGATTAAGTGGCAGTCGCGACAGCCAGCCGCCAACACAGACACCACATATGACAATTGATGCAGTTATTTTCGATCTCGACGGGCTACTGATTGATACCGAAAGATTTTCAAAACTGGCTTTTCATGAAGCGGAAGACACGCACGGTCTCAGTGGCCATACCAACTTGTTTCTGTCACTGGTCGGCACCAATGAGCGCCAGCATACCGAAACCCTAGCCGTTAAACTGGATGGCATTACCGACCCGGTGGCGTTTAGAAAAACCTGGGTAGAGGCGTATCTGCGAATGGTAAGTGCTGAGACTATTCCACTATTGCCAGGTGTAACGGAAACGCTGGAGTGGTTAAAAGCGCAGAATATCAAAACCGCCGTAGCAACCTCATCAACTACCGATGCAGCGCATAAAAAACTCACCGAAACCGGTATTCTCAGTTACTTCGATTCAGTCACCTGCGGCGATCAGGTGTCACGCAGTAAACCTCACCCGGATATTTATTTACACGCGGGCGAGAAAATTAATGCCAACATGGAACGGTCGATTGGCCTTGAAGATTCAGCCAACGGAGTTCGGGCCGCACACGCAGCGGGCCTGAATGTTATTCAGGTACCCAATGTGGTGGAGCCGACGGCAGATATTCTTGATTTGGGCATTGATGTTTGCCGCTCAATGCACGACGTACTCGAAATGATGCAAAGTGGCGAGCCGGTGAAAAGCAAAGCTCAAAAATAGGCAAAACGATTTTGTTCGTAGCGCGCCTCAAGCAACGGCTTGAGCTTTGCGAGGCTCTTTAGGTATGGCACCATCGCCTGTACGTTTTTCAGGTCAGCTTCTATATCCTGCTTAATTAACAGTAAAGCTTTGCTCTGCTCTTTTTCACTCTTGCCCATCATATGCTCGCTAACCCATTGATGGGTGGGTGAGCTATATGCCAATTCATGATACTGCCGATCCAGCATTTCGATTTGATGCGACAACAGGTTGATAAGCGGCTTGAGTGCCGGCGCTTCAAACTCCAGTGCATCTGTCGACACATGTTCGCTGTAGAGTTTGAATATGGTAGTAATATCACCGGTTTTTCTTGCCTGCAGCAGTACCTTCATTAACGCCTGTTTTTCTTCGCGGGCAACCGGATCATGTTCGTGGTCGGGGTGCAGCGCTTTTGCAGTGCGGCGAAACAGTTTGTTGAGTATGGTTTTATCAAAGAAGGTTCGCGACTCATGTTCGCGTTGATTCTCCTTTTCCTGTTGCTGATTGGATGATTGCTCTTGACGGTAATAACGTGAATCATCTTTGGCAGGTTCTTCTTCAAACATCTCGTCGAAGTCGAATTCATCATCGATATCATCTGCGTCGAGATCATTGATGGTGGCGGCAAACTCTTCAATCGTCATGTTAAGTTCGTTTTCGATGATCGATTTTTCGTTATCGGTAAACATCGACATTTTTGCTTCAAGGTACTGTGCAGACAATTCATGCAGATTGTCTGCGCCATACATTTCGAGCAGTGAGAAGTTTTTTTCTATCCAGTCACTCAGTTCTTCACGCTGCCACTTTGCCAGAGATTTTTTCTTCAGGTGGCCAATCAGTTTTTCGGTTTGCTGATACAACGCCTGGTGATAAGCCACCCGGTTTTCACTCAGCTCGCTTTGAATGTAGGCTCTGGCTTTTTCGAATACTGATTCGAAGGTCGTGTTGCGTTGTTGCTTTTGTTCTAATTGCTTCCACAATTTGTGAAAACGTTTTTCGACGGTTGACTGCGGCCGGTCTGAGGGCTTTTGATCAAGGCGCACCATTTGCGCATTGGCAGGTTTCTGCTTTTTTTTGTTGCGCCTTTGTGGTGACGCTTTGAAGTCTATTTCAAGTTGCACCTTGCATTACCCTGAAGAATGTCGATGGATAAATCCGATAGTCGATAGTCGATACGCGAAAATCCCGCTGTCAGATTACCTGGCTCATCATAACAGTTTACCGGCCTGAATCACCGGCTAATAAAAATCAAACACTTACGGCGAAACTACCAAACCTGAAAAAATACTGTATTCTTATACAGTATTATGACAACTTCTTACGCAGAGCTGCACTGCATTTCCAACTTCACGTTCCTGCGCGGTGCTTCTCGCCCTGAAGAACTGGTAGAAACCGCCGCATCCCTGGGTTACCGGGCCATTGCCATTACCGACGAATGCTCTATGGCCGGCATTGTACGCGCGCACACTCAGGCTAAAAAGCATCAGGCCGGCAACGACAGCCGGCTTAAACTGATTATCGGTACCGAACTACTGCTGGAACACGGTTTTAAGCTCATATTGCTGGCACGCGATCATCAGGGCTATACCAGTCTTTGCAGTCTCATCAGCGATGCGCGGCGCAACGCACCCAAAGGCGAGTACCTGCTCGACCGCGAACGCCTCGAACAACTCGACTCCAGCCACTGTGTGGCGATTCTTTCTCCGCCGGCAATCAGCAGTAAAGACACCTGCGATAACACTCTCGCATGGTTTAGGTCCGCTTTCGAGCACGCCTGGCTGGCATTAACGCTGTTGCACGAGCGCACCGACAAAGCCAGACAACTGCACATCGACAATATGGGCCGCCGCCATCAGCTACCGGTAGTGGCCTGTGGTGATGTGCATATGCACTGCAGAATGCGCCGCGCACTGCAGGACGTTGTCACATGTATTAGAGAAAACTGCACACTGAATAACGCCGGGCGAAAACTATATGCCAATGGCGAGCGCCATCTGCGCAACATCAAAACACTGGCGGCACTGTACCCGCCGCAAACCTTACAGGAAACCACCCGCATTGCAGCGCTGTGCGAATTCAGCCTTGACGAACTGCACTACGAATATCCGCACGAACTGGTACCAGCCAGCCTGAAACCCATCGACTATCTGCGCAAGCTGACCTATCACGGCATGACACAACGCTGGCCGGAAGGTGCCAGTGAATCAGTACACCAGCAAATAGAAAAAGAACTTGAGCTCATCGAAGAACTTCACTATGAACACTATTTCCTGACCGTACAGGATATCGTTCGCTTCGCGCGTGAAAACGGCATTCTGTGTCAGGGCCGCGGATCGGCAGCCAACTCTGCCGTGTGCTTTTGCCTGATGATCACCGAAGTCGACCCAATGCGCATGAGCATGCTGTTTGAACGCTTTATCTCCAAAGAACGCAACGAACCACCGGATATAGACGTCGACTTCGAACACGAACGCCGTGAAGAAGTGATTCAGTACATCTATGGCAAGTACGGCCGCCACAGCACGGCACTTGCCGCCACCGTAATCAGCTACCGCAGGCGCAGTGCAATACGTGATGTAGGCAAAACACTGGGTCTGCAGGAAGATCAGATCGACGCCCTGTCGAAGTCCATGGCGTGGTGGGACGGCACCGATGTCATGCCTGAGCGGCTTGCCGAAATGGGTTTTGCGCCGGACAGCCCGCTCATGAAACGCTTCACCTGGTTGCTTTCGCAAATCATGGGGTTTCCAAGGCATTTGTCGCAGCATGTGGGTGGCTTTGTCATTTCGCATCAGCCACTGGCATCACTGGTGCCGGTTGAAAATGCCGCCATGCCCGATCGCACGGTCATTCAATGGGATAAAGACGATCTCGAAGAGCTCGGCTTATTAAAAGTCGATGTGCTGGCACTGGGCATGTTAACCGCGATTAGAAAATGCTTTGCATTGCTTGAAGCACATCGCGGTGTGCAGTACAGCATGGCGACAGTGCCGGCCGAAGACCACCGCACCTATGAAATGATCCAGAACGCCGACACCATTGGTGTGTTTCAAATAGAGTCGCGCGCACAGATGTCGATGCTGCCGCGCCTTAGGCCAAAAAACTTCTACGATCTGGTGATCGAAGTCGCCATTGTACGC
>CAYZVB010000210.1:0-9922 GCA_964481315.1 uncultured Granulosicoccaceae bacterium
CTACTTCACTGGCTGGTACAAAACGAATGTGCAGACCATCATTACATTGAAACTGCTACCAGCGGGCTTGAACATGTACTGGAAGCAGTTCAATCAATGGATGTAAAAACTGTCGCATTACTGACCGGCCTGAACGAAGCGCAAATTGCGTTGTTTTATCGCCAGTTCGCCGCCTGCGAGCGGGTGGTAACGGTATACAGCCAGGGCGTTAATCAGTCATCCGGTGGCACCGATAAAGTTAACTCGATCATCAACTGCCATCTGGTCACCGGACGCATAGGCAAGCCCGGTTGCGGGCCCTTCTCGATTACCGGTCAGCCCAACGCGATGGGGGGACGTGAAACCGGCGGTCTGGCAAACACCCTGACCTGCCATATGGAACTCGATAATCCGACGCACAGGGAACTGGTACAGACATACTGGCAATCACCGCATATGGCAAATTCCCCGGGACTGACAGCGGTAGACCTGTTTAATGCGGTGCACGACCGTCGCATTAGAGCACTGTGGATCATGGCCACTAACCCTATGGTATCAATGCCTGATAGCAACTTTGTCGCAGAAGCCTTAAACCGCTGTGACTTTGTTATTCAGTCAGATGTTGTCGTCGACAACGACACCTCGGCCTACGCCCATGTTAGGCTGCCGGCGCAAGCGTGGGGTGAAAAGGACGGCACCGTTACCAACAGCGAGCGATGCATTTCCAGACAGCGGCGGTTTCTGGCACCACCTGCACAAACCAGAGCGGACTGGCAGGCAGTGGCAGGGGTTGCAGCAAAGCTAGGCTATGGGTCATCTTTTAATTACCAGTCGCCGCATGAGATATTCGCAGAATATGCGGAGCTTTCAGGCGTAAAAAACAACGGCAGCAGAGACTTCGACATCAGTATTTATCGGAATATCTGTGCAGACCGCTATGAGAATCTAAACCCTTTTTACTGGCCCGCGGTTGAGCAGTCACACGATAAACCGGTGCGCTTTTTTGCCGACGGAAATTTCTTTACCAACGACAACCGTGCGCGCTTTATTGTAACGCAGCCGTTGCAACAACCCGGGGTAGCGCAGGGCATGCTGTCGTTAAATACTGGTCGTACCCGCGATCAGTGGCACACCATGACGCGGACCGGCAGTGCACATACACTGGCGAATCACACTGCCGAGCCGTATATGGAAATACAATCTGCAGATGCCGAGGCCAGACAACTTGCCACGGCTGACCTGGTAAACATCCACAACGATAATGGCGAATGCACTGTACGGGTAATCGTGTCTGACACCGTTACCCCCGGTTCGATATTTATTCCAATGCACTGGTGTGCACCTTTTACCGGTAACGGTAAAGTCAATGCACTAACGCAGAGAATTACAGATCCGGTATCCAGACAACCAGCATTAAAGAGCGGGTTAGTGTTTGTGGAAAAGCTTAAATTCTCGCACTACGGATTCATCGTAACCAGACACACCGTCGACACAACACCGTTTGACTACTACGCCAAAGCCAGGTGCAATGGTGGCTGGCGATACGAGTTTGCAGTGAAACAGCAGTATGAAACCGCCACTGATGCCCGTGCATTGTTACAAAGCATTGGAGATGAAGTCGTCGTGCTTAAGACCAGCAGCGGACGTTATGGGCATTTTTCTTTCACTGGTCAGTCACTACAAACCGCAATGATTATGGACAACAGTCCGGTCGTGGCATCACGCAACTGGCTGGCCGGGCAACTCACCGAAGTACACACGCTCGACAATAGAAACCGGCTGCTGGCCGCTATACAATCACACGACCAACACAGCAGCGGGGAACTTATATGTCACTGCATGGGAGTCGGTTCGAAACAAATCGACAAATGCATAAAACAGCAGGGCTGCCGCACCCTGTTCGATGTTGGCAAAGCTACCGGTGCAGGCACCAACTGCGGCAGCTGTCGCAGCGAGATCGCCGCCATACTAAAAAACGCTAACACGCTGCAACCGGTATAGTCGCTATAGTCAGCCGGGGGTATACGTCCGGGTGGCCTCTGGATCATCGGTTGTTCGTGGTAATGCTAATAACTCGTCCCACGCAGCATCGGGAATATCTGTACCAGCCCATTCCAGTGTCTGGGTAATGCGCGCGGGCTTACTGATACCGCAGATAGTAGAACTTATCCGCCGGTCACGCAGTGAATACTGCAGTGCAGCGGCCCCGCTTGGTACCTGGTACTTCGCGCAGATACGTTCCACTGCCTTTAACGGCGCAAGCGTTGTGTCGTCGGCTTCCTGATAGACGTATCGCCTGAACGATTCAGTCCCTTTTGCCAGCGCACCACCACAATACGGTGCGGCATTCATCACTGCCATTTTACGTGATACCGCATAGTCAATCATTGCATCAGCGTTGGCATTTACCAGCGTAAAACGGTTATGCGTAATAAGAATGTCGAAGTCATAGTCTTTAAGCAGCGGCATCATCACATCGACGTTTCCCGCCGCCAGACCAACCACCCTGCACAACCCTTCTTCACGCATTTTAAACAGCGTATCTATAGCACCGCCTGATTCGGCTATTGGTGCGATGGACGCTGCATGCTCCGGGTCGTGCAGGTGCAGGATATCGACGCTGTCGACCCCTAATGCGCGCAGACTTTCTTCCAGTGAACGCCTTGCCTGATCACTATCAAAGACGCCGGTATCCATGTTGCGGTCGAGTTTGGTTGAGATGATTGCGCCGGCAGGAAGCCCACCCAACTCACGAATTGCGAGCCCGATACGCTCTTCACTCCTTCCCATTCCATAGTTTCTGCTGCAATCGATAAACGGGTAGTCGGAGGCAAAGATGCTTTTAACTGTGTCAACAGCACGCGCCTCACTCACCTCATAAGTATAGGTTCCGGGCATATCACCGAGCGCCGACGTACCGAAGCAAATCGGCGGAATACTCACCCCGGTTTTTCTGATTTCAGTGAGTTTTCCAATCATCATGAGCTCGTATTCTGCAGGAGTTTCCAAAGGCAGTGTACCAGCATGGGAGTGTGAACTGCATCACACATTTTGCGTGATCAGGCCCAATAAAACCGGCAATAGACTGAATTCGTCAAGTCAACACAAGTGTGAACCGATACACAGGCCAGAGTTTGTGCAGAGGCCGGTATTTCAACCACTGCATTCCCACACTGCGTTTAATCGGACAGGATAATGAAGGGAATTATTTTTACTGAATTTGTCGGGATGGTTGAGGCAGTATTTTCAGCAGATACCATGGACCGTGTTTTCGATCGCGTGACGCTGCCGTCCGGCGGTGCCTATACAGCGGTCGGCACTTACGACCACACCGAGATCGTGCAACTGGCACTGGCACTCAGTGAAGAAACCGGTACGCCGGTGACCGATCTGGTTAAAGCCTATGGAGAGCATTTGTTCGCGCGTTTCACTGTGCTGTATCCGGACTATTTCGATGCGCAGACCGATACTTTCCAGTTTTTACATCACGTTGAAAACTACATCCATACCGAAGTAAAAAAACTCTACCCCGATGCAGAATTGCCGCACTTTGAATTCCACACCAGCAACGACAGGGAAATGGTTTTTGACTACCTGTCAGGCAGACACCTGGGCGATGTGGCAGAAGGCTTACTGCGCGGCTGCATTGCACACTTCGGTGAACACATTGAAATGCACAGCGAAGACCTCTCCACACCGGAGATGGCTTGTATTCGCTTTACCATGCACCGCAATGCTGCCGCAGCAGCTGCCTGATAATGACAAACACCAACAATGACGCATTAGAACGGCTGCAACGACGTGCGAATCGTGAACGTGCCGCACGTCATGAGGCGGAAAAACTCCTCGAGAACAAAAGCCGCGAACTTTATCTGGCCAACCAGCGACTGCAGGAATGGTCCAATACTCTGGAAGCACGGGTACAAAAGCGCACAGAAGAACTGGAACTTCAAACCCGCGAGCTACAGGCACTGATAAGCGAACGTGAACGCTTTACTGCAAACGTTACGCACGAATTGCGAACACCTCTGCAGGGCATACTTGGTTTCGCTAATCTTGGGATCAATCGAGGCGCAAACGCCAGCCAGGAGAAAATCGAAAAGTGGTTTAAGGCAATCCATCACAGTGGCGATACGCTGTTACAACTGGTAAACAACCTGCTCGACATCGCCATGCTCGACGCAGGCATGATGGAAATTGTTATTCAACACTTCACCGTTGAAGAACTTTTTAATGACGTATACAACGAATTCACATTGCGTTGTAAAGATAAAAATGTGTCGCTCGAGCTCAGCGGTGATGGACAGATAGTTATCGACGCCGATCAGTTTAGACTGGGACAGGTTTTTAGAAATCTTATTGGCAACGCACTGAAGTTCTGCAACGAAGCAACCACCATTACTGTTCAGGTGAGCAACGCCGACACATCGATAAAAATTGCTGTGATTAACAAAGGCCCGCGTATACCCGATGAAGAGGCCAGATCAATTTTTAAGGCTTTCGTCAAGTCCAGCTCAAGCAGAGACAACTCCGGTGGCACAGGACTGGGGCTGGCAATCTGCAAACACATTATCTCTGCACACGATGGCAATATCTGGCTTGACACCACCCACCCTGACACATGTTTCATGGTTGAACTTAACAAGGCACATCGTGCGGCGGCTTAAACCCACACCACCCTGTTCTAACATGTTGGCCTAAGCCACTTCCACTGAAAACCTGCATAACAACGTGTAATATGCGCGCGCATGAACCACCATTACACCGCGTGCTACTGCGAAGAGAATATCTGGCATCTGTGCACTGACGAATCAGTGCCAGGTACTAACAGGCAGGTAGTCTGGATCGGCAGCCTGGAAAGTCACTGCCCGCTGTGGTGTCAGCGCGCATCGCAACACGCAAGCCAGCCGGTGTGGTGGGACTATCATGTGATTTTACTAACGCGTACCACAGGGTGGCAGGTCTGGGACCTCGACACCACATTGCCGTTACCGTTAAGTGCAGCTGAATACTTTCAACACACTTTTCATCCGCAATACTCAACCCAAACGCGCTTTCGCGTCATGAGTGCAGACTATTATCTTCAGCACTTTTCGTCAGACCGGTCACACATGCGTGACGCAGAAAACAACTACCTGTCCCCGCCTCCGCCCTGGCCTGCAATAGGTAATGGCGTCAATACTATTTCAGAAATGTTTGACTTTGGCAGCGCGAAGCACGGTCAGCTGATTACGCTTTCAGAAGTTACTGCGGCGTATAAATAAGTGTTTAAACCGCCAGACCGGCGGACAACTATTGAATCAATATCGCCGCAGCGCAGTCCCTGGACCACGCTGCGCGGCATTCAAAACTTCTACATGAAATCCCAACGAATTCCCATGTGAACCCGGTTGTCAACCTCGCGGTCTTCCGGTCTGGAGTCGACCTGCAGGAACCGGGCTCCGGCAAACAGTGCCGAGTTTGGACGCAAAGGAAACGCCACATCAACTTGCGCATCAATACCGCGGTCTGCCGCACCGAATGTAAGAATGTCCGGTGCATAGTAGAAGCTCGCACCAAACTCTAGTGGTAACTTCTGAAACGGCAGGTTATACGCCGCTTCAAGCCCCAGTGCGGTCGCGAAAACATCGTTGTTTTCGGCTTCGAGCAGCGCAATATATGCACGTGTGCCGAATGACAGGCGCACAGCCTGCGTGAGGTCGGAGTCGACTGCCAGTCCACCGTGTACCACCAGATCTCGGGTCTCACTGTAGATTGCGGCAGCATGTACCCGGCCGTTTTTCACTTTAACCACGTCAGACGGTCGCTCGTACTTCGCAGAGAGCACTTTCTCACTTATATAAAGATTGAACCGCTTACCTGCCAGCGGGGCGACCGGGGCGCGTGGTTTCATCGCAGCTACCACTGCTTTAAACGCGGCGTCGCCGGAATTTACAGATTCTTCAACAGCAGCTTCAAGCTCCGCAGCGGCTTCGACTTCGGTAACCGGAAACAGCGGGTTGCCGTTCTTATCAGTCGGGCCGATGTCAGCCTCGGCTTTTCTAATGATGGTGTTTGGCACCTTGACTTCGGCGCTGGTTTCGGCAGGCTCGATAATTTCAGTCGGTATCTCAACAGGTACTCCACCACTGCCCCCGACGCCGGAGGCATAACCAGCCTGGCTGCCGATGGCCGTGAACATTAGAGTCGAGATTACAACAGAGGTGGTTCGGATAGGAGTTTTCATACTGATTCACGTGCAAAGCACTCGGTTGTCAACAAGCTACTGGAACCACTAGTGTGCTTTGTCTGTGTCGCAGAGAACGCGACACCGATCACATTTCAGGTGAGGCTTTGTGAACTCAAGTGTAGAAACGCTACTGTCAGGCGCACCGCGACAAGCGCTACTCTAGGCCGGCCGGCACTTCAACGCCGGCGGGCGTCGTCAGAAAGAAAACCACTACCGCAGCCATCGCCACCTCAACAACCGACAATCCAATCAGCACCCCGGACGCGCTGCCGAGTTTGTCGATCGCATAACCGACTGGCACTGGCGCCAGCGACGCACCGACAACACCGAACATTTGCCCCACCCCCTGGATTGAACCGAGATGAGCGCGCCCGAAATAGCGAGGCCAAAGGTACCCGAACATGGTCATCATCAGGGCGTTGGTAAAACCGAATGTCACCGCATAGGCAATGGCACCACCGAAGCTTGTCACCTGTGTTATTCCCACCAGTGCAATTGCATTGACAATCAGAGTCAACGCAATCACAAATCGCGTTCTAACGGTATCGAACAGCCGCCCGGCGATTGGCATTGTGACCGTCATAGTGATTGCCGACACGGTAAACAACTGCGCCGCTTCCTGAATGCTCAGGCCGCGATCTTTTAAAATTGATACCTGAAAAAAGTGTAACACCGTGACAAAACCGCCAACGATAAACCAGACTCCGCACAATAAATAAAACGTGCGATGCTTTTTTGCCTGCGGCAGGCTAAGGCCGTCAACCGGTTTAGCGCTGTTAGTTCCATCATCAGTTTCGGCCTTGCCTTCGACTGCAAGACCAACAGACTCGGGACGATCAAACGCCAGCAACACCAACGGTGGCAGCATGATCAGCCATGTCAGAATGCCCAGCGCTACCCATGCGGTGCGCCAGCCGTACTGTTCAATTAAATAACTGCCCAGGGGCGGATGAATTGCCATGGAAGCTGCGAACCCCAGCGCCATTAAGCTCATGGCAAACCCGCGCCTGGCAGAAAACCATTGCGAGACCAGATTGGCACTGCACATCATTGTTGCTCCCTGCCCCATAAAACGCAAAGTAGCGAAGCCCGCCGCCAGCCACATAAAATTTATTGCAGCACCAAAAAACAGACAAGCCAGGCCAAGCAGAGCCCCCACCACCAGCAGAGACATCCGCGGACCATACTGATCGAGTAACTTACCCATACGCGGCAGCAGAAACGCGGCAGCCAGCGTGGCAATGGCGTAGGCTGCAGCGATATGCGTATGTGATATGCCTAAATCACTACTGATCGGGTCGAGGAATACCGAGAACGTGAACGACTGTCCGGGACCACTGCAGAACATGGTTACCGCAGATATCGCGACGATTACCCATCCATAGTAGAAGCGGCCGCTGGTGGCGCTGAGCACTCGAACGCCAAACGAGTTATGCAGGTTGGTTTTCTTGGACATTAGTAACGTTTTTCTTTGACGTTAACATAATGATGGAGCAGTGAGAGCATGACGAAAGTCATGTTTTTTGCCCGGATTGCGAAATATGGGTTAGATACCGGGCTTAGAAACAGATGCAGTCGCTGCTCGAATTTTGGTCTGTGCAAGGGGCATTTATTGGCTGATTCGCTGTACCCGGCTGGCAGGCGAACAGGCACTTAATGCATCGCATTGACACAGACCATAATTTCCCTACACAAGTCTCACCCTTTCGATAAACTGCAGCAATGGAACGAACGTCAACATTCACTGCCTTTTATAAAACACGTTTTGCAACCTCAGGTCTGTGCGGCACTAAATGAGTAACTCCGCAGGCACAGGTTGGCGCGCGATAATCGGTTCGTCGTCGATTATGTCTCTGGCACTGCTCGGCGATGCGTTGCTCTATGCCGTATTGCCTGCCTATGCAGAGAGTTTTGGTCTGACGCTGCCCTGGGTTGGGGTAATGTTGTCTGCCAATCGTATTGTGCGAGTATTTGCATACGGGTTGATTGCACGCTTAACACACGCTGTTGGTGTTCGTAATTTGTGTATTGGCGCTGCGGTCACGGCAACCGTTTCAACAGCTTTATACGGGCTTGGCAACGGCCCTGCGTTAATGCTATTTGCACGTTTGTTGTGGGGGTTAACCTACGCTGCACTGGTACTGGCCACACTTTCCTATGCGATTGAATCACGTGAGCGGGCCGGTACTCGCGTCGGTGTCGGGCAGGCAATTCAACGCATCGGACCAATATTCGCGTTGCTGTGCGGTGCATGGCTGGTAGGAAAGCTCGGACCTAACGCTGTGTTTTTGGTGCTGGCTATTCCAACCGCGCTGGCACTGCCTGTGGCAATGGCGCTGCCTAAGCAGGTTGCAGCACGAACGACTGAACGCAAACCACTCTCCCTAAGCCGTCCGGCACCAATTGACGTACTGTTCTTTTTGCAGGGTTATGGTGTCGATGGAGTATTTGCAGTGTCGATCACCCTTATATTCGCACGTGAGTCTTCCCTGTCTGAGGCGGTGATCAGTGGCGGTGCACTACTCGCCATGCGGCACTTCGGTGAGGCGATTGCCGCACCGTTATTTGGCTGGATTGCAGATCAATTCGGTGCGCGCCGAGTATTTGTATTCGCGGCAGTTTTGACCATGGCAGGTTTTATTGGCGTAGCGCTCGGGTATACGGTTGTCGGTGCGCTTGTCATGCTGCTGTTTCGCGGAGCACTTGCGTCACTCGGGCCAGCCGTTATCGCACAGTCACTCAGTGCCAGTGAAGATGCACTCGGCCCACTGGCACGAATGCAAACATGGCGTGATTTGGGCGCTGCGTGCGGGCCTCTGGCAACCGGTTTTTTACTGACCATTATCAGCGCAGAAATGCAGCATGCAATGGTGGCGGCCGCGATGGCAGCAGGGTTGCTCTACTGGTACGTTAAGCAGTAACCGCGCTGCCCGCTCGGTACGCAAAGTATCTGCCTTACTGACGCTGCGGGTTTCCCGGTGGTGCAGTGCAAACTACAACCGGCGTTGAGAGTGTCGCGTCGCTCAGTCACAATACGCCAACGACAGCACACCCCGGAGGAAACATGTCTAAATCAATTCTGGTAATTCACGGCGCGGGTATGAATATGCGCGGAATTGCCCAGGTTGAAATTTTTGGCCCACTCACGCTCCCCGAATACGATGCAGCAATCACAGGCTTTGCCGAAGAAGCCGGAATAACACTTGAGATATTCCATTCAAACATCGAAGGCGAAGTGGTGAATAAGCTGTACGCAGCACACAGCGACGGTATTCACGGTGCGATTATAAACCCTGCAGGCTTTACCACTGGGTATCCATCATTATGTGCTGCCATTACTCAGGTGAGTTTCCCTGTATATGAGTTACATATGACCAACCCGGCCGTACGCGGGCGGATTTCTGACATTGGTCGTGTGACTAAAGGCGTGGTATCCGGGTTTGGGATTGAGGGGTATCGGTTGGCGATTGACGGGTTGTTGTGCGGGTAGGTATTCGCCTGCGGCGGGCTGCTCTTACTTCGCCTGCGGCGGGCCCTACTTTTGAAAAAGCACAAAAGTAGGCAAAATGCTTTACGCGAATGATTGGCCCTGCGGGTGGCGCTTCCGGTTGAGGGCTCGATGTTCTTTATCTCGAGGCTTGTGGTTGACTGGGTACTCACTTCGTAGTTAGTGCGCCATTTTGAGTATTGCCGCTCCAACGGGCCGCGCAGACG
>CAYZVB010000211.1:0-9897 GCA_964481315.1 uncultured Granulosicoccaceae bacterium
ACCTCGCGACCCAGGCACCAACGAAGTGCAGGTGCAGGTGGTTCGAGGCGGTATCTGCGGTTCCGATTTGCACTACTACAATCACGGCGGCTTCGGCACGGTAAAACTGCGTGAACCGATGATACTGGGCCATGAAGTCGCCGGACGCGTGATCAATACCGGCCCCGGTACCACCGGCTTACACAACGGCCAACTGGTGGCAATTTCTCCTTCGCGACCGTGTGGTACCTGTGACTACTGTCTGCAGGGTATGCCGAATCATTGCCTGCATATGCGTTTCTATGGGTCGGCCATGCCCTACCCGCACATTCAGGGTGCATTTCGCGAAGTTGTTACCGCCAATGCCACTCAGTGTGCCGATGCCACCGGGATTTCTGAAGCCGAAGCGGCAATGGCCGAGCCTCTTGCCGTAGCCATTCACGCAATGAATCAGGCCGGTAGCCTGGTAGGTAAAAAAGTGCTGGTGACAGGTTGCGGACCTATCGGTTTGTTGTGCGTGCTGGCCGCCAGACACGTTGGCGCCGTAGAAGTAGTTGCCACAGATATTGCCGCATACCCGTTGAAAATGGCGTTAGCCGCCGGTGCCGATCAGGCGCTTGATGCAGGCAGCGCCAAGTCACCGCTGGACGCCTTTACCGACAACAAGGGTTACTTCGACACCTTGTTTGAATGTACCGGTGTGGCCGCGGCACTGGCCGGTGCAATTCCCGCCATCAAACCCCGCGGCACCGTGGTACAACTGGGACTGGGTGGCGACATGACACTCCCTGTGCAGGCGATCACTGCAAAGGAACTTTCGCTAAAAGGATCGTTCCGATTTCACGAGGAGTTTCACACCGGCGTTGAATGGATGAAAAAGCAGCGCATTGACGTAAAACCAATGATCACCCATACCCTGCCAATGGCCGATGCAGTGAATGCCTTTGAACTGGCCAACGATCGATCGCAGGCAATAAAGGTACAACTGGCAATTACCTGATTCGCCTTGCGCCAGTATTTAACAACAGCAACCAAGCAACCGCATCATCATGACAAACCTGACCGAACGTAAACGCAACGCCATTCTGGGCGCACTGGTTGCCGATGCTGCAGCAGTCGGCCTGCACTGGCTATATGATCAGCAGCGCGTTCTGGAACTGGCTGGTGATGAACCCGCGTTTACCGTAACTACTGAAGCCGACTATCAGGGTTACCCAGGCTACTATGCCCACGCAGCGAAAAGCCCCGGTGACTTATCACAATACGGTGAGCAGGCGCTGGTAATGCTGCAAGCGCTGGCATCCAACAACAGGCAGTACCACAAAGCACAATACGAACAGTTGTTTCGATCTGTATTTGGTTACGGTGGCCGCTACGTCGGCTACATTGACCGCCCGACGCGAGACACGCTCGACCAGATAGCCGGGGCAGAACACAACGCACTGGCCACAGCCCGTGCTTTGCCATTCACAGGCTCAGACGATGATAAACAGCGCATCATTACTAAAGTCATTGCCAACTTACAAAAGCACACAGGCGATGAGCTTAAGCGCGAACTGGAAACTGCGGTAAGACTGACTCACGATGATGATGCTATTGTCAGCTACGCACATACCTTATGTGACAAACTCTCTGACATTAGCGGGTACCACGGCGCTAATGATGTACAACTGCCAGCCATTGCCAAGCTGCCGCCACTGCTGGCGGTGTGCGATCACACCCCGGATTTACGTGCTGCCATAGAGTCTGCAGTACGCGTGACCAACGACAACGACTTTGCAGTGGAGTGCGGGCACGCTGCAGCGGCCATCATAAGTACAGCAATAGAAACAGGCTCTGTGGAAGCCGCACTGAAGTCTGGCTGCGAACCCGAACAGAACACAATATCGCCACTCATGGCAAATGCTGTGAATCGTACCGGTGAAGATTCTATTGCGGTAGTTGCCGACATTGGCATGTCATGCAATCTGGAGTTCGGCATGCCCGGCGCTGCACATATTCTGAAAACCACTTCAAGCTTCACTCAGGCGATTAACACCAACATTCTTGCCGGAGGCGATTCGTGCGGCAGAGCAATACTGTTAGGTGCGGTGGCAGGAACTGCTTATGGCTGCAACAATGACATTGGTATTCCACAACAGTGGATTACCAGGCTGAGTCAGCTAACGGAAGTGAATCAATTACTTGAATCGTTAAATCTGTAAAGAAATAGACCATAAGGTATCTATTGGGCTATTGACCCGCTGAGTCATCCCGAGACGACCAATAATCAGGCTTACGATGCAGATGTGCAATTGCCACAACCACTATAGAATTATTTGCATTCTTGTACTGATAGATAATCCCATACGGAAATTTCGCGACCAGACATCGTCTACTCCGCAGACTAATTGCCTGGTACGACTCCGGGTAATTTGCAATACGCAATAAGGACCTTTGGATCTCTAATCTGAATTTTTCACCAAGCCCTTGCTGTTCGTTATCGTAGTACGCAACTGCCTGATCAAATTCAATCACAGCTGGCTCAAGAAATTCAATATTCACTTACTTTTTATACTTCCCAAAAACCTCTTGCGCGCTTCTGGTTGCTATGTTCCCTTTCTCATACTGGTCAATTCTATTCTCTGCTTCATTCGCCCATTGCTCATCTATTTCCGAATCCGGGAGATTCAGACTGATAAGCAGCTGTTCAGCAAGAATGGCCCGCTCATTTTCCGGAAGCTCAAGCGCCTGATTCAAAATGGTTTTGGATGAATTTTTCATAGGTGAAACACCGACAGCAACATATTGATCCTGATAATAGCAAGTTCTTACGGGATGCATAAATCAAATAACGAGATTCACCGCAAACGCTGCAACAAACGCCTAATGCGTAACAGACTGGTCAGAACCGCACCCAGCGTTACTACCCACAGGGCCAGTTGCAGCACCAGCCTTTCGTCTGTCCATTGCGATTCGAACACGGTTAACACTGCGGCCGCTGTAACCACTGCCATGCGCTGTGGCTTTGCCATTGGGCCAGCAAAATCAGTCACACCGGACACGTGACTGCCCAGCTCTCTAACATAAGCAGTAAGCACCGCCATCGACGCTGCCGCCCAACCCAGTGACACCCAGTCGACAGCCAGTCCCACACCCACCAGAATAAACACATCGGCCACACGGTCGGGGAACTCGTTCCACACTACCCCTGCACGACTGCCTTTGCCGCCTTCTGTTGCAAGCATGCCGTCGAACAGATTGCACAACAATCTAACCTGACAAAGCGCAGCTGCAATCAGCAGAAACACTATTTGCCAGTTTGGGCCAGGCATTGTACTCAGATAAAACGCAAATCCGGCCAGTGCTGCGGCAACCATACTGGCCATAGAAATATGATCGGGTAACACACCGGTACCGGCCAGCCATTGCGTTACCCGTGATGCAATGGCTGTGTTGCGGGTTTTAATGGGTCGTCGGGTCATTAGTTAGCGACCATGTCAGGTACACGAATATCGCACAACATGAAAAAACACCGGCGCCGAAAACACCACCGAATCCAGTCGATCAATAAACCCGCCATGCCCGGCAATCAAGTGCCCCCAGTCTTTAACACCTCGGTCACGCTTTATTGCAGATAACACCAAACCGCCGAACATTCCCATCAGTGTAATCAATAATGACATTAACGCTGCCTGTAACGGTGAAAACGGCGTGATCCAGAACAGTGAAGCGCCGAGCAGTGAAGCAGTCAGCAACCCGCCTAAGGCTCCTTCAACGGTTTTTGAAGGCGACAGTGACGGTGCCAGCTTTCGTTTGCCAAGCAGCTTTCCCCACACATACTGAAACACATCACTCGATTGCACCACAATCACCAGAAACGCAATGAGAAGAACATTCCGGCCCTGGTAACCCGGAATATCGAGTGACAGCAGTGCCGGCACATGTGAGGCACAAAATACACAAATCATTAACGCCCATTGTGTTTCAGCAATACGTACCAGGTACTGGTGTGTATCTTCACGCAACACAGACACAATAGGGATAAACAAAAAAGCATAGACTGGAATAAAGATCGAATACAGTCCGTACCATTCGTGCCACACCAGGATATACTGTACAGGCAGCACAATAAAAAAAGATGCCGCCAGCGCCCAGTGATCTGCACGACGGGTACTTGTGAGCGTTACAAACTCTCGCAATGCTGCAAAAGAACACAAGCCAAACAGTACAATGACGCCGGTTTTTCCAAAGATAAACTCAAACCCGAGCAATGCGACAATTGCCCACCACGACATGACCCGCGCGTCGAGATTTTCAAGCACCACATTACTGCCATCGGGACTGTAGCGATAACGTAAAAAGGCCGACAGCATACTGGCAATAACCAGTACGCAGAACACGCCGCCAAACACCAGTGCCAAATCAGTCGATGCATTAGCCATGGCCGGACTCCCGAACCGTGTCTGCCAACCCGACTAACGCATTTGTCGCCTTGTTTAAAAAACTGGTTTTATCCATCCCCGGCTCATACGTGAACGGGGTGCCGAAGGTAACGGTACAAATTAACGGGATAGGTACCACTTCGCCTTTGGGCATTACGCGGTTAAGATTTTCTATCCATACCGGCACCAGTTCAACCGCCGGCCGTGACTTAGCTAAGTAATACAAACCACTTTTAAATGGCAACAGTAATTGGTCGGTAGTGTTGCGGGTACCTTCGGGAAAAAAGATCAGTGAGGCACCCTCATCGAGCGACTGCTGTACTGGTGCCAGCGGGTTGCTGTGGCTACCGGAGGCACGCTCAATTAACACACAGTTAAACACAGAGCGGCCTATAAACTGACGAAGCCTGCCGCGCTCCCAGTAGTCACTGCCTGCCACCGGACGTGTTGCATCGCGAATACGCGGTGGCAGTACCGTCCAGATAAGCACCGAGTCGCCATGACTGGCGTGGTTGGCGTAATAGATTCGCTGCACATCCCGCGGATCAGTGCCAAGCCATATACCGCGAACAGCCGTTAACAGCCTCGCAAACAGTGCGATCATGCCGGCAGTGGTACGGGCGGCAAATCGCAGTAACGCTTTACGAAGCCAGCTCCGGTTCATCAGGCGCAGGACTGATGCCAGTTGAGAATAATATCGTGCATTTGCTTTAACCCGTCAGTCAGTGCCGCGGGGCCGGGCTGCAGAATGTTTACTGACTTTATTTCATACAACTGACTGTTAGCAACCGCATTTACTGACTGCCAGCCGGGGCGTGCAGATACTTTTTCAGCACGAAATTTTTTTCCACACCACGAGCCAACAATAATATCCGGATTACGGTCGATGACTGTTTGCGGGTCTGCGATGATGCGGTCTTTACCAAGTGGCTGAGCGGCCAGCTCCGAAAAACAGTCGTCACCACCGGCAATAGACACCAGATCAGATACCCAGCGGATACCGGAGATCATCGGGTCGTCCCACTCTTCAAAGTACAGTGTAGGTCTGCGAGTCAGTTTTTTTGCACTGGCAAGTACAGTGTTTATTTCACCCTGCAAACGCGCAACCAGTTGCTGACCTTTTTCCTGCGCCCCGACAAGACCTGCCAGCGTCAAAATCATACTGAGAATTTCTTCGACACTTCTGTGATTAAACAACAATACCGACTGACCGTTTCGCACCAGTTCTGCGGCAATGTCTGCCTGCAGATCTGAAAACCCGATAATCAGATCCGGATTTAAGGCAAGGATTTTTTCGGTATTGGCAGACGTAAACGCCGAGACTCTGGGCTTTTCCTTTCGCGCCTGTGGCGGCCTGACGGTAAACCCTGAAATGCCAACAATACGATGCTGTTCACCAAGCAGATAAAGCGTTTCCGTTGGCTCTTCAGTCAGGCAAACAATACGTTCCGGATAATGTGGTTGCATAAACATACTGCCTGTTAGATTGATTGCAGCTTAGCAGCGACAAAAACCATTAACCGACTTTCATCATCCAATGGTCGGGACTGCCAGTCGCCGTAAATATGCTGTACGGAAAAACCTGCCTGCTGCAGAGAATGAATGATCTCATGCTGTGACCGAAAGCGTAACTCGCTTTTTACTATATAGTCTCTGCCACTGGCCAATAGTCGACAATGCTGCGCAAACTTTACGATATCGTTTTCCACCGCCAGTAACTCAAGCCAGCTTTCAACCGGCCCATGTGGTGACTGATAGCGGCGACGCGTTTTCGATGGCACCCAGTCCTGCCACGCCTGTGCAGGCGGGTTTCTGCTTTCAAAGGCAATGCAGCCGCCTGCCCGCAATGCGCGGTTAATTTCACTTAAAGTTTGTTGCCACTGACTATCGGTAAGGAACACCTGCGCTACGTTACCGGTCATTACGGTAAAATCAAATTCATTATCGGGAGCAGCCGTGGCATCACCTTGCAAACATTTAACCACACTGGCACCGTTCTGCTTTTTAGCGTAGTTGAGCATGGCTTCCGCAGGATCGACGCCTGTTACATCAAACCCGCGACTGGCAAATTCAAGCACCAGCTGTCCGGTGCCACAACCTACATCAAGCACTTTGTGTGCACCGCGCGCGCTCGCCAGTTCAAGATAGAAGTCGTAATCTTCGCCGCGCGGGTTTTGCAGGTCGTACAACGCAACAAGCTCGGGCTCGGTGTAGTGTAAATCGAGTACGACCTGCGCAGACATTTACTCAGTCAAGCTCGCATGCCTGCAGTGAAACCACTTTACTACCAACCGACTGTGTGCCGATTTCGACAAAGCTCTGTTTCTGATGAAAAACCAACGACGTTTCATTTGGCGGCTGAATATTAATTTCTGCGGTTATCCAACGCCTACCTTCTCCGGACGCCTGTTGCTTTAGGCGTTGATAAAACTGCTGACCTGCTCCCTGTCCGCGAAAGGCAGCACCAATCACTATTCGGTCAACATACGCAAAGCTTTTGAATTTTTTATTAAACCACTGGTAGTTAACGCTGTCGTACTCACTGCCTTCGTTAAACACCATTAAAAAACCATTTACCGCATTGTTGGTTTCCGCAACGGTAATCTGACAGCCCTGCTCAAGCAGCCTGCCAAGGCGCACTTCATCAAGCGGGCTGGTGGCCTCGACTGACGCTTCGTTCAGAAGTAACAGCGCTGTGGTGTCTTTTGCTTTAAACGGCCGGAAGGTAATCAATTTTCGGCCTGCCGAAGTTCAGCAAGACGCTCCGACAGATAACCACCGGCAGTATATCTGGCCGACAGTTGCACTTCGGGGCGCGGGTGCAAAAACAGTGGCAGGGAAATTCGCGATTTGTTGTGCTGCGAGTTTTCAGGGTTAATAACGCGGTGTGTTGTCGATGGAAAATAACCACCCGACACTTCCTGCAGCATATCGCCAATGTTCACAATCAGGTTACCGAAATCGCACGGCACATCAAGCCAGCTGCCGTCTTTGGCCTTTACCTGCAGACCCGGCTCATTGGCCGCCGGCAGGACAGTCAAGAGGTTGATATCTTCATGAGCGCTGGCCCTGATGGCATCGGGCTTTTCATCGCCCTGCAGTGGCGGGTAATGAAGAACACGCAACAACGATTGTTCACTGCCCTGCATCATGTCTGACAGTGGTTCACTGTACAAAGCACTGACATCAGCGGGGCTGTGTTGTTCGACCCACGTTAACAACGTAGAGGCAAAATCACAGGCCAGCTGATAGTACTCTTGTATTTCATCGCGCAACTCATCGGGGCAGCGTCCCCAGGGGTAGTAGTGATAGTACTCTTTAATATCACGTACCGTTCGGCCTTTAGCCGCCTCGGCCTGCTCAGCCGGAAAGAACCCGTCAAACTTTTCAGTCGAAAAAACAAAACTGCTTTTGGTTTCACTGTTAAAGAAATCTAACCAGTGCTGGTATATTCCGTTAACCTTTTCCTGTGGAATCGGGTGATTGGTTAGTACACCGAAGCCGGTTTCACGCAGGGACTCAACAAATTGTTTTGCCGCATCCGGGTGCTGATAATCAACAGTGGGTAAGGCATTGTTCATTATGTTGTTCTCTTAGTCTTTGTTTCCAGCCAATCACATTAGCAGCTGCACTACACTGCCACATCACCGGCTATTGCATCGTGCGGTTCATAGTTAACAAGATCGAGGTGCTCGATACGGTAATCGAACAGCGAATTCACCGACGGGTCAATCTGTAGTTCAGGCATGGCTTTGGGTGCTCTGGCAATTTGCGTTCTGGCTTGTTCAATATGATTCATATACAAATGAACATCCATACCAAACCAGACTATCTCACCCGGTTTATAACCTGTTTGCCTGGCAATTAAATGCGTGACCAGCGCAAGGTTGGCAATGTTCCAGGCAAGCCCTAAAAACGCATCAGCACTGCGCTGTACCATCGCACCGCTCAGTGTACCGTGCTGCTGATTCACATAAAACTGATAGTGTTTGTGACACGGCGGCAGTGCCATATTGTCGAGCTCGGCAACGTTCCATCCGTCCCACAGTATACGTCTTGAAGTTGGGTTGTTTTTCAGATCGTCGAGCACACGCTGCACCTGATCAATCTTGCCGCCATCGGCAGTCGGCCACTCGCGCCACTGCTTACCGTATACCGGTCCCAGCTGCCCCCACTGATCGGCAAAGGCGTCGTCGCTGAGTATTCGCTGTTCGAATTCCTGCTGGCTGATTTCGGTACCGGTGGTCTCGCGAAATCGCTTCAGTGGCCAGTCGGTCCAGATCTTTACGTTTTGTTCGAGCAGCTGACGAATGTTGTCGCCACCGGCAAGCATCCACAGCATTTCTTTAAAGGCGGTTTTCCAGTACACCCGTTTAGTGGTGAACAACGGAAACCCCTCGGCCAGATCAAACCGCATCTGATGACCGAAGGTAGCGCGGGTGCCAACACCGGTGCGATCTACCCGCTCGTCACCGTGCTCGACCAGATGGGCCAGTAAATCGAGGTATTGTTGCTCGGGATGCATTTAACCGGCACCGGATGCAGCGGTTGTCGACTCACCGGCGCCGCCTTTTCCTGCATTGCGATACGCCAGCCACATGAGAATGGCCCCCAGAGCAATCATTGGAATGCACAGCTGCTGCCCGCGGGTCATCCAGTCGAAGGCGACGAACAACAGGTGGTCGTCCGGCTCGCGGAAAAATTCGACAATAAACCGGAAAACCCCGTAGGTGATGAGGAACAGGCCGGAAACCGCCATGGTGGGCCGCCGCTTGCGCGAGTAGATCCACACAATCAGGAACAGCAGAACCCCTTCGAGAAAAAACTGATACAGCTGCGACGGATGGCGCGGCAGCGTGCCTGCACGTTCGAATGGAAACACCATGCCCCACGGCACATCGGTAACGCGCCCCCACAACTCGCCATTAATAAAATTGCCCAGACGCCCCGCGCCCAGACCGATGGCCGTAACGGGCGCAACGAAATCTGCCACATCAAACCACTTCCGACCGGTGCGCCATGCGTACACCCACGCCGCAAGCGCGACCCCGATAAACCCGCCATGGAACGACATACCACCGCCCTTCCAGATCATGATCACCCGCAGCGGATCGGTGAACAGCGTTTCCGTGCTGTAGAACAGAAAATAGCCAATACGACCGCCGACAATGACCCCGATGGCACAGTAGAAGACCAGATCGGCAATATCGTCTTTAGTGAAGCCCGCATCAATGCGTCGATTGTGAATCTGCGCCAGAAACCAGGCCGCCGCAAACCCGATCAGGTACATTACGCCGTACCAGTGCACAGTCAGCGGCCCGATGGAAAAAACCTCGGGATTGATATTCGGATATTGCAGCATTCAGGTCGTCCAGCAGGTTAAGGGTGGGATTATAGCGGGTAGTGTGGGGGTAACGGATGACAGGTTGATTTTGTTGCTTCGCCTGCGGCGGGCCCTACTTTGAAAAGCGCAAAGTAGGCAAACGCTTTTCGC
>CAYZVB010000212.1:0-9812 GCA_964481315.1 uncultured Granulosicoccaceae bacterium
CGATTAGATCGTAGTTGCCGCTTGCCATCATTTCGCAGGCTTTGTTAATCGCGGCAACAGCCGCCTTCGTATCCTGATTGCGGTCTTGTGTGTTCCAGGTAAAGCCATCGCCCATGGTGTGCCAGTCAACCTGGCCGTGGCTTTCAAAAAATTTCCGTTCTCCGGTGATCCATTTACCTTTGATAAACTGCACCACACCGACAGTTTGTTCCCAGCCCAGGGCGCGGACTATCACGCAAAACGCCGTGCTTGATTTGCCCTTTCCATCACCGGTGTGTACCAGTACAAGACCGCGGCCGGGGTCGCTAGCTTCACGGGTTTTTTTGTTTTGTTCGGCCTGCAGCTTTTGCATGGCGGCTTTGTGTGCGCTGTTATCACTCAAAAGTTTTTGTTCCAGTGTGTGGAGAGAAAAGTGTTTTGATTGTCCGGCTATTCTAATCGGTCGATGATTGGATCGGGGCAGAACTCGCGGCGTTTGCAGTCGTGGCAGTGCTCTCCAAGGTACAGCTCGTCAATCCATGCCATCAGTTGTTTGATATGCGTCTGATCGTCGAACAGAAAGCCTGCTTCAAAGTTGCGTTTGTGTTCGCTTTTAGCGCCAATGCCGGCACCGGTCAGGTTGGCTGAGCCAACGAACGCCAGTACACCGTCGACCACAACGGCTTTGGTGTGAACACGCGGACAGAGAATCCGCTCGAACAGGTCATTGTTGATAAGCGCGTCGTACTGGTCGAAATCTTCGCGAAATCTTGGGCCGGGTTCTTTGGCGTGAATCAGGCGTACCGCCACACCGTTGTCGACCAGTTCTGCAAGCACTGCCAGAAACGGCTGAAAGCCGCTGTCGGTGTCGACGTGCAGGTCTTTGATATCTGCGGTGGTAATCCACAGAAAGCGGCTGGCCAGCGGCACGCTTTTAATCAGGAATTCGGTATAGATTTCCCGGTTGAGTAGCAGTTGGTGCATGTGCCTTACGTGTGTCTGATCGCGCGCCGATTGTCTCATAAATGTGCCGCAGGCGGGTGTTCTGTTGAGTGTCCCGTGCATACGACAGTAGTCGGTTTCCTGTTATCATGGGGGCGGTCGGATCGGCGGGGTGCGTATGTTTAGCAAAGCGACATTAAAGTTTCTTCGTGAGCTTGAAAAAAACAACAATCGGGACTGGTTTGAGGCTAACAAGCACCGGTACGAATCCGATGTGCGTGAACCGGCGCTGGCCTATATCGAGGCCATGGCGCCGCGCCTGGCAAAAATATCGGGCAGCTTTATCGCAAGCCCGAAAAAGGTTGGCGGTTCGTTAATGCGGGTGTACCGCGATGTGCGGTTTTCCAAAGACAAAACACCGTATAAAACCAATATAGGTATTCAGTTCAGGCACACCGCGGGCAAAGACGTTCATGCCCCCGGGTTCTATTTGCACATTGAGCCAAAAGAAGTCTTTATGGGCGCTGGCATCTGGAGGCCGGACAGTAGTACGGTAACTCACATGCGTATGCACATGGATGACAATCAGGCGCAGTGGAAAAAGCTGGTTAAAGGGGTGCGCAGTAAGGGGTTTGAATTGCACGGCGAACAACTGAAGCGTCCGCCGCGTAGCTATAGTGACGATCACCCGTTGATTGACGATCTAAAACGCAAAGATTTCATTGTGACGCAAAACCTGAAAAAAACCGCTGTTACCGATAAGGACTTTGTTAAATATTCCGCAGGGCTGTTTGCTGCTACCGGCGGTTTTGTTCGCTTTATCTGCGAAGCCAATGATCTGGACTACTAATTGAAATGGATTACCCCTCAATCCTGACAACTGACTCTGTAAGGAGTATTCATCGTGACTGATCACTTTTCTCTGCGTGCGCGGGTCGAAGGTGGTGGCAGCAAGCCATTGACCGACTGGGGCGCCGATTGTGAATACGGGGTGCTCAAAGATATTCTACTGGGCCCGGCTGATCATTATCAGTGGCTTGAAACCAGCTCGGTTTCAAAAAAGAGTATTCGCCGGCAGATGCCGTTCGATGCTGCGGTGGCGAGACAACAGCATGCCGAGATGGTTAGCGCTTATGAGTCTGCCGATGTGCAGTGCCACTTCCACGCGCCCGACCCTGAACTTCGCTATCACATCTTTGCACGCGACTCATCGGTAATGACTCCCTACGGGGCGATTATCACCAGTATGGCCAACTGGTGGCGGCGCGGTGAGAATTACCGCGCTATAGAAACCTACGAAAAACTCGGTATCCCGATTTACGACTATGTTACTGCCGGTACCTTTGAAGGTGGCGATTTCAACATCATTGAGCCCAACACAGTGCTAATCGGCTGGGAGGGCGATGAAGGTCGCAGTCAGCTGGGTGCCGCAGAGCAATTGAAAAACTGGTTCGAGGCCGAGGGCTGGGAAGTGATGCTTGCCGATATCGATCCGTTTTATGTTCACATTGATCTGATGGTCGTGATGCTGGCGCCAAAGCTCGCGGCAGTTTGTCTTGAAAGTACCGACCCGCAGGTGGTGGACTGGCTGAGGTCAAAGCAAATTGAAATAGTCTCTGTGCCGTTTCAGGATACGCTTGATCTCGGTTGTAATGTCGTAGCACTGGGTAATGACCGGATACTGTTGCCACAGAAAAGTACCGTATTAAAGGAAAAAGCCAAAGCGCTGGGCCTGACCATCTACGACCCTGATGTGTCTATGATTACACCGGGCGGGGGTGGTGTGCATTGTATGTGTCAGGCGCTCAGGCGGCTGCCGGGGTAGCGTGCGTCGATTTGCATAATGGTGTTGGTAGTGTGCCGGTAGTATTGGGGAATGCCTCAACGTATAGCGCTGCGATGTATTTTTTAACCTTAAGTGACAGGCTGGAGTAACCCGCTGAAATTTATTCATACCTCTGACTGGCACCTCGGCATGACCCGCCATTTTTTAAAAGGCGAGGCGCAGGCGCGTTTTACACAGGACCGCATCGATATCATAACGGCACTCGCATCTATAGCGAGTGAACAGGACGCACGCTTTATGGTGGTGTGCGGTGATGTTTTCGATGCTAACGAGGTGTCACCGCAAACCGTGCAGCGGGCAGCTGAAAAGCTGGCATCGTTTCCGGTGCCGGTGTTTATTCTGCCGGGTAACCACGACCCGTTAAATGCAGCCAGTGTTTACGACAGCGCTGTGTTCAGGCAGTTGCCGGAACACATTCGGGTAGTCAGGGATAACGCCATTCATACAGTGCCCGGGGTGCCGGGTATAGAAGTGGTTGCGGCACCGTGGCATCGCAAACAGGTGTTAACCGACTTGTGTGCAGAGATGCTTAATTCACTTACCGCGCCTGAAAGCGGTGTGGTGCGTGTGGCCATGGCACATGGCCAGATCAGTACGCTTGCGACTGATCATCAGCATCCTTCAACCATTGATCAGGGAGTGGTCAGGGACGCGCTGCAAAGCGGCAGGATTCATTACCTTGCGCTGGGTGACAGGCATTCGGTCACCGACTGTGACGACTCAGGGCGTATCTGGTATAGCGGTACACCGGTGGCCACCGACTTTACCGAAAACAATCCCAATCAGGTCTTGCTGGTCGATGCCAGTGTCGGTATTGATCCGCGCGCGCAGGTAACACCTGTGGTGACCGGTCAGTGGCAGTTTGAGCAGATACATGCAGACGTTGAGCGCAGCGCTGATATTGAACGGCTCGAGGCCAGGTTATCGGAGTATTCAAATAAAGAGCGAGTGATTATTCGCCTGGCGCTTAACGGCGCGTTAAAGCTTGATGAAAGTGCGGCACTGAATGCGATGATCGACAACAAGCGCGGTTTGTTTGCCAGTTTGCGTTTGCATGAAACGCTGACCGATCTGACTGTGCTGCCGGATACGCTCGATATCGATTCGTTATCTCTGAGCGGCTATGCGCGCGATGCATGGGAAGAGCTGGCACAGACAGCCGCCGCCGGTGGTGAGGCCGCTCACAAAGCAACGGATGCGCTTGAGCTTTTCTATCGAATAGCGCACAGCCAGCGTAGCGCCTGACATGCAGTTAATCCGTATCAAAATTTTAAACTGGCGGGCCGTTAAATCACGTGAGATTGTTCTCGGTGCCGGTGTCAATATTGTAGAAGGTGCCAATGAGGCGGGTAAGTCTTCATTTATAGAAGCGTTGAATCACCTGTTTAAAGAGCGGGATTCAACCAAAAAGAAAGAAGTGAAAGGCGTTACCCCGAAAGGGCATGATGTTGGCAGTACCGTTGAGGTTGAACTTAAAACCGGTGATTATCACTTCACCTACAGTAAAACCTATAATCGGCGCCCGGCCACCAGTTTGTCTGTTTTTAAGCCCGAGCCGGCACAGTTCACCGGTTTGCAGGCGCACGAAGAAGCGCTGCGCATTCTCGACGAAACTATCGATCTGGCACTGTGGCAGGCAATACAACTGGAGCAGGGCAGTGAGTTTAGTTCGATCAACCTGCGGGCCAGTACCGGACTTGCGCGTGCGCTTGACAGTGCCGCCGGCGGTACCGGTGTTGGCGAGGCCGACTCGGCTATTCTCGAACGGGCGCATAGTGAGTATTTGCGTTATTACACTGAACGCACAGGTAAAGAGACAGGTGAGCTGGCCAGTTTACGGCAGCAGTGTGATGAACTTTCTGAAGAAATAGCGCAGGCTTCCGGTGCCATGCAGAGTATGCAGGCGCAGGTTGAACGCAGCGCCATGCTGACAGAGTCTATTCACGAGCAAAAGGCAGCGTTGCCGGAGCTGCAATCTGCATTTGCTGCATTGCAAACAAAGCAGGTGGAGGTGGATGCACTGTTGCAGCAGCGCCGTACCATTAAAGCTGAGGTCGATGCGCAGTCACTGCGTGTGAATCAGTGCGAAAGAAAACGTGCCGACCGTCAACAGCAGCAGCAACAACTCACCGGACGCACAGAGGCGCTGGCAAAGCTGAGTGAACAGCACAAAAATCTGCTGAAAACCTCTGTCGAATTAGCCGAGAAAATCACCGGTTGCGGGCAGCAGCGCGAGAAACTTAAAGACACCAGAGCCGCGTTGCAGCAGTCTGTAGCTGACCTTGAGGTGGCAATGAAATTCAGTGCAGATGCCGGAGAATTAAAAACACTCGAAAGCCGCCTGCAACAGCGTGAAAAGTTACAAAAAGAACTTGATGAGTGTATAGCCGAATGCAAAACCTATAGCGTAGATGACAACACGCTTGAAACAATGCAGCAATTACAGCGGCAGCACAGGGAGCTTGAGGTACGACTGACAGCGCAGCGGCCGGAGCTGGTAGTTCAGGCTGTGCAGGCAGAGAATTTTAACGGTGAAGAAGTTGCAGCAGGAACGCAGCACAAGCTTGATACCTCGGTTGCTCTGGAGTTTGATGTTGGCAGTTCTGCACGTATTGTGTTTACACCGGCGACGGACCTTGCAGCCCTTAGCGACGAGTTGGCACAGGTAAGCGCCCAATTGAACAACACGCTTCAGCGCAGTGGCGTTAGTGATGTTAAAGCGGCGGTGGCAATCCATCGCAAACGTCTTGAGTTACAACAGAAAATAAACAGCCTGCGCCAAAGAGTAGACGAATCTCTCGATACCGATGTCACCACTGCCACCAACCGGTTGCAGGTGCTACGTGCAGCTGTTAAGCAACCAAAAGTTGCCTTCGATCACGGTGAACTGCAGCCAAAGCTTGCGTCCGCACGCGGTTCACTGGTGGACATTGAAAGAGAGCAGCAACAGTTCGCCGCTGACGCTGAGTCGTTACAGACTGACAAAGCCCGTACAGATGCACAGGAAGAACTGATCAAACAGCAGATTAACGATGAGCAGAGCGAGCTTTCAAACCTACGGCTGCAGCTTGAAAGTTTGCGCGCAGACCTGACAGATGAAGATATAGCGGCACAATTAAAGCGTGAACAGACCACGCTGGCAGCACTGAATAAAAAGTTAAGTGAAGCAGATGAGACACTGGTGCATTCGAATGCAGAACAACTGGCGCAGCAGGTTGGCAATGCGCGCCAGGCACTCGACCGTGCCGGTCAGCAGTTTCATCACGATGAAAAAGAACTGGCGGCTGTTTCTGCACAACTAGATCAGCTGCGTTCAGAAGGACTGCATGAAAAACTTGAACAACTGCACGCCACCACCTGTGATGCTCACGAACGGCTTAGTCAGGTGTTGCGATCGGCCGGTGCTGCAAAGACATTGTGGGAGTGCCTGTCGAAACACCAGCACGCCACCCGGCTGAGCTATGTTAAGCCGCTGTCGGAGCGCGTCTGCCGGATGGGGCAAATCGTATTCGGTGCCGACTTTCAGGTGCAACTAAATGAATCTCTGGCCATAGAGTCCCGCACGCTTAACGGTCTTACTGTTCCGTTTGATGATTTGAGCGGCGGTGCTCGTGAACAGCTGGGTATATTGTTGCGTCTGGCGGCCACGCAGCTGGTGGCCGGTGTGCCTCTTATTCTCGACGACACGCTTGGCCATACCGATGCCACCCGCCTGCAGACTATCGGCGCGTTGCTAAGCAATGCCGGTCGTCATTCACAGATTATTGTCATGACCTGCTATCCGCAGCGGTATCGCCATGTCGGTGATGCAGTGCAACACCGCTTGTTACCGGAAACAGCGCCTGCCACTGGCATCAGTATCGCCGCTGCCGATCCATAGTTGTGTCATGTCGCGACGCTGTCGGTGTCTGTGGTTTGAATTTTTCCCCGACTTTCCGAATAAGCAGTACACTATTAAGCAACCAAACGAATACGACTGCCCGCCAGTATCTGTCTGAACATGACTGACTATGAGAACATTATTGCCTATCAGGGTGAGCCCGGCGCTTATTCGCACTTGTCCTGCCGCACCGTTTATCCCGATCTTGAACCACTGGCGTGTGAGTCATTTGCAGCGGCATTTGCAGCGGTGGAACGGCGCGAGGCAGGTCTTGCCATGATTCCAATCGAAAACTCCCTTGGCGGCCGTGTGGCCGATATGCATCATCTGTTGCCTGAGTCGACGCTGTTTATTGTCGGTGAGCACTACCAGCCGGTGAAGCATTGTCTGCTCGGGTTGCCGGGTACAAAGCTCGATGAGTTAACCCACATCCGCTCGCACCCGCAGGCGCTGGCACAGTGCCGGTCGTTGATTGAAGAGCTCAAAGTAAAGCCGCTACCGGTGGCTGACACCGCGGGTTCTGCCAAAGAGATTAAAGAACTGGGCGATCCGCGACATGCATCGATTGCATCGGCGCTGGCCGGTGAGATCTACGGGCTTGATGTATTGCGCGAGCGTATCGAAGACCGCCTTGGTAACACCACCAGGTTTGTGGTGTTATCGAGTACCCGGCAGGACCCGGACCCGCAGGAAGGGCCGTGCATGACCAGCTTTGTTTTTCACGTGCGCAGTGTGCCGGCGGCGTTGTACAAAGCGCTGGGCGGGTTTGCCACCAGCGGCGTCAATATTACCAAGCTCGAAAGCTATATCGTCGATGACCGTTTTCAGAGTGCGCAGTTTTACGCGGAAATTGAAGGACATCCGTCAGACAAGCTGGTGGACTATGCGTTTCAGGAACTGCAGTATTTCTGTACCAAGCTGAAGGTGCTTGGTACTTATCCGGCGCACGCGTACCGGCGCAGAATGGCGGGTTAAACGTCGGGGCTGCCGGGCACTTAATCCGCGGCTTCGCTGCGACGCGAGCGCAGCGATTGCACAATATCCCAGCGCTGCTGGTTCGACATCCGCGACCAGGTGGCAATTTCTTCGAGTGTTCGCAGGCAGCCTTTGCAGACACCGCGCTGCTGATCCATCTCACAGACACTGACGCACGGCGACACCACTTCGGGGGCGTTGTCGGGAAGCGTTTTGCGGGCGCGGCGGGTGCGCCGTCTGGCTGGTTGCTGATCAGACATCATTAACTCGCTGCAGTTCTGGTGCGATAGTATGGGCGTTTTATGCCAAAACCAGCGGAAAGCGTGCATCGGTTGCCCGTCCGGTGGTGCTGGCGTTTATGACCAAACGTTTCAACAGGTGCAGAACGTGTCGAGAACAGTCTACGTCAATGGAAAATTCGTCGCCGAAAAGGACGCGAGCATATCAATTTTTGATCGCGGTTTCCTATTTGCCGACGCAGTATATGAAGTGACTTCGGTGGTTGATGGTAAGTTGCTGGATAACGACGGTCATCTGGCCCGGTTACGGCGTTCTCTGGCCGAACTGAAGATTAACTCACCCGCCACCGATGAAGAGATTACCGCAATTCAGCAACAGCTGGTTACCGACAACGCGCTCGACGAAGGCTGTATTTATCTGCAGGTATCGCGCGGCGCGGCAGATCGCGATTTTGCCTACGCGTCTGATTTAACACCGAGTCTGGTGCTGTTTACGCAGAAAAAAAATCTGCGCCATCCACCGCAGGTAGACAACGGTATTTCGGTGGTTTCAATACCCGATATCCGCTGGCAGCGACGCGACATCAAAACGGTAGGCCTGCTGGCGCAGTGTCTGGCCAAGCAACAGGCCATCGACAGCGGTGCCGACGACGCGTGGATGCTGGAAGACGGATATGTTACCGAAGGCAGTTCGAACAACGCTTTTATTGTCGACGCCAGCGGCACCATTATTACCCGCCACCTCGGTAACGAAATACTGCACGGCATTACCCGTGCGTCGGTGCTGGCGCTGGTTGAATCAGACAACATTAAGTTCGAAGAGCGTCCGTTTACGATTGCCGAAGCCTGCGCGGCGACTGAGGCTTTTGCCACCAGTGCCACTACGTTTGTATGGCCGGTGGTTAAAATAGACGGCCAGGTTATTGGTAACGGTAAGCCCGGGCCGGTGGCGACGAAACTTCGGGAAGTTTATTTGAAAACCGCACTGGCGCGTGCCTGATAAGTGCTTAGCGCATCGCTTCAAACAAAAAGTAATCGGTCTCGTGCATTCCCAGCTGCTTGTAGGTGGCTTGCGCTATAACGTTATCGCGCTCGACATATAACCGATAACCACACACATCGGGTTGTTGTGTCGCCAGTTCCTGTACTTTGCTGTACATGGCGCGGTATACGCCTTTGCGGCGGAACTGCGGTGCGACATACACGCTTTGAATCCACCAGAACAGGCCGTCGCGCCAGTCGCTCCATTCAGTGGTTACCATTAAGGTGCCGGCCACTTCGTTGTCAATTTCTGCCAGCAGGTAAAAACCGTATTCGGGTTTGGCGATCAGTCGTTCAACACCGCGCGATATGACTTCGGGAGCGAGTTCTTTTTTTTCTGTCTCCCAGGCCATCGCGCGATTCCAGTCGCTGATAACAGTTGCGTCTGCGGCGGTTGCCTGTCGAATATTTATTTGTGTCAAGGGAGTAGGCCTTGTGGTTCTATTGTAATGGGGGCGAAGTGCTGATTTAATCGTTACCATTCTACGACCTAAACACTCTTACCGGAAAGCCCATGTTTAACGCACTAGTAGTAAACAAAAACGACGATGGCAAAACCGCAGCGGCTGTGCAGTCGGTCACGCTTGACGATCTGCCGGAGGGCAACGTTACCGTTGCAGTGGAATATTCCACCCTAAACTATAAGGACGGATTATGCGTTGGCCCCGGTGGCGGTCTGGTGCGCAATTATCCGCACGTACCCGGCATTGATCTGGCCGGCACAGTTGAGGCGTCCAGCGATAATCGCTACAAAGCAGGCGACAAAGTGGTGCTGACCGGCTGGCGCGTGGGTGAAGTTCAGTGGGGCGGCTATGCACAGAAGGCGCGGGTTAACGCCGACTGGCTGGTACCGCTGCCCGACGGGCTTAGTACAAAGCAGGCAATGGCGGTGGGAACCGCAGGGTTTACT
>CAYZVB010000213.1:0-9800 GCA_964481315.1 uncultured Granulosicoccaceae bacterium
AGATACCAATCGTGTTTAATCTTCGCCCGGCAGCAGCCACATCCACACCAAGTACGCTACTGACCAGTGTGATCATGGCTTGCGTCATTGGTACCGGTGTACCAGTCAGTTCAGCCGCAGAAAGTAACGGCACCAGTGAACCGATAACACCGTCGCGAAGTAGCTCTGCAGATTCCGCACGGCCCGGGACCGGTCGACTGCCTTCGCCTCGCGGCTCACCGGCATACAGTGATATCCACCGATCTACATCAGGCAGGTTTCGCATGCCGAAGCGCTGTGCTACCTGCAACCGCTCTTCTGCAAGCTGTGCTATTACCGCACGCTGCTCATCACCAATAAGGGCTGCAAAGGTTGCGTTTTCAGGCAATGGCTGTCCGCCCATTGGAATGTTAACCGAACCATCACCGACGGCCGGACCGTTCACCAGCAGCGCAGGAATTTCGACCAGCGCAGAACCATCGGCAAAACCACTTTGCAGAACGCTTTCTACAGGCTCTATATTCGGCAGGTAGCGTTTAAGTTGGGTAAGGACTTCTGTTCTTCCGCTTGGCAGAGTCGCTGCGGCTACCGGCAACACCGCAGATAAATTTAACTGCGATCCGTTGGCGCTGACAAAAAACGGCAGTCCCTGCGCTTCAACAATAGTAATGTCCGCTCTGCACCCGCCTATGCGTAAAAACCACGCTGCTTCGAGTGCGCCAAGTGAGCGCCCCGGGGCCAGCACCAGCACCTGACCATCGGACAGATGATCGGCAAGCACCATGGCATAGGTTCTTTGCTTGTGTACCGGTCCGGTTAGAAAAATAACATCGGCATCGGTGACGGCGTGGTCGAGTTCTGCAGTGGTTTGTATGGAAGGCACACCTTCGCGATCAATTTGATACGAACCAACAGGCCCGGCACCACGCAACGCGATCCCGCCACCACCACGCAACTGCTGCAGTTCGGCACCGTAGGCAGAAAACAGCGATACGGTGGCATTTTCTGCAAGACACATCGCGGCAATAAGACGAGCATCCGCACCGCCGCCCAGTACTGCCACGCGATCAAGCGTCTTGCCAGTGGCAGCCGGTACCGTGGTACTGCGACGACTGACCGCTTCAGTAAACCCGGCAAACCCATTACTCATGAATTACACCGGTACAGTAGCTTGCTTAACATGTTGTGAAACGTGACTTAAAGAGATTCGATAATCGCTTCAAGTTCATCGTGCGGCCGCGCAATCACGTGGACCGCGACCACTTCACCCACTTTGTTGGCGGCAGTTGCACCGGCGTCGGTCGCTGCTTTAACCGCACCAACTTCACCGCGCACCATAGTAGCGACGAGTCCGCCACCCGGTCTGGTTTGACCAAGCAAAGTGACGCTGGCGGCTTTTGCCATGGCATCTGCCGCTTCAATGGCAGCAACAATGCCTCGCGTTTCAATCATACCCAGTGCGGTTTGACCCGGAACAGGTTTGGCCATGATGTTGTCCTCGTCTTGTTAAGCTATTCGGTTCAGGTTTTTTTAGTTCTGCGCACTTTGCTGCTGCGTGCAGCACCGGTTTTGGCACCGCCGGCAGAAGATTTTGATATTCGAGTGGCGCGCGATTTGTTCACCGGCACTGCTGCGACAGCCACATCGTCAATGATGGCTATCACACAGGCATCTACAGGTAACGTAGATGCGTTTTCTGCAAGCCTTGCAGCAGAACCCTGTACCAGCAGCACTTTATCGCCGGCACCGGCACCCACGGTATCCCAGGCAACCACGGCAGTTTCCACCACTGCATCGTCAGCGTCGACAATATTGGTAAGCAACAACTTGCCACCAACAAGCGCTGCATCTTTGGCGGTGGCGGTAACCGTACCGGTGACAACTGCGACTTTCATTTAGAAGTTATCCAGATATCTGGCTGTTTCTACCGGCGTTACCTGACTGGCAAAGAATTCGAGTTCACGTTCAGACTGCTGCATCGTCAGTTCGTACATGTCGTCACCCATAACGTCTTTCATCCAGCTGGAACCGCGCGCAAGCGCAACAGCCTGTGCAAGATCAGTCGGGATAGGTTCTGCATCTTCAGCTTCATAACCGTTACCTTCAGTCATGGCACTGGGCTCGATAGACTGTTCTATGCCATCAAGCCCGGCTGCAATATCGGTCGCCAGCAACAGATAAGGATTGCAGTCCGCACCGGCGTCACGCTTCTCAATACGGGTTGCAGAATCTGAACCCTGAATAATTCGAATACCAACTGTGCGGTTATCAATGCCCCAGGTTGTATTGATAGGACAGAAACTGTACGGCTGACGACGCCGAAAGCCATTGACCGTAGCACTGCCGCAGATGGCGTTTTCTGCCATACGCTTTTGCAGCCCGCCAACAAAGTATTTGCCTGCCTGACTTAACTGTCCGCCATCGGCAAACATGTTTTTGCCATCTTTCCACAATGAGTAGTGACAGTGGAATCCGTTACCCGATTCTTCAAAGAACGGCTTGGCCATGAAGGTGGCTTTGTAACCGTGTTGATTAGCCAGCTGCTTTACCAGTGAACGAAACATCACAACACGATCTGCAGAATCAAGCGCTGCACCGTAACGGATGTTTACTTCCACCTGCCCTGCCGCGTATTCAGGGTTGGATTGTTCGATAGGAATACCGGCATCGTTAATCTGGCTGCGAATAGGACCAAGCACGTGTTCAAGTTCGGCGGCACGATCAAGACCATAAACGCCAATGCCAGAGTCTTTCGGTTTGTTGGTTTCAGGGTCGAGCAGGTAAAACTCAAGTTCGGTACCGACCTGCACATCAATACCCATGTCTGCTGCACGCTTTACCTGGCGTTCCAGCACAATGCGCGGGTCGATGGGAACAGGCTGATGATCCATGCCCTCAGCACGTGCAAAAGACATCGCAACGCCAGGCTCCCACGGTAACGCTACCGGCTTGGTCATCGGGAACATATGGAAGTCCGGATAACCGTTGTCGAAGTTCACACAGGGGGTGTCCCAGACATCGCAGGTCATGTCTATCGCAAAAAGTGCGATAGAGTAGGCATTACCGGAGTCACAGATAGTTTTCCAGTGACTGGCCGGTATGCGCTTGCCACGCATGATGCCGTTTAAATCCCCCAGACCAATAACAACGGTATGAGTACCTTCAGGAAGTTCGAACGCTTCTTTTGACACAGTAAAAACCCTTGCTAGATGAGTTTCCGGTAAGTTATTGTATCCTGTATACAGTATCCATGTCTCACTTCAAAAAGCAAGGATTAATATGGCCGGCAGCAGCAACATCATCGTCGTGGGCGGGGGCATAGCCGGCACCATGACGGCCCTGCACCTGCAGCGTCGCGGCGAGCAGGTCACGCTGATTGATCGCTGGGAACCGGGCCACGCGCGAGCCGCCTCCACTGACTACAACCGCGTGATTCGGGCAATTTCAGGTCGCGATGAGTTCTACACCCGCTGGGCCCGCGACGCCCGTCAGCGCTGGCTGGAACTTCAGGCCGAAACCGGTCAGAACCTGATGTATGAATGCGGCTGCCTTATTCTGGCCACCGCAGGCCACTGCGACTGGGAGGACGCCACAGCACACACCTTCGATAAGGTTGGAGTGCCCTACCACAAGTTTGATCAGTCAGAAATTTCCACACGGTTTCCACAGTTCAAAGCTGACGACATTGCCTATGCGCTTTACGAACCCGAAGCCGGGCTGTTAATGGCGCACCGCTGCGTGATTACCGCCATTGACCTGTTTAAAAAAGCCGGCGGCATAGTCAAGCGCGGACATGTCAGAACAGACAACAACGAAAAACCCACCCTCGACGGCAAGCCGCTGGAAGCCGATGTCATTATCATTTCTACAGGCGCGTGGGCTGCCGATATGTTTCCGCGCACCATTAAACCGATCTCTTCAATTATCGGCATCAACGTGCTTTACACATCTACGCCCGACGGCAGTGACGCGTTTGATATGGAAAAGATGCCGTGCTGGATCGACCATGGCCAGGGTTCGTTTGGCATTCCTTCCAGTGAAGGCTCCGGGGTTAAGGCCGCCATTGTCATTCCCGATAAAATCGATCTGGACAACGACGAGCGCTTAATTCGGCAACAAAGCCTGAATCGCACGCGTACCTATATACAGCGCCGCCTGCCCCTGCTTGAAAACGAAAAAGTTGTCGACTCCAAGTTTAATCAGGTCATCCTGACACCGGACACACACTTCGTTGTCGACTGGCACCCGGAGCACGAAAACGTGTTGTTTGCCGGGGGCTGCTCCGGCCATCTGTTCAAACACGGCCCGACATTCGGCGACTTTGTAGCCGGTGTTGCGGTACGCGACTATGGCACTGCCGATCGCTTTAAGCTTGGCGCACGAAAAAAGCTCAGCCCGAAGGAAAGCCCGTCAGGTCGGTAGCGATCGGCTGACACAACTTGAATATTCATCCTGCGCCGGTACATTAAACCCGCGCAGCGCCATCCGTAGAATGTGATGTTTCAGCAGTCTGCCCACGCTATCACCCGCACTGCACCCACATTTTTGCAATTTCCTGCCCCACTGTTACAACCTGTTACAACCCGATACGCGGCTGCAATGCTTCCCGGGCGTTCCTGACCGACACTATAGTTGCCATATAGGCAAACACCCCAACACACAGGAACGAAACATGAAACGCTCTACTAAGATTATCACTACTGTTGCTTTGACTGTCGGCCTGGTCGGCGGCGCTGCGGCGATTGGCAAGAAGCACTACGGCAGCCATGAAAAACGTGCCGAGTATATGGTCTCGTACATTACTGACGAACTGGAACTTGATTCCACACAGTCACAGGCACTCGATGTACTGAAAGACCAGATGCTGTCTGCACGCGAAACCATGAAAGCCAAATCCATGCGTGACGAAGCGATGAACCTGCTGAACGCCGAGTCGTTTGATCGCGCCGCAGCGCTTGACATGGTTACCGCAAAAACTGCGGCAGTCAATGAACAGGCTCCGGATCTGGTCAACGCGATGGGCGATTTTCTCGATAGCCTGAGCGCAGAACAAAAAGCAGAAATTACCGAGATCATGAAGGAACGTCGCGGCCACAAGGGTCGTCACAAGCACCGCGGATAAGCCTGACGGATCGCAACTTATTGGCCGGGTACACCCCGGCCAATTTACTGCAGCCGTAATCCCCTTACGGTTATACTAAAACTCAGGTTAAACCAGACAATGCAATGCTCAACGTTTTAATCATTGACGACGATGAAAAGCTGGCTCAGTTGGTTAGCGAATACTGCGCGCGTTACAACATTGAAGTGACCGAAGCAAACCTGCCCTCTACCGGCCTGGCGAAACTCAAAGAACATGAATTCGATGCCGTCATTCTCGATGTTATGCTACCGGAAATGGATGGCTTTGAAGTCTGCAAGGCAATCCGCGCCTTTAGCGAAATACCCATTATCATGTTAACTGCACGAGGTGATGTGATGGATCGCATTGTCGGGCTCGAACTCGGCGCAGACGACTACCTGCCCAAGCCTTTTGAACCCAGGGAGCTTGTCGCAAGAATTAACAGCATCGCCAAACGCAAATCAACCGACACCACTGATTTGCGATTTGAAGGTCTGCACATTAATCAACAACAACGCACCGTTATGGTAAACGATAAGGCGGTCGATCTCACCACCATGGAATACCAGCTGCTGTTGTTACTTGCCTCTGTCCCCGGCAAGGACTTCAACCGCGACGATATTCTTAACCAGCTGAAAGGCACTGAAACCGAGCTGTTCAGCCGCTCTGTTGATATTCTTATCAGCAGGCTGCGCAATAAACTCAAACCGGTCACACCGATTAAAACGGTCTATGGTTCCGGCTATGCCTTCGTAGCCCCTGCAGACAAAAGCTGAATAATCCGTTGCTGAAAAAACTCCGACAATCACTGAGCACAAGACTACTGCTGCTGTTTGCGTTTACCAGTCTGCTTATTGTGGCGCTATTGGTCAGCACACTTTTTAATGCCATTGGCAAACAATGGCGCTACGGGATCGCACCACACATCGAACAATACCTTGACTATGTAAACGAAGATCTCGGGTATCCACCGGATCAGTTACGCGCCAAAGAGCTGGCTAAAAAACTACGCATTAATATTTACATCAAAGGCCCCGATACTGATTTTTCCACCAATGGCAGACCGCTTGATGTTGATGATCTTGAGTTCAGAAACAGAAAATACGAACAGCGCCGGCGCAGCGATATTCCTCGACTAAAGAATCGTGTGGTTATAGGTGAACACGACGACCGTACAGTGCTGCGCAACAGCAGCGCAGACTACGATGTCTACTACGAACTGCCCCACCGCAACGCCCGCTCCAGACACAAAGACGGTCTGTGGCTGCCGCTGTTGCTGCTTGGCTCTATACTTGGCGGTTGCTATCTGATTATCCGCCGCATGTTGCGTCCCGTGCAGGACATTAAGCACGCAGTACATGCAATGGGTGCCGGTGAACTGGGCACGCGGGTGCCGGTTCGATCAAACAATGACCTGGGGCAGCTGTCCGGCAGCATTAATACCATGGCCTCCGATATTGAAAAGCTGCTAAACGCCAAACGACAATTATTACTCGGTGCGAGCCACGAGCTGCGCACTCCTGTCACCCGTGCGAAACTGGCTGCACAAATGATCGACGAATCGCCACATCAGCAAAGTATTGTCGACGACCTTAATGAAATGGAATCGTTAATCGCAGACATTCTCGAGAGTGAACGAGTAACGGGCGGACACTCTACACTGAACATGTCAGAAGTAAACCTGCCGGAACTGGTGAACAACGTTATTGAAGAACTGCACTGCGAAGCGTCAGTAACCACTGAATTCGACGCCAACTTTCCTCCCGTTCATGCAGACGCCACACGCCTGCGACTGCTGTTACGCAACCTGATAAGCAATGCCCTGAAGCACGGTCAGGGCGAACAGCCACCGGTTATTCGATTAGCAAATAACATAAAAAACATTGAAATATCAGTGACAGATTTCGGCCCCGGCATTGCCGAAGAACATCTCACAAAACTCACCGAACCGTTCTACCGTGCCGACCCCTCACGCACACGCGCTACCGGAGGCTTCGGACTGGGGTTGCATATTAGTGAGCTAATAGTTCAGGCACATGGCGGCTCATTGGAATTTGTTAGCAAGCCAGGCACCGGCACGACAGTTACTGCGTTGTTACCGCACCGGCAGTGATCTACGTAACAAGCTAAAGTTAAATCAGCCGCGCGTTTATTTCATAACCGCTGTTACTAAGCGACTCACTCAGTTTTTGAATGTGCGCCGGTGATATCTCACAACATCCACCCACAATATCAGCACCTTTGCTAACCCAGTCCATTGCATAGCTGGCATACTCGGCGGGCCCGAGATCAGTTCGCGCTTGTAGTTTATCGACTGTGCCTCCGATTTCCAAATCAAGTATTGAGGTAAACCCATTGGCATAAGCGCCAGTCGCACATGGCAGACCTTCAAGACTGTCCCAGGCCGCAGTAACGGCTTCGGGTATGCTGCAGTTTAGCAGCACTGCCTGCGGCTTTAGTGTTTCAACCGCAGCAAAAGCACTGGCTATAGTCTCGCCACTGCGCAGCAATCCGTTGCCGTTATCATCGACTGACAGCGCCAGCCATACCGGTGTTCCGGACTCACTGCTCGCCGTTACTGAGGCGACACTTTCCTTCACACTACTCATGGTTTCACACAGAAAAACATCAACCTCACTCGACTGCGCCTCCACAATTCTGCGGTAGGTATTTAACGCGGGTTCTGCCCCCGGAAAAGTGTCAGGCTGATAGCTGCCAAATAACGGCGGCAGGCAACCAGCAATAGCAACATCTGCAACACCAGCGATGTCTCTCGCTTTCAGCGCCAGATCAAGTGCACGTCTTTGCAGCTTTTCGAACTGCGCTTCAGCATTCACAACTGCCAGTCTTTCAGGCGTGACGCTGTAGGCATTGACCGTAATGACTCTGGCACCGGCACGAATATATTCCGCATGTAACTCACACACCAGGTAGGGATGATCCATCAGCACCTGTGCGCCCCACATCGGGCTTGGCGGTGCGCTGCTGCGATGCACCAGTTCCTGCCCCATGCCGCCATCGGTCAGTACAATATTTTTTGCTTTCATTGTTTACTCTGCACCGGGTCAGCCGGTCGTTCGTGTGTTACGCTATGCGCTGTTATCAGTGTCCAGTTTACTACTCTCCATGCCTGAATCCGATTTGAAAAACAAATTTAAACTGCAGGTGGTTCCTGTTACACCGCTGCAGCAAAACGCCATGATCTTCTGGTCGACAGAAAGCATGAAAGGCGTACTGATTGATCCGGGCGGTGATGTCGACAGACTCATGAGCGCTATTGAAGAAGCCGGCGTTACTATTGTTGAAATCTGGCTGACGCACGGACATATCGACCATGCCGGCGGTGCAGCAGAGTGTCGGCGACGGATTGGCTGCGAAATTACCGGCCCGCACAAAGACGATCAGTTCTGGCTCGACACACTGGAAAAAATGGGCGGTGAATACGGCATTTCTGAAGCAGAAAATTTTACCCCGGACAAATATCTCAACGATGGCGACACTGTTGAATTTGAAGGTTTGTCATTTGCCGTGTTGCACTGTCCCGGCCACTCGCCGGGATCGGTGGTGTTGTATAGCAAGGATCTGTCATTTGCCTTCGTCGGTGATGTACTTTTTCAGGGGTCTATCGGTAGAACCGACCTGCCGCAGGGCAACCACCAGGACCTGATCGATTCAATCACCGGTAAGTTGTGGCCGCTGGGCAAAGCAATCCAGTTTATGCCGGGGCATGGCCCGGGGTCGACATTTGAACAAGAGCGCCAGAACAACGGTTTTGTAGCAGATTCGGTAACCGGGTATAGCGGATAGGCGTGTTAAGCAGGCAGCTGTGTTACCGATAGCAGATTACCATCCGGATCTTTAAACCACGCAACACTGGCACCACCCGGCACATGCCAGATGGCAAGCTCATCCTGCTGCAGCCCGTCGAAGCGTTCAAATAATACGCCGTTGTCTGAAAGGGTTTTTACGGTTTGTTCAATGCGCTGCACCTCCCATCCCATTGCAGTATACGGTGGTGCGCACACCTGTTGTACTTTCTGAATTCGTATCACGGTACTGTTTGCTTCAAAGACAATGGCATACGGTCTTTCTTCAATAAGCTGCAGTCCGAGCAATTCACCATAGAAATGTTTCGATTTTTCCGGCTGCGATGTAGCCACAAATCCGACTAGCCTGGCGCTGTTTAACATCAACCCTCCCCTGTACTGATAAACCCGGTTTTTAAGTACCGGCGATCAGCTATTGATCAAACCGCCATCAATGTTTATAAGCTGGCCTGTCACATAGCTTGCATCAGCCGAGAGCAAAAACGATATAACTCCGGCAACCTCTTCCGGCTGACCGGTTCGACCGAGCGGCACGCCGGACACACTGGCCTGCCGGTCTCGCTGTGACATGACTTTGTCGAGCATGGGAGATTCAATCAGACCGGGTGCAACCGCATTAACCAAAATACCCTGTGGTGCCAGTCGTCTTGACAGGGCGCGTGTTAACCCCACCAACGCACCTTTTGCCATTGAGTATGAAACGTTGTCGGGGGCACCACGATTAAACGCCAGTGATGAGGTAAATACAATTCGCCCACCCTGCACTATTCGAGGTTCAACCGCTGCAGTCAGGTCGTAAGCGTTGGTTGGGTTGTGCTGCATGGTATGGCGATAAACATCTCGACCATTTGCATCGAAATCGTGAAAGTCAA
>CAYZVB010000214.1:0-6453 GCA_964481315.1 uncultured Granulosicoccaceae bacterium
GGTACATCACGTTTGGCGACATGGTCGACCAGGTATTGCCCCATACCGGGGTACACAAAGATGACTTCCACCACCACCACCCCGACAATCAGATAAGCGAGATTTAACATCACCACATTCACAATGGGTGCGATGGCATTCGGAAACGCGTGGCGAAAAATAATTTTTAACGCACCCAGCCCTTTCAGTTCGGCGGTTTCAATATAGGCGGACTGCATTACGTTTAAAATGGCAGCACGCGTCATACGCATCATGTGGGCAAGCACCACCAGTGTGAGCGTGGTGGCCGGTAATGCAACTGCCTTCAAGCGCTCGGTAAAGCTCATTGACTCAAACACGGTAGCGACACTTGGAAACCAGCCAAGCTTTACTGCGACAAAATAAATTAACAGATAACCGATAAAAAACTCAGGCAGTGAGATAAACGCAAGCGTAGAGCCCGAAATAAGTTTATCCGGCCAGCGGTTGCGATAACGCACCGCAAGCATGCCGAGCAAAACGGCCAGCGGCACAGAAATAACCGCTGCCACAGTGGCAAGAAACAACGTATTAAATAACCGGCTGCCAATGGATGAGGCGATATCTGCCCCGTTGGTTAGCGCAGTGCCCAGGTCACCGTGCATCAGGCCCCACAACCAACTGAAGTATCGTTTCAGTGCCGGTTCATTTAAGCCTAAGTCGCGACGCAGGTTTGCCAGCGCTTCGGGTGTTGCAGACTGACCCAGAATGGACTGTGCCACATCACCGGGCAGAATGTCCGTGCCCATAAAAATCAGTGCAGAAACGGCAAGCAGCAGCAACAGGCCCAGCGCAAGGCGCTGGGCAATCAGTCTTAACAGGTGTGGCATAAAGTGGGCGGGTTAGGATTTAATCCAGCAGCGCGACAGCGCCTGACCATTCATCATGGCCTGGTTCGGGTTCACCGCCCAGCCTCCGACTTTGGTCGATACGCCTTCAACCCAGTCATTAAACATCGGGCAGATCAGGCCGCCTTCGTCACGCACAATGCTGCCCATGTCACGATAGATCTGCTTGCGTTTTGCGGCATCGAGCTCGCCTTTGGCAGACAGCAGCATCTTGTCGAAATCATCGTTGAAGAAGCGTGTGTCGTTCCAGTCTGCACTGGAAAGATAGGCAGTGGAGTACATCTGATCCTGTGTCGGTCTGCCACCCCAGTACGAAGTACAGAACGGTTGTTTGTTCCAGACTTCAGACCAGTAGCCATCATTTGGCTCACGTTTCACATTGAGTTTGACGCCAGCACCGGAAAGGCTCTGCTGAAACAGCTGTGCAGCATCGACTGCACCCGGGAATGATCCATCCGCAGTGCGCAGTAACACTTCTCCACTGTGGCCGGATTTCTTGTAGTGGAATGCTGCTTTGTCCGGGTCGTACTCGCGTTGTTCAAAATCATCAGAGAAGAAAGGATAAGCGGCATTGATTGGCATATCGTTTCCGACGGAACCGTAGCCGAACAGAATTTTATCGACCATTTCCTGACGATTAATGCCGTACTTTAACGCCAGTCGCAGATCGTTGTTGTCAAACGGTGCGGTGTTGGCGTGCATAATAAACACGTAGTGCCCGCGACCCGGTGCCGATTTAATTTCCACATTGGGAATGCGCTTTACCAGCTCAACAATCTTCGGCGGCACACGTTCAATCATATGTACCTGACCCGACTGCAGTGCCGCAACGCGGGCGGTGTCGTCGTTGATAACCAGAATTTCAACCTGATCAGCGTAGCCGCGATCCGATTTCCAGTCGTTCGTGTTTTTTTCGTAACCGTGGCGAACACCCGGCTCATTGACCATCATTTTATATGGGCCGGTGCCAATACCGGCATCAGGCTGGTCGTTGCCGCCATTCGGCTGAATAATAAGATGGTAGTCGGCCATTAAAAACGGCAGATCGGCGTTCGGATCTTTAAGGCCAATCACAACGTTGTCGCCGTCGACCTTCATGGTATCGATACCGCGCATTACCCCCAGTGCACCGGATTTGGTTTCTTCACCGGCGTGGCGTTCGAGCGTGGCAACAACATCTTCAGGGGTCAGTGACTTGCCGTTGTGAAACTCAACGCCCTTGCGAATTTTAAATGTCCAGGTCTTCGCATCGGCAGACGAGTCGTACTCTTCGGCCAGGCGGTTTTCAATGCTGCCGTCGTCGGCGATATCGACCAGTAAATCACCCCACTGGTGGCCGTTTAAAAAAGGCACAGCACTTGACGCTGTGGCCGGGTCGAGACTGTTGGTGGATTCACCGCCGGAGGAACCGATCTTTAGAATACCGCCGGTCACCGGCTCATCAGCGTACGCTGCATTGCTAAGAACCTGGCTTGACAGTGCCGCACTGGCACCGAGCGCCGCCGCACGCTTCATGAAGGTGCGCCTGTTGATTACACCGCTGGACAGAAGCCTGCCAAGTTGTTCCAGTGAATTTGCCATGAAGAAATCCTCCGCTAATAGTGGTGTGTAGCATTGACGAAAGACGCCGCTTTGGCAATGCTTGCATGTGACTCTGGATTGTCCAGTGACAGACAGAGAACTACAAATCACCCGCATTTGCAAATACGATCATCCCAACACGCACCTGCAACAGGCAATCCGATGGCAGCACATACCCCGCTCAGAGAAATCAGCGAACAGGCGCATCTGCAGATTCCGCTGCCGGACGGCTGCGTGTTGTCTGCACGGGTATGGATGCCGGAAGATGCCCCTGTACATCCGGTACCCGCCATTCTTGAACATCTGCCGTATCGCAAACGCGACGGCACCGTGCATCGCGACGAACTCACCCACCCGTGGATGGCGGCCCGCGGCTACGCCTGCATTCGCACCGACATGCGCGGCAGCGGAGAGTCACAGGGGTTAATGACCGACGAATACACCGAACAGGAGCTGCAGGACGCCTGCGATGTTATCGCATGGCTGCGAGAACAACCCTGGTGTGACGGCAACATAGGCATGATGGGCATTTCGTGGGGCGGCTTTAACTCTCTGCAGGTGGCAGCGCTGCGACCAACCGGCCTTAAAGCGATAATCACTTTGTGCTCGACGGTAGACCGGTTTGCCGACGACATTCATTTTAAAGGCGGCTGCCTGTTAAACGAGAACATTGGCTGGGCAACCAATATGTTGTCTTATTCGTCACCGCCACCCGACCCCGCTTTGGTTGGTGATGAATGGCAGGAAATGTGGCGCAACCGTCTTAACCACCAACCGTTTCTGGGTTCCACCTGGCTACGAGAGCAAACCCGCAGCAACTACTGGAAACACGGGTCGGTGTGCGAAGACTACAGTGCCATTGACGCGGCCGTGTTATCCATTGGCGGATGGCACGACGGCTATCGCAATACCATTGCGCATCTGGTCGAAAACTTAAACGCCCCCGTAAAAGGCATTGTCGGCCCGTGGATACACAAATACCCGCACTACGCCGAACCGCAACCGGCCATTGGTTTTTTGCAGGAAGCACAGCGCTGGTGGGATCACTGGCTAAAAGGAGAACCCACAGAGGTCGAACAACTGCCGGACTACCGCGCATGGCTAATGGACAGCGTACACCCAATGCGCTGGCTCGATGAACGCCCCGGACAATGGATTGATGAACAACAATTGCCGTCACCGGACATTGCCTTAACACCATGGCACCTCGGTAACACCAGTAACGGCGGCACGTTACAACAGAACACTTCATCAGAACTACCAGTAAGTGTTTCCACCATACAAACCTGCGGACAAAACACCGGTGAATACTTTCCATTCACCTTCGGCCCCGAACTACCCGATAAACAAAACGACGACGACAAATTATCTGTTTGCTTTGACAGTGAAGCACTGGAAGAAGATATTGCCATTGTCGGCGCCCCCACCATTGACATTGCTTTCAGTACCGATCAGCCACAGGCACTCATTGCAGTAAGACTCTGCGATATAAGGCCCGATGGCACCTCGGCACTCATTACGATGGGCCTACTCAACCTGACGCATCGCGACAATGCAGAACGCCCCGAAGCACTACTACCGGGCAAACAATACCGCACAACAGTAACGCTTGATCAAATCGCGTATAAAATAAACAACGGCCATCAACTACGCATCGCAATGTCTACAAGCTACTGGCCGTTTGTCTGGCCATCGCCAAAATCCTCAACAGTTACCTTAACGCAGGCCACACTCAACCTGCCGCAGCGCACCCTGTCAAAAAACAGCACCACCACTTTTGAGGCACCCGTCAGCGCCCCCGGCTGGCAGGCAGAAACACTGCGTGAAACCAGCTCGACCAGAAACACCTATACCGACAAAGAAACCGGTGAACTCGTCACCGTTATAGAAAACGACTTCGGAGAAAGCAAAGATAAAAACCACGGCTTAAAGTCAGGCAGCAAAGCCACAGAGAAATGGACCATCCACCCCGACGACCCGCTGTCGGCACGAGCCGAACTACACTGGCAACAAACCGGCGGCCGCGACGACTGGCACTGGCAGTCCGACGCGGTCACCACCATGCACAGCGATACAGACAACTTTTACATCACCGCAAAACTCACTGTGAGAAACGATGGTGACGTATTTTTCGAAAAAGAATTTAAAGATACTATTGAACGTTTGTTTGTTTAAAATAAACACAAGCAGCACGGGAAGCCCGCATCGAAGAATCCCACAGCGGGGAAGCCCGCAGCGTGAGCAAGGAAAGCATCAGAAGTGAAATTGATACACCCGTAACGCGCTCACATACCCCTCAAAACTCTACGCACGCGGTTTTAGCACTGCCGTCAAGTTCCTGTTTTCAGGAGACCTGATTCTCTGCCCGAAAACATCGGTTTAAGCATTGAGTTAATGGAAGGGAAATTCGCTGTTATTTCCGAGGCCGGCTGCGGCCTGCTAATTAAATACCCCTGCACTTCATCGCAGCCGTTCTGCCGTAAGAACTCCAGCTGCTCCTGTGTTTCTACACCTTCTGCGAGGACTTTTATTCTCATACTTTCAGACATCGCAATCACAGCGTCTGTAATTGCGGCATCGTCTTCGCTGTGCGTTACACCGCTGATAAACGATTTATCGATCTTTAGACGATCAATTGGAAAATTCTTCAACTGGCTCAGGCTGGAGTACCCGGTACCAAAGTCGTCAATACTCAGCTCTACGCCGATTTTTTTCAATTCTTCCAGCCTGGTGACCGCCCCACTGGTATCGCCCGCCAGCAGCGATTCGGTTATTTCCAGTTCGAGATGTGCGGCAGGCAAACCGGTTTCAGCCAGAATTTTTTTGATGACTGACAAAAACTCAGGACGTACAAACTGTAGAGCAGAAATGTTTACTGCCACTTTGTTAATCGCAAATCCGCTTTTAATCCAATGCTGCGTCTGTTCGCATGCGGTCTTCAGAACCCATTCACCCATAGGGACAATCAGGCCGTTGTCTTCAGCGATGGGAATAAATTCATCCGGCGAAACGAACCCGAGTTCTTCATTGTTCCAGCGGATCAGCGCTTCGGCTGAAGAAATCATTCCATTGTTAAGATCGAGTTTCGGTTGGAAAAAAACCTCAAACTCTTCTCTTTCGAGTGCAGAACGTAAACAGACATCGACTTTAAACCGTCTTTGTGCCGCCTCGTCCATCGCACCGCTATGTACCTTGTAGAGTTGTTTACCCCCCCGCTTGGCACTGTACATGGCCATATCTGCGTTGCGCAGCAAGTCCTCTGCGGTCAACCCGTCGTTCGGGAACATCGATATACCGATGCTTGGAGAAGTAAAAATATCATTACCGGCAATGGTGTAGGGTTCAGACAATACGTCGAGAATACGCTCTGCCACCGTGATAGCGTCGTTAACGCCGACAATTGAAGACACCAGAATAATGAATTCGTCACCACCCATTCGGGCAACAATTGCATCCGGTACATGGGCACTGTCCGGAATTTTGCGATTCCTGATATTCTCCCGCAAGCGTACCGCCACCTCTTTGAGTAACAGATCTCCCACGGCATGACCCAGTGTATCATTGACGCGCTTAAAATCATCGAGGTCGAGAAATATCACGCCCAGAGAGCTGTTTGTTTTGCGGGCGAGCCTTAAACGGTTTTCGAGATGTTCCTGCAGTAGTACACGGTTCGGCAGATTGGTTAAATTGTCGTAGTACGCCAGTTGGTGAATTTTATCTTCGGCTTTACGCTGCTCTGTAAAATCCTGAACCACTGCCTGCAGCAGCACAGTCTGGCCGTGGTCATCAAGCGTGCATTCCATTTGTTGCCGCACACTGCGAATCTCACCATCGGGCAATACAATGCGATGATCAATCGATGCCTGTGACACTTCTCCGGTAGCCCGTGCCATCCAGTCTCTCACTTTTACAACATCGTCTTCATGTACTTTTGACATCAGTGCTTCAAAGTCCGGTTCGATCTCGCCGGCCGTAAACCCCAGAATGCGATATAGCTGCTCAGACC
>CAYZVB010000214.1:6463-9773 GCA_964481315.1 uncultured Granulosicoccaceae bacterium
CTGCTGAATCAGATCCTGTTCCCAGTTGCCAAGTTTTGCTATCCGCTGCGCCGCTGCCAGACTTGACTGGTTCTTGACCAGTAACTCTGATGCACGACTCGCCCGCAGCATGTAACGCACCCGGTAACACAACAGCGACCAGTTAATGGGTTTGGTCGCAAAATCGGTAGCGCCGGCATCATAAGCCCGGTCTACCGACTCGGAGTTATCCAGACCGGTAAGCATTAATATGGGTATTGTAGCGAAGGCAGGCATTTCTCTGAGCCGCACACAGGCGTCAAAACCGTTAAGCCGTGGCATTTCAACATCCAGGATAATCATATCCGGATGGACCAGTGGCGCTTGCTCCAGTGCTTCCTGACCATCTTGTGCGTCGACAACAGTAAACCCGGCCTGAGACAGAAACTCTGTCGCCATCATCCGTGTAGAAGCGTCGTCATCAACGATCATGATGACCGCTGTGTCATTTGATTTTGCGGACATGCTCATCGGTTAAGCCGCTTTTGAACGCGACACTGATAAAACGCTCAGAATACGTTCACGTTCCTGCTGAATCTCGCGCACGAGTTCACCGGCGTTGTCCAGTGACCCGCTTTTGGCAGACGTCTCAAGCGTCTGACACAACTCGGCCATGCGATTCGCCCCCCAGTTTGCGCTACTGGATTTGAGCCGATGAGCACTGGCACCAACCACATCCGGTTGATTGTTGTTAAGTGCGCCTGAGATTGCGGTGATGTCGTCTTGTGAGCCTGATGTGTACTTCTCTACCAGACGATCAAAAAAGCCATAAGAGGCCTGAGAGGCCATTGCAAGAACTTCATTAAATACGGTCTCATCAAGCACCGGCTGACGCGATGCTTCTTCTACAGTTTCAGCTTCAGCGTCGGTGGATTGAGAATTACCGGCCTCCTGCGGTGGTGCCCCGGGATCATTGGCTGCCTGAACAGCGCGAATTGCTACACCATCTGCTACCTGACCGGATCTGTCAGGGTTCGCTACCTGACTTTGCGCATGGGTATTCTGAACGTCCGCGGCTGGCAACCAGTTACTCAACATGTTACGCAACTGGGATGAACTTACCGGCTTGCTCAGGTAGTCGTCCATGCCACAGGCCAGACACTTTTCACGATCCCCCTGCAATGCGTTTGCGGTCAGTGCCACAATCGGCAGTCGAGTGGCGTTGTTATCTTTCTGTTCCGCTTTTCTAATTTCTCTGGTTGCCTCAAATCCGTCCAGGACCGGCATCTGGCAATCCATTAGGACAACATCAAATTGTTGTTTTGTGATTGCATCAATGGCCTGTTGTCCGTCCTCGGCCAACACCGGCTCTACTCCAAGGAGTCCAAGCAACTCAAGCATCATGTCCTGATTAACCGGATTGTCTTCGGCAAGCAAAACACGACCGGTCAGTTGTTCAACCTGGATTTTGGCAACGGTATTGTTTTTAGGTAATACCGGCGTATTGGCAACAGTTGCAGTCAGACATGTGTAGAGATCCGGTTGCCTGACCGGTTTGGTGATCATTGAATCGATACCTATTGAACGGCAGGTATTACTATCCAACTGATCACAGACCGAACTTAGCAGCACCAGCTTCAGGTTACCGGCTCCGGAGCGCTCCCGAATGGCAACTGCCAGCTCCAGACCATTCATACCCGGCATATGCATATCAAGTATCACGATATCAAAAGGTCTGTTCTGTGCCAGACTCTCGTCAAGTTTCTCAAGCGCAGCCTTACCATTGCGAGTTACCACAGGGTCAGCAGACCAATAACTGATCTGCGCTTCAAGAATTTCACAGTTGGTCGCCGTATCGTCAACAATGAGTACACGTTTGCCCGCAAGCGCTCCGTCGGTCTGCCAGGCAGACTGAACCGAGTTTGACAACTTTTCTACATTCGCTGTAAACCAGAACGTTGAGCCTTTACCGAACTCACTCTCTACACCGATCTGCCCGTCCATCAGTTCAGCCAGCTTCGAGGAGATTGCGAGTCCCAGACCAGTGCCGCCAAATTGGCGGGTGGTACTCCCGTCAGCCTGCACGAAGGAGTCAAACACAGAGCCAAGTGCTTCTTTCTTGATACCAATGCCAGTGTCAACAACTTCAAAGAGAATCCTGGTATTGCCTGCTTCACTGTGTTCCGTTGTCACTGCGAGTTTGATTTCTCCTTCGGAGGTAAATTTGACTGCATTACCCATGAGGTTAAGCAACACCTGTCGCAACCGGCTGGAGTCCCCTTTATACGCAGTGTGACACTCCGGGGACATTTTCAATATTAACTCTACCCCCTTACTGTGTGCATTTTCGGCCAGCAGTTCCACACAGTCTTCAACCAGATCTCGCAGGTCAAACGCACCATGTTGTAGTTCCAGTTTTCCCGCCTCTATTTTTGAGAAATCGAGAATGTCGTTAATCACCCCGAGCAACGACTGACCTGATCGAAATATGGTAGATGCATAACGTGACTGGGTCTGATCGAGTTCCGTGTTCAATAGCAGTTCCGTCATCCCCAGCACACCGTTGATCGGGGTGCGTACTTCGTGGCTCATGTTGGCCAGAAACTCCCCTTTGAGTCGCGCTGCCTGATTGGAGACTTCGCTTTCAGCGACCAGTTTTTCTTCCTTGTCTTTGATCGCTGCGCACATCTTCCGGAAGCTTTTAGACAGTTTCCCGACTTCATTGTTGTTCGAATAAACATCGAGGGAATGATCGTAATCTCCAGAGGCGACTTTATCAGCGCTTTTAACCAGAGACATCACCGGTAATACAATAGACCGCCCCAGCAGGTACCCGAAGATTGATACAAGTACCGAAACAATTCCACCGGTGACCAGAAATTTATTGCGCAGTTCGTTCACACCGGCGTAGGCGATATTTGCATCCAGTGCCACATGTAAGTACCACATCGGGTCACGGAAGCTGTCAATTATGTCGGATGGTATGGACGCCGTCATATAACGACGGTCATTGTGTGTGATTCTCTTAAATGTTGGCTTTTCCACCTGAACGTCCAGCAACTCAACCGGTGTATCAGTATCGACCGTTGAGTACAGTACTGCGTTGTTGGTTCGAGACTGCAGAATAATCTGTCGCTGTTGACTTTGCTTCCCTTCAAATACCACTCTCTGGTCTAAGCCCTCCTGCAGCGTATCCCAGTTTATCGTGGCCATTAGTACACCGATTAGGCGCTTTTCACCGCCAACGCTGTAGATGGGAACACTTTGTTTGGCAATGCTTGGTGCAAGTCCACTGGACGGCACAACCGGGCCGTCATGTGGCAAACCCAGCCTTGCCACCCGGTGCTGCCAT
>CAYZVB010000215.1:0-9727 GCA_964481315.1 uncultured Granulosicoccaceae bacterium
GAGCTACCCGGCCAAAGCACCAACGGATATTCGCTGTACTGCACGAGTCGCCGCTGATGGCTGGAAACCCGGTGACCTGCCGGTGCAGGTAGAAGCGCTGGATGCCGACGGCAATACCGTGGTTGCCGGGACGATTCATTTGTGGATATCTGAAAAGCCACCCCGGTAGCATGTGTAACCTGTGGGCGTTGCGCGCGGTAAATTGAGGTCTGATACCGGCGAAGTTCATATTGTTGTCTTATACTCCATGTGAACATCGAGCGTTAGCCGTCCGCACAGTGCGAAATTCGTGGTGAGCAGAGTTGTGTTTCGTGCCGCATGTTTTGCCACAACTATCTCGGTATGTCTCGGTAGAAATTTCAGGGATTTGCAGGTATTCGTCATTTCAAGATCAGTTATATCCAACAGTGGCGCGGTGTTGATGTGCCTGCTAACGGTGTTTCATTTAGGTACACCTGCGGCACAGGAAACGCCCGCTGTACCGGAGCCCGCCGTTACGTTACCGGATGCGCCGGACTATTGCCCTGCTTACATCGATTCTGCCGTTTACCGTCGTCCGCGCAGTGTTGTTTCTATTGACCCTTCGGACAACTGGATAAAGGCAGTAGAAGGTGCTGCGGCAGGCACCGAATTTTTATTTGCCGATGGCATTTACGATCTTAACCAGGCACTTGTGCGGGTGGGGGATGGCATAACGCTGCGCTCGGAGAGCGGCAACAGAGACGCGGTAGTGATCAGAGGCAGCGGCTATCGCAGGCCCAGTCAGGGAATTGTGATTGCAGGTGACCGGGTAACAGTGGCTGACCTTACAATTACCGGATTGCGGGATCATGGAATTTACGTAAAGCCCGAGATTTCCGGTGGTGCAGCACCGCTTATTTACAACGTGCATGTGTATGACATTGGCACGCAGCACATCAAGAGCAATACCGGCTCTCGCAACGGTATTATTGCCTGTTCGAAACTCGGCTATACAGCCAATGGTGCAAAAGGCGATTACAACGGCGCTATTGATCTGCATGGTGCGCTGGCGTGGACTATCCGTGATAACGATATCTACAACATTGCCGGTGATGGCAGTGGCTGCAATGTGAACAGGCAATGTAACCGGTATGTCAGCGGACCTGCGATACTGGTTTGGAACGACTCCAGAGACACAGTGGTTGAACGTAACAACATCACTGAAAGCTACCGCAATATTGCGTTTGGGCTGGGCAGTCTGCACCAGGGCGGTATTATTCGAAATAACAACATCTACCGTTCATCTGCGGGTGACGCCGGTATTGAGTTGCAGGGCGCTCGCGATACCGTGGTAGAAAACAATACGGTGTTGTTGTACGACGGGTACCGCGGTGCCATAGAGTATCGCGAAACCCGCGATATCAACGTACGTTCGAATCAGGTGACTTCGCTTTGGAACCGTGGTGAGAATTTTGGCGCAAACGTTTCGGGTAACACAATAGTTGCTGCGCCGGAACGTTAAAAGTGAGGCATTAAGTTCGGGCAACCTTTAGCTGGTTTCCCGGTTCGACCGACCCAACAACTAACCACACACAAAAAAGGGCGTCCCGATGGACGCCCTTTTTTTACAGCTCTGTGTTTAGCTGGTTTTACTTAGGCGTTTTGCGCCGTCTGATAGTGGCAAGCCCTGACAGCGCCAGCAACATTGCGAGCATTGGATCAACCGGTGCCTGCGTGGTGCGGTGGAACGTACAACCCGAGGCCGAGCCGCTCAGACCGGTCAGTAGTTGTGCGCCTGAACGGTCAAGTACATCCGGTGTGCCGTCGTTGTCGGCATCCGGCAGGCGGGTGAAATTATCACTCGCAACAATGGTCGCACGTCCGTCGCCGTCTGCATCGGCATCGAATGTATCGTCAATACCGTTGTTGTTGATATCTGCACCGCCGGTGAGATCAACATCGGCAATGTCATCAATACCGTCGCCGTCTGCATCTTCACCACCGGTGGCGTCCACGTCAGCCTGGTTCGGGATGCGATCGCCGTCGTCGTCGATAAACAGATCGATCATGCCGTCGTTGTTGCTGTCTTCACCACCGGCTTCAAGCAGATCGGTTGCGCCGTCGCCGTCGCTGTCGAGATCAACACGGTTTGGTTTGCCATCACCGTCGGTGTCGAGTGACTGCAGCGGGTTGGCTGCGATAGTGTCATCGCGACCGTCGCCGTCAGCGTCCTGAATGTTGTCGACCAGACCGTTACCATCGGAATCGGTACCACCGCTTTCAAATAAATCGGTCAGGCCATCCTGATCGGAGTCGACGTCAAGATAGTCTGCCAAACCGTCGGCATCGGTATCTGCGGTTGGCAGTGGTGTTGCGGCAACAGTATCGTCGAGGCCGTCGTTGTTAGCGTCGGTCATGTTGTCGACTTTTCCGTCGCCGTCAGCATCGCTACCGCCGGCTTCCAGAATATCGGGTATGCCGTCGTTGTCACTGTCGAGGTCACGATAGTTTGGAATGCCATCGCTGTCGCGGTCACCATTACCTTCTTCGGAGTTTGGTATACCGTCGTCGTCGATGTCGAGATCAATAACATCATCACCTTCTGCGGCAGGGTTACTGCCGGCAATAATTTCGTCACCATCCGGTGCACCGCCGCCATCGCTGTCGGGGTTGTTCGGGTTGGTGCCGTAAGTGGTGACTTCTTCACCGTCGGTTAATCCGTCGTTGTCACTGTCTGCTTCCAGCGGATCGGTTTGCGTGGTGCTGAGCTCGACGTTGTCGGGCAGTGCGTCACCATCGGTGTCGGCAGCGTTCGGGTTGGTGCCGGTGTTTGCGTACTCTTCGCCGTCTGGCAAAGTATCGCCGTCAGTATCAGCCAGAGTCGGGTCGGTCAGTATGGTATTGACTTCATCGCCGTCGCTCAGTCCGTCAGCGTCTGTATCAGCAAGCGTTGGATCAGTTTCAGTGGCAGTGATTTCAGAGCCATCAGTTAAACCATCACCATCAGTGTCCGGGTTATTCGGATCGGTGTTATGGGTGTTAACTTCAGCACCATCTGTCAGACCGTCGGAATCGCTGTCGGGTTTGGTCGGATCGGTGCCCTGAAGTGTTTCCTCTGTATCGTTCATGCCGTCATTGTCGCTGTCGGGAATGTCGTCGGCGTTGTTGTTGAGCGGGTCTGAACCATTACTTACTTCAGTGCCGTCACTGGTGCCGCCGCCATCGGTATCCGGGTTATTCGGATCGGTGTTGTGCGTGTTAACTTCATCACCGTCGGTCAGGCCGTCGTTGTCGCTGTCGGGTTCTGTCGGGTCGGTGTTGGTGGTATTGACCTCGGTACCGTCATTAATGCCGTCACCGTCAGAATCGGGATTGTTCGGGTCGGTACCAAGTGTTGCTTCTTCGTCGTCGCGCAGGCCGTCATTGTCAGTGTCTGCAATATCGTCACTGGCGTTGCCAACCGGGTCACTTCCGTTGCTGACTTCTGCACCGTCATTGGTGCCACCGCCATCAGTGTCGGGGTTGTTCGGGTTGGTGTTGTGCGTGTTGACTTCATCGCCGTCAGACAGGCCGTCGTTGTCTGAGTCGGGATTGTTCGGATCTGTGTTGCTGCTGTTAACTTCAGCGCCGTCACTGAGTCCGTCGCCATCGCTGTCCGGGTTGGACGGGTTGGTGCCGGCGATCAGTTCCTGATCGTCATCAAGGCCATCGCTGTCTGAATCAGGTATGTCATCGGTGCCGTTGCTTGCGGGGTTGGTGCCGTTGGCAACTTCATCACCGTCGTTGGTGCCGCCGCCGTCGGTGTCGGGGTTTAGCGGGTTGGTGAAGTGGGTGCTGATTTCCGCGCCATCGTTTAGGCCATCGGCATCGGTATCAGCTTCGATCGGGTCTGTGCTGTGGGTGTTTACTTCCGCACCGTCACGTAGTCCGTCGCCATCAGTGTCAGCCAGGGTCGGATCACTGCCAATGGTATTGACTTCATCGCCATCGTTTAAGCCTTCACCATCGGTGTCCAGCTTATTCGGGTCCGAACCGTGAGTGTTGACTTCATCACCATCGCTGAGCGTATCGCCATCAGTGTCAGGGTTGTTCGGGTTAGTATTGCTTGTGTTAACTTCAACGCCGTCACTCAAGCCATCGTTGTCACTGTCAGCTTCGGTTGGATCGGTTTGCGTGGTGTTAACCTCGTCGCCATCGTTAATGCCATCACCGTCAGAGTCGACGTTGGTTGGGTCTGTACCGAGTGTGGCTTCTTCGTTATCGTTGAGTCCGTCGCCATCGGCGTCTGTCAGCACCGCTACCACTGCGTCGGGTGCCATACTGAAGTGTGTCATCCGGTAGGGATCTTCGGCGCCGCTCGGGCCCTGAAAGATAATGGTTTCAGAACTTGAATCTGCGGTGAAGGTAAAAGTCTGTTCAATCCATCCGGTTGAGCTGTAAGTGATTTCACCACTGGTGTCGTTGCCGACACTAACAGAGTAGCTGTCACCGATGTCTGCGCCATAGGTGCCGGGCACACGAAAGCCTGCAACATAGAAGGTAACCGTATAGTCTTCACCGACGGTCAGGCCGTTAATGGTTGAGCCGGCTGCTTCCGAGTCAAACCACGAGCCACAGGAAAGAAAGTAACTGTGCCCGGTAGGTGGGTTGTACGGCGGGCTGCCAACCCAGGTGGCGTTATTCCAGCCCCAGTTGTCAGGGCTGCTGGTGTCGCATGAGCCGGAGTAGTTTGTCCAGCCGCGAGGTGCACCGCTTGAGCGCAGGCGCGTGTCATCAGTGGTGGAAACTGTGGGAGAGGCGAAGGCCGGGGCAGACAATGCCATCGAACCTGCAACAATGGTGACGCTCATGGTCAGAGACACAAACTGCGACCGTGGCGGGTGTTGGGACAACTTTAATTTCATCTGATTTACCCTGTTAATGTTGCTGCTAATTGCGCTTTATGCTGCAGGCGCGCAGCCGGTTACCCAGCCGGTTTAATAACCGTCGGCTGACTAGATATCCCGGGTAAATCAATTTTTGTGCAGATCATCTCCAGTTCAGTGACTTTTTACATTAGGTCACATATACACTGGAGTAATTTCGATGTTGGTGCGACTATTAAACGTCAGGGTATTTTGGTAGATGAATGAATGCGTCAAAGTTATTTAATAATGCCGGTTTACTGACGCGGAAATTTCGCATGCGCACCGGACAGATTATCCGGTGCACATGCGCTGCAGTTACGCCATCGATGCGTGTGCGTCATTAAGCGCGTTTTCGAGTTTGTTAAATACCAGCTGCAATTCGGTTTCGTTAATTATAAGTGGCGGACATAAAGCCACGCTGTCACCTGGAGTCGGTCTTAAAATCAGGTTGTGGTTGCGTGCGTGGTTAGCTATTTGTGCTGCGACTTTGTGTTCGACCGGGTATTGTTCTTTGGTGTCTTTGTTTTGAACAATCTCGAGTGCACCAATTAAGCCTGCACTTCGAGCTTGCCCTACCAGCGGATGATCGGCGAGGTTTTGCAGGCCCTGAGCAAACTGATCAGATAAAGACTGTACGTGCTCAACGATATTTCGCTCTTCGTAAATATTTAGTGTTTCAACGGCAACGGCGGCTGCCACCGGATGCCCGCCGTAAGTATTGCCACTGCCAAACATGCCGTGCCGATCGCTGCCGGTGACCAGTGCTTCGTAGACTTTTTCGCTTAACATAACACCACCGATTGGCAGGTAAGCAGATGATAGTTGTTTTGCGATTGTCATGAGGTCGGGTTGTGCATTGAAAGTTTGGCTGCCGAACATTTGTCCGGTACGTGCAAAGCCGCAAATAACCTCGTCACAGATAAGCAGTATGTCGTACTTGTTGAGAACCGCCTGAATCTTTTCAAAATACTTTGCCGGAGGGATAAGCACACCGCCGGCGCCCATCACAGGTTCGGCAATGAAAGCAGCAATGGTATCGGGATCTTCGGCAATGATTTGTTGTTCGAGTGTGTGTGCAAGGCGGTCGGTGAATTGTTCTTCGGTTTCACCTTCGTGGCCTTCGCGATAGTAGTGCGGTGTTTCTGTGTGCATTACCGGTATGGCGGGTAGGTCGAAACCGTCGTGTACATAAGGCAGGCCGGTCAAACTTCCCGAGGCGATAGTAATGCCGTGATAAGCCCGCTTGCGTGCAATGATTTTTTTCTTCTTTGGGCGGTCGAGTGCATTGTTATAGTACCAGACGATTTTTATCGCCATATCTACCGCTTCTGAACCGGAGTTAACCAAAAACACACGCGCCATGTTGTCCGGTGCAATGTCGATGAGCTTTTGTGAAAGTTCTATGGCAGGTTCGGTAGAGCGATGGCTGAACAAGTGCGAGTAGGGGAGTTTCTGCATTTGTTTTGTGGCAGCATCAGTCAGGCGTTGCTCGTTAAAGCCCAGCGACGCGCACCATAACCCCGACATTCCCTCGATCAGTTTGTTGCCCTGATCGTCCCATACGTAAATGCCTTCTCCATGCGTAATGATGAACGGGTCGAGTTCCTGATGTGCGGACAGGTTGGTGTAGGGGTGCAGTACGTATTGTTTGTCATTCTCGGCGATTGCATTTCTCATGAAATTTCTCCGGTTGGCGGGTGCGTTTTGTGCCGGGGATGTGCCCGCGATGTTGGCGGCGGTTGCCGGCTCACCTGTGTAGTTTGCCAGTAACGGGCGTTAAGTGTTCTGCGTTTATACTGTGGTCTGGAATTTACAGCGTAAATTGGCGTTGAAAGAAGGATTCCAGAGGTTTTACACATTCACAATGAAAGGTGACGCTCTATGGCAACTGCCGACAATGACAGCCTGCACTCAGACATCAAAACACTATGTGGACAATTCAAGACGGTATTGATGGCCACCAGCACGCCGGACGGCGAACCCGAGATTAGTTACTCACCCTACGTCATTGTAGAGGGCAGGCTGTACGTGTTTGTCAGTGACTTGTCGCTGCATACCGGTAACCTGAAGTCCAACCCGCGAGCCAGCCTGTTGTTTATCGAAAACGAGTCACAGAGCGATAACCTGCACGCGCGTCGCAGGGTGACCTTTCCAGTGCAGGCTGCACTGGTGGACCGCGACGATCCGCGCTGGCAGAAGGTGCTTGATCAAATGGAGGACAAATTCGGGGAGATTATGGCGGTATTAAAGTCATTGCCCGACTTCCATTTATTCGAGATGAATACCGGTTCTGCGGTTATCGTGCGAGGGTTTGCCGATGCGCATACTGTCGAGTGTGACGGGTTTCAGTAATGGAGTTTGGGTAAAAAGTGACATCCATGTTTGGCTAACGGGACCGTGCATCGAAAATGGCGCATATGCGGTTGACTTCATATGGGGGGATGCTCATAGTTAGGCGATGCTCGCGCGTGGTTGCCGGGTACAACAATAGCCTCTCTCGCTAGACCAACTCCCCTGGAGGAACAATGAAACTAAAACATATTCTCAGCACAGCTGCTTTGAGTGCTGTCATGGCTGCCGGCACAGTTAGCGCCGAAACCACTATTCGCGTGCAATCGGTACTGTCAGATACGGCAGACGAAGTATTCATGCTCAAAGAGTTCGCCAAAGACGTCTCAGAACTGACTGGCGGATCACTGACCATTGAAGTACTGCCGGCTGGTGCCGTTGTTGGTCCTCGCGACATCATGGACGCGGTTGACGCCGGTCTTGTTGAAGCAGGTTTTGCCTGGACCCACTACTGGGGCGGTAAGCACGTTGCAGCCAACCTGTTCGGTGCTCCTGTTGCGGGCGCAGGTGTTGGCATGGACAACATCGCATTCCTGAGCTGGTTCCAGTACGGCGGTGGTAAGGAACTCTACGATCGCCTGTGGGACGAAATGGGTGTGAACGTTAAAGGTTTCATGCTTCAGCCGGTTGGTCCAGAGGCTCTCGGCTGGTTCCCGAAGCCGATCGAATCTATGGATGACTTCCGCAAGATGCGTTTCCGTGCACCTCCGGGCATGGTTGGCGCAGCCTACGCAGACATCGGTGTTCCAGCGGTTGCAATGGGTGGCGGTGATATCCTTCCGGCACTTGAAAAAGGCACAATCGACGCTGCTGAATGGTGCTGCCCGAAGCCTGACTCAGTATTCGGTTTTCAGAAAGTTCTGAAGCACTACTACCTGCAGGGTCTGCATCAGGTTGTTGTAAACGCCGACCTGTATGTTAACGGTGATGTCTACAACGATCTGACCGACATTGAAAAGAAGGCGCTTGAAGTTGCTGCCAATGCGTCGCTTTCAAAGTCTATGTCTTACCGCATTTATGAAAACGGTAAAGCACTGAAAGATCTGACTGACAACCACGGTGTTATTCTTGAAGATACTCCAGCTGAGTACTTCACTGAGTACATGGCTGCTGCACAGAAAGCACTGCAAACTGCTGCTGACGAGAACGAGTTCTTCGCAGAAGTCTGGCAGTCGCAGAAAGATTTCGCCGACATCGCGGTACCTTTCTGGGCCGGTGCACAGGCTTCTAACGCAGGTCTTGGTAAAGCACACGCCGACACACTGAAGTAAATATGTTTCTCGCGGGGCCTTGCTGGAGCCCGCGCAGATGTACGAAGTAACTTCAGCTTCTGCAAGGGCTCTTTATGAGCCCTTGCGTTCTTATTTTCCAAGCGCCATTCCGTTCCTGTGACGTTTCGAAAAAGAGAACCCGGAATACCTATCCACGTTTAACCTGGGAAACATCACAACCTATGGCCGAGGAACCGAATCCAGACGATCTGGAAATCGCGGACGAGCTAATCGCCGAACGACGCGCCGAAGCCCCCGGTGAAACCCCCGCGGACATGACTCCCTGGCAGCGCCCGATCACAGCTGCTATCGATAAGCTTAACTACCGTGCCGGTCAACTTATTGCGCTTTTACTAGTGCCACTGATCGCAGTGGTAGTGTTCGAAGTCATTTCGCGTAACTCATTTTCTATCCTGCAAAACGCAGGCTTTGAAGATTTAGCACGTTCTTTAAATCTTGGACCAACGCTATGGGTGTACGACACCAGTCGCATGATAGCGGGGGTTCTGTTTATGGCAGCCGCCGGTTACGGACTCATGCGCGGTGTGCACATCCGTGCCGATTTCCTCTACCGGTTCTGGTCGGACAAAACACAGGCAACGGTCGACGCCACGCTGTACCTGTTGTTTTTCATTCCATCAATGATCTTCTTTGCACTGGTATCCTCGCAGTTCTGGTGGACCTCATTTGCCGGATCCAACGTTTCTGTTGGTGAATGGTGGGAAGCGCTTCGAATGGCTGCGAGTGCCGGCGATCAGCCCATCGGCATGTGGGCAGCCTTTAAAGAGACGCTAACGGCTGGTGAAACGATGCAGGTCGACAGCGCCTGGGGGCCGTTACTCTGGCCAGCGCGCCTCGCTATGCCTGTCGGTGCTTTCCTGTTGATGCTGCAGGGCATTCCCGAGATTTTTCGCGCCTTCCACAAAATGGGCAAGGCCCGTGAGCGCTGGTTTGTCCGCGCGCTGCCAATCTATCTGATCCTGCTGCTGTGGCTGGTGCTGGCTGTGTTCGCGCCGGATATTGTTCCCGGTGGCGCCTGGTTTACCGATGTCATGAGTGCAAGGCCAAATCTGCCCAAGCCAGTCATTGGTCTGATTATGCTCGGCGCTATGCTGTTTGTGATTTTCATCGGCTTTCCCATCGCCTTCACCCTGATTTTTCTGGCGTTTGTGTTTGGTATCTGGGGGGCGAACTTCAAACTCACCACGCTGCTGATGACGCTGAACACGAACTCGACCA
>CAYZVB010000216.1:0-9610 GCA_964481315.1 uncultured Granulosicoccaceae bacterium
ATCCGGTGCAATGGCTCAATCTGTGCTCGCAGGTCATCTGGCATGGGCGGTCGTGTGGCCTTGTACTCGGCGTAAAGATCGTTGCGAAAGGTTTTGCCTTTGGCATCGAATACCACCGCCATATGTGTCGGTTTATAAGTTTCGATCAGACGGCGCAGCATATTTATTACGCCAAGCATTGCACCGGTCGGCTCACCTTCAGAGTTGGTCAGTGGCGGCAGGGCATGAAAGGCCCGGAACAGATACGACGATCCGTCGACCAGTATCAGAGGAGGCGATTCGGACATGGGGTTACCCGGATTGTTGTCGATGACGCGAGCATATCGCGTCGGCGATTTACTTGCACAGCGGATTTTCTGATCGGACCGGTACAATGCCCGGGTTGACGACGCCGGATTCCGGCATGCGCAATGTTGTCGAAGCACCGATTGATACAAACATAGATACAAACACGCCTGCGCCGATCGTTAACGAGTGGTGAGCAAGCCCGGTGTCGAATTCGGTTACAATGCGCCTGTTCGCATAGTTCCCTCCATTAGGCCCGTTTTCAAAACACTCCGGCACCGGTCAGCACGGCAATTCATTAACAGTTACAAAAGCCAGAATTAAATGGACAGACCACATATCAAACGCAAGCCTCAACTGCAGCATTCCGCAGATGTCGACCATGCGCTTAGCCGGGAATCCTGGAAAATTTTTCAGATCATGGCTGAATTTGTCGAGGGTTTTCAAAAGCTCGCCGCCATCAGCCCTTCTGTCAGTGTGTTCGGCTCGGCCAGATTTGCTCCGGAGCATAAATACTGCGTGCTCATCGAAGAAATATCACGCAAACTTTCAGACGCCGGCTTTGCTGTTGTCAGCGGCGGCGGCCCGGGTATTATGGAGGCCTCCAACAAAGGGGCATTCGCCGGTAAATCTGCCAGCGTCGGGCTTAACATCCAGCTGCCTTTTGAGCAGTCCGGCAATCCTTTTCAGGACATTGCCATCACTTTTAAGTACTTCTTCGCTCGCAAGGTGATGTTTGTAAAGTACGCTTCGGCCTATGTTGTTATGCCAGGCGGCTTTGGTACGCTGGATGAGATGGCCGAAATTCTCACGCTAATTCAAACCGGTAAGTCGCGGAAAATTCCGGTAGTTCTGGTCGGACACGAGTTCTGGGACGGCTTTGTCGACTGGCTTCGCGACTCCATGCTGGCCGCCGGCACCATCAGCGAAACCGACCTTGACCTGTTTACCATCGAAGACGACCCGGACAAAGTCATCGAGAAAATTTTCGACTTCTACGAAGGCGTCGATATGGACACCGTTTTTGCCAACGACGATATTTCGATGGACATCTAAGGGCGTTATCAGTCAACACGCATGTCTGTCTACACCACCATCAGCCAGCCTGACCTGGAAGACTTTCTGGGTCGGTACACCGCCGGGCGCCTCGTCAGTTACTGTGGTATTCAATCGGGTATCACCAACACCAACTATTTTGTCGACACCGATACCGGCCGCTACGTGCTGACCATTGTCGAGCACGAAACCGCCGAAGACGTCGAATGGTTTATGCAGTTGCTGAGTTTCCTCGACAGCGCTCATTTACCGTGTGCCGAGCCAATGCTGGCAGACAACGGCGACTACACCACTTTACTGTACGGCAAACCCGCCACCCTTGTACGCTGCCTGGCCGGTAAAGAAAAAACTGAAGTTGGTAGTCACGAATGCAGCCTGTTAGGTGAGATGCTGGCAAAAATGCACATTGTCTGTCGCGACTACCAACCGCTTCGCACCGACTCACGCGGACCGGACTGGCGCGAACGCACGGCACAGCAGGTAATGCCAAAACTCAATTCGGACGAACGTGCGCTACTGCAAAATGCCATGGCAACCGGCGCACTTGATCAGTTGCCCAGAAGCATCATTCACGCAGACCTGTTCCGTGACAACGTGCTGTTCGAAGACAATACGATTGGCGGCATTATCGACTTCTACTACGCCTGCGACGGCTGCATGCTCTACGATCTGGCGATCGTTTACAACGACTGGTGCCGCGACGACAGCGGCAACGTAATAGAAGACAATGCAACGGCACTGCTCGACAGCTACCAGGCCCTTCGACCATTCGAAAATAACGAAAAGGCCGCATGGTACGACGCCGTAAAAACTGCCGCGCTACGGTTCTGGCTGTCACGATTGCAGGACATGCACTTCCCTCAGGAAGGCTCACTCACATTTATTAAAGATCCCGACACCTACCTGAGAATCCTCCGGCAATATTAGGCGAGCCTGCAGCCGCTCCACCCGGCGCTTCGCGCACCGGCCGGCAACTGTAGAATCCGGCCGCAAAGCCATCGAATCGGTTATCCCAGACGGGTAAAAAAATGTTACTCTCGGGCAGCAATTCGTTACCCGCCGCCGGATCCAACTGTTGTCCCTGCGACGCGCGACGAGCCTCCATTGCTAGAAACTATGTTCCTGGAAAACAACCTGTTGGAGATCAGCTAATAATGAAAAGACGTGACTTTATAAAAACCGGCGCGGTGGCCGGCGCCACAGCGGCAGCCAGTACTCTTGCCGCACCGGCAATTGCCCAGTCCAAAACCGAACTGACCATTGTTTCAACCTGGCCACGTGACTTCCCCGGCCTGGGATTGAGTGCTCAACGCCTCGCCGCTCGCATCACCGAATTGTCTGAAGGCAAAATCGAAACTCAATACTTCGCCGCCGGTGAGCGTGTCGGTGCATTTGACGTATTCGACGAAGTTGCCGGTGGAAACAGCCAGGCATACATCGCAGCCGACTACTACTGGAAAGGCAAGCACCCGGGCTTCGCTTACTTCACTGCCGTACCTTTCGGTATGACCAACCCTGAGTGGAACGCATGGATCAAATTCAAAGGCGGACAGGCACTGTGGGATGAGCTGTCAGGCGAGTTCGGCCTGAAGGCACTGACTTGCGGCGGTACCGGCACACAGATGGGCGGCTGGTTCAACAAGGAAATCGAAACCGCAGATGACCTCAAAGGTCTGAAAATGCGTATCCCGGGCCTCGGCGGCGACGTCATGGCTAAGCTGGGTGCATCACCTGTGTCTCTGCCAGGCGGCCAGATCTATGAGAACCTGGTATCCGGCGCTATCGACGCCACTGAGTGGGTTGGTCCCTACAACGACTACTTCATGAAGTTCTACGAAGCAGCCAAGTACTACTACTCACCGGGCATGCATGAGCCGGGTGGTGGTCTGGCATTCGGCATGAACGCCGAGTGGTGGGGCAAGCGCAGCAGCTGGGAAAAGGCAGTCATCGAAGCCGCCTGTATGGAAGAGAATGCTGCACAGCCTGAAGAAGCCATTGCCAACAACGGTGAGTACCTGGCGCGTATGGTTAACGACCACGGCGTCGAGCTGCGTACTTTCAGCGAAGAAATCTACGACAGCTTTGGTGAAGCTGCTGCAGAAGTATTCGAAGAAACTCGCGATCACAGCGCACTGGCTGCAAAAATCGACGACAGCTTCCAGGCCAACCTGCGTGAAATGGGTGCCTACCTGAAGATCGCTGAAGTCGGCTTCTCCAACGAACGCAACCGCGTGTTGGATATCTAGTACGGCAGTATTGCGGGGTGCAGTCAGCTACTCGCTGCCCCCGTTTCGATGCCGCGCAGAGTTCTTCTGCGCGGCGTTTTGTTTTCACCCATTCTATAAAGAGCTAGCAGGATGGAAATCGCCTCTCCCGATGCACCCGCCGGTGCCACCAAAGCAGATACGCTCAGCCGTCTGTTCAGCTGGACAATGTTAGCGTTTCTGGTGGCCTATCTAATCAACAACACGCTGGTGCATGCAGCCAAATGGCCGGGTGTGGCAAAGCTGTTCTCATCCGAAGGCGGCTGGCAGGTGTGGGTGCAACTGCTGATCTATATTGCGGCACTGGCGTTTGCCTGGTTCTTCGTCACCAAACGACCGCGCGGCATCAGAGACGACGCCAACACCATTACCGCAATAAACACTTATCTGGTCCGGTCGCTGTTCTGGGCGGTGCTTTTTATTGGCCTGGCGGATATGGCAATTTCTTTTTTACGTGTTGAAGGGCTGCTGCCACAGGTGGTCAGCGAACAGATGGCCAAAGACCTTGGCCGTTCACACTACAGAGGCCCAACCGTTCACCTGCCTCTGTTATTACTGGGTTTTGTATTCGGTGCATTTACCCGCACACTCGGATTCCACTGGCTGGCACTGCTCATTGTGATAGCAGAACTAGCGATCGTGATTACGCGTTTTATTTTCAGTTACGAACAGGCATTTATGGGTGATCTGGTGCGCTTCTGGTACGCCGCACTGTTCCTGTTCGCCAGTGCCTATACGCTGTTGCAGGAAGGGCACGTCAGGGTCGATGTGTTCTACTCCGGTATGAAAGAACGCAGCAAAGGTTTTGTGAATGCTTTCGGTGCGATTTTCTTTGGCATTACGTTGTGCTGGACCATCATTATTATCGGACTCGGCGGCAAGTCGGCCATTATCTACGGGCCGCTGGCCAACTACGAGGTGTCACAGTCCGGCTTTGGCATGTACACCAAGTATTTAATGGCAGGCTTTCTCGGTGTATTTGCCATCACTATGTTGTTGCAGTTCATTGCACAGTTTCTTGAATCCTGTGCTGATTACCGTCGATTACCCGGTGCGCGTAAAGTTGCCACCGAAATAGCGCACTAGGAGAGACTACTGTGGAACTGATCTTTCTGGCGCTGTTATTAATTATTCTTGCCCTGGCCCTGGGCTCGGGTTATCCGGTGGCATTCGCGCTGCCGGGTGCGGCAATCCTGACTATCGCAATTGCCGCTGTCTGCGGATTTATCTTTGCCGGCGGTGATGTCGACGCCTACTTCGCACAGGGGGGACCAAGCGAATGGCTGTCGGCCGGGGTCACCAACCTGCGCGGCATTTACTGGGAAGTCGAACGCGACACCCTCATTGCTATTCCGCTGTTTATTTTCATGGGCATTATGCTGCAGCGTTCCAAGATCGCTGAAGATCTGCTGTTAACCATGGCCAAGCTGTTCGGTCCGGTACCCGGCGGTCTCGGCATATCTGTCGTATTTGTCGGCGCCTTACTGGCTGCCACCACCGGTATTGTTGGTGCAACCGTTGTGGCCATGGGATTGATTTCACTACCGGTGATGTTGCGCAACAACTATTCACCGTCACTTGCCACCGGAACTATTGCTGCCTCCGGGACGTTGGGGCAAATCATTCCGCCATCGATCGTACTGATTATTCTGGCCGACCAGCTGGCCAGCGCCACTGATCAGGCCAGCACCGCACGCAAGGCACTGTACAAGGTTTCCACCGGTGAAATCAGCATGCCGTCAGAGTTTGACGTCAGCTCCACCAGTGCCGGTGAAATGTTTCTCGGGGCGTTTGTTCCGGGTCTGGTACTGGTTGGGTTGTATATGCTGTATATCCTGATTTTCGCACTCATCAGACCGAAAAGTGCGCCAGCGGTACACAACGAAAGCGGCTACGACAAAGCTTTCCTCGGCCAGGTATTCGCCACACTGGTACCGCCGCTAACACTCATATTTCTGGTACTCGGCTCTATCATCAGCGGTATTGCCACAGTCAATCAGGCAGGCGCTATCGGTGCAGCCGGTGCACTGTTAATGGCAGGCTATCGTCTAAAGCGTGGCGGCCGCGGCCAATACCTGCCGGCCATCCTTGCCACGATTTCACTGATTGCCATCGGCATTATTCTGGTGATGTTCGACAACAACATTAAGGACATCAAAACCGACCACGACAGGCTCGGTATTACATTGTCGGTGATTGCAGTTGCCGGGCTGTTAATCTCTCTGATCTGGAGCGGAATACGCGTGATGCGTATCGACAACACGCTGTATGAAGTGATGATCGAAACCGCAAAAACCACGTCACTGGTATTTATTATTCTGCTGGGTGCGGCAATTCTGACTGCAGCGTTTCGTGCTTTTGGTGGTGAAGAACTGGTACGCGACTACCTGAACGCACTGCCCGGTGGTTTCTGGACCAAGTTCATCATCGTGATGGCGGTAATTTTCGTGCTCGGGTTCTTCCTCGACTTTATCGAAATTGCCGTGGTGGTGGTGCCAATTGTGGCACCGATACTTCTGGCCGACCCGTCAGCCAACATTACTGCGGTATGGCTTGGTGTCATGATCGGTCTGAATATCCAGACTTCGTTCCTTACCCCGCCATTCGGCTTTGCACTGTTCTACATGCGCGGTGTGGCACCGGCTGCGGTTAAAACCATTCAAATGTATAAGGGCGTTATTGCGTTTATCATGCTGCAAATCATTGCACTCGGCATTGTGGGTTATTACCCGCAACTGGTGAACTACCTGCCCAAACGTCTGCAGTTAACTGCAGAAACAGCGCCGCCTCCACGCAACCCGAAACTGCAACACTGCGTCGAGCAATATGTGACCGAACAGTTTGCCGACAACGGCACCCAACTGCGCAGTGCGATTAACACGGCGCGCGGGCTCGACTACAGCATGCTGCCATCAAAACTGGCAAAGTCCGTTGAAGGCAGCTTCGATGAAGCAGAGAAAACCTTTGATCTGCTGGCTCAATCCAATGAGGCTGCAGTGGCCATTGACGCGGCTTCGGACGACTTCCGTCCGCTACATGAAACCGTTCGCGATATCCGCACCGCTGCCAATCAGTTTGACCGGGAAATCAAAGAACTTGATACCGAGCTGCGTCGCCTGCCGGACGATGCCACCGATGCTACGCGTGAAAAGCTGCAAAACCACATTGACGAGCTGACGCAGGCAAAAGCCGATATCGAAGCCACAGTACCCGCCGACTGGGATCAGGCCAGAGCAGACTTCACCGGCCTTCAGCAACAGGAGCGTGACCTGCGCACGCAATATCGCAGAGCCGCTGATAAGGGCTACACACCGATCGCAGAACTGCAGGCAACACTTGCAGGCACCGAAGCACTGAAAGCAATGGATGGTGAAATCGCCGCGCTGATCGAACATGTGAATAACAACCCGCCGGAAGACTCTGTCGACATACTGGCCGCCGCCAGCAAGTCGTTTGGCAATGTCGACGGGGCGGATAAAATCAAAAGCGAAATCTCCAAGGCCAGAAAAGCTGTCAGGGCGAAGAAGCCAAGTATTGAAAAAGCTATAAAGGCGCTCGATAAAGCACAAAACGAGTACAACGAACAGATTCAGTGGCGTGACGCTGCTGCAAGTTCACTGGCAGCTCCGGTTGCAGAGTACGAATCTACCATTCGCTCAACTATCGGTGTCAGGCAACAATCGCGTCTGAGTAAAAAGCAGGCGTTGTATGTTGCGGCCTGTGATGCTGATCACCGCGACATCTCGCTGAACTTCTAGCCCATTATTCCCGCAGCGGCCGGCGAACCGCTGCGGGACATCAGACGTAAACCTAGTCAGTCATTGCGCGCCTGGCTGCAAGTTCACCTGTCGCATTTCCGGCAGAGCGCCGACCCGGCAAAACGAATCGAATCTTGCACAACAACGCACATCAGTGATGCTCCGTTGCCGGCTGTGTGTCAAAAATCAAACGTGCCGGAATTCGCAATGCAACTATCAGCTGCGTAACGCCACTAAATACGGTATTACCTACAATAGGCCCAACGCGCCGCCCAACCGGGCTGCCACATTCAGGCTGTTATGAAAAATAAAATCATATCGACCATCGCCACCGCACTACTCGGACTGATGGTCAACCAAAACGCGTCCGCTCAACAGGGCATTTGTGTGGCACCGCAACGACCGGTGTGTCCACTGGTGGTGTCTGCCGTACCTCAATACGAGTTCACTTTTTCACGACTAATTTTTGCCGATAATCCAATTGCTGTACATGACCTGGGTGATTACGTTGGATTCCCGCACTGGCAGGCTGACTGCTCGGACTCCGACCCGCATTTCATCTCTGCCATCAAACGCATGACGCGCATCGAAACCAACGATACCTCGCAAAGTATTTCGTTAATGGATGGCGCTATCTACGACTACCCGGCGCTTTATATGGTTGAAGCGGGCTTTGCATCATTTACCGAATTTGAAGCCATTCGGCTGCGCGAATATTTACTGCGTGGCGGCTTTTTACTGGTCGATGACTTTCACGGCAGCTACCAGTGGGGCAAGTTTCTCGAATGGATGGGAAAGATATTTCCCGACCGCGAAGTGGTTGATATTCCCAAAGACCACGAAGTCTTCCACGTACACTTCGATATAGAAAATTTCGTACAAATCCCGGGGCTGCGTGCACTGTGTCTAAACAATGGTGCGACGTGGGAACGTCCGATGACCAAATCGAGTGGTGTGGTCGAAAGCAACCTGTCGCGACAGGAGCCAGCGTGGCGCGCCATTCTCGATGATGAAGGCCGTGTGATGGTGATGATCAACTGGAACGTTGACCTTGGCGATGCGTGGGAACATGCTGATATGGAAGAGTATGCCTCAGAATATACTTCCACTGCATACCGGCTTGGTGTTAACTACATGATCTACAGCATGACCCACTAACGCAGAGCACCTCAAAGACGCACAAACAACAACACCGCTACCCGCGCTTCTCTATCCCCGCTTCTTATCTCCGCTTCTTTTGGGCACGCTTGCGCAGTAGTGCCACCCGTGCGTCCTCACCCATATGCGTTTCACCGCGCTCACGCGCCAGTTGCATCTGCTTTTCGCGCTCTAAAAAACGCTGCCTTTGTTCATCGGTTACCTTGTCAAAACACCGCGGACAACTGGCACCAGCGATATAGTGCTCACTGTTTTTATCTTCTTCAGTAATCGGATACCGACAGGCATGACACTGATCGTAACTGCCCTTTTCAAGCCGGTGATTAACGGTGACTCTTTCATCAAACACAAAACACTCACCGCGCCATAACGACTCTTCTTCCGGCACCTTTTCCAGGTATTTTAAAATGCCGCCTTTGAGGTGGTAAACCTCTTCAAAGCCCTGTTCTTTTAAAAAGGCAGTCGATTTTTCACAGCGAATTCCGCCGGTGCAAAACATCGCGACTTTTTTCTTTTTGTTGGTTTCATCAGGCAACAATTCGGATTTCACGTAAGCCGGAAATTCTCTGAAGCTCTCAGTATTCGGATTGAGCGCATGTTCAAAGGTGCCGACCTCACACTCGTAATCGTTACGCGTATCCACCACCAGCACATCCGGATCACTGATTAACTCGTTCCACTGCTCAGGCTCAACATAGGTGCCGGCGGAAAGCGTGGGGTCAATCCCCTCAACACCCATGGTGACTATTTCTTTTTTCAGTTTGACCCGCGAGCGTTTAAACGGCGATGCTTCAGCGACAGACTCTTTGCATTCCAGGTTGCGGAACTCCGGTTGCGACCGAAGCCAGTGCAATACCACATCAATTGCTGTGCGAGGACCTGCAATCGTGCCGTTTATCCCTTCATTGGCAAGTAATATGGTGCCCCTGACCTGATGTTCAAGCATCAAATCGAGTAACGGGTTGCGCAGGCGCTGAAAATTTTCGACGCGCACAAACTTATACAGCGCGCAAACGATGACGGGTTGCATCTGTGTCTCCAACTGGCCGGAACGTAAATCCGGTGCTGACAAATCAATTCCCGCTATTG
>CAYZVB010000217.1:0-8319 GCA_964481315.1 uncultured Granulosicoccaceae bacterium
CCAGCAATACCGATGATGCACCGTCAGTCAGCGGCGTACTGTTGCCGGCGGTCAGTGTGCCCTTGTCTGATTTATCATATGCCCTGCGCAGGCCCGACAGCGCCTCCACTGAAGTGTCCGGCCGCATGTTGTTATCGCGTAGGACTTTTTCGCACGGGGTAATCAGATCATCAAAAAATCCCTCATCATAGGCGGCAGCGGCACTCAGATGGCTGCTAACCGCGAGTTCGTCCTGCGCTTCACGGGTAATGCCCCATTCTTTCGCCATCATCTCGCAGTGCTGTCCCATCGATAACAACGTTCGCGGTTCATTTACCGATGGCGGTAACGGCTTGAGCTCACCGGGGCCAAAACCTTTCAACACCTTAAGTTTGTCCATCACAGAGCGGGCGCGCCCAAGCTGCACCAGACGACGCGAGAATTTGCGACCGAAAACAATAGGCACATCGCTGACTGTATCGGTGCCGGCCGCAATAGCACAGTCGATCTGACCAGAGGCAATCTTGGCCGATGACGTTAACGCCGCCTGCAAGCTGGTACCGCAGGCCTGCTGCATGGTCAGCCCCGGAGACAACGGTGACAAACCGGTGCTTAACACAGACTCCCGCGCCAGATTCCAGTCTCTGCTATGCGTAATCACCGCACCGGCAACAGTCTCGTCTATAACTTCGCCCTGCAGATTGTACTTATCTACCAGGCCCGATAACGCAGTTGTTAGCATGTCCTGATTCGACAAACCCGAATAAGCCGAGTTTGAACGACAGAAAGGTATTCTCATCCCGCCGACAACGGCGACAGGTCTCAATGTATTTGACATAGTGTTCCCCTGAACTTTCCAGTAACCGGCAAGTTATGAATGAGTTTTTAGATAATGCATCGGACCACCTTGAAACGGTGCGAATCCGGTGCCGAAAATAATTCCCGCATCGAGCAGGTCATCGTCTTCAACAATACCTTCTTCGCTACAGGCGCGGCATTCATCGAGAAACGGTTTTAACAACCGCTCTGCCATGGTGTCCAGCTGCTCTTTCGACGGCTGGCTGTCAGCGGTCGATTCATCAGATGACGTACTTTTACCATCCTTTTTCACCGGCTTGCCGTTAGTCCACTGATAAAAACCCTGCCCCGACTTTTTACCCAGAACGCCTTCATCAACCATTTTCTGCAAACGTTCGACTGCCTTGTCCGCGCCGTCACCGCCCAGTTTTTTCACAACACTCAGCCCGACATCAAGACCAACGGTGTCAGCCAGTTCTATCGGCCCCATCGGCATACCGAACTGCAGTGCAGCAGCGTCGATAGATTCCATACTCATACCTTCGTCGAACATTTTCGTTGCTTCGAGCATGTAGGGCGCAAGCACTCTGTTAACAAGAAAACCGGGACTGCTTTTTACCGGTAAAGGGAAGCGGTTAATCTGTCCGCAGAAGGCACTGCCACGGGAGATCATGGTGGCATCTGTATTCTCTGCGTGAACAACCTCAACAAGCGGCATTTTTGCTACCGGATTAAAAAAGTGCAGCCCAATCAGGCGCTGCGGGTTTTGCAACACGGTTGACAGTGTTTCGAGCGGAATGGCCGACGTATTGGTGGCAAGCACCGCATGCTCCTGCATACGCGGCTCTATGTCCTTGTATAGCGCCTGCTTGGCTTCAACATTTTCATAGATCGCTTCAATGATGACATCAGCACGTGCCACGCCTTTGCCTTCAACATCGGGAATGAAACGCGCAGCCGTTGCTTTGGCTTCGTAAGGCGTTCTGGTACGACGCTTAAACAACTTTTTGGCACGCGCTACGGCAGGTTCAATATATTTCATTTCACGGTCCTGCACGGTCACTTCCATCCCCTGCATGGCACACCATGCAGCAATGTCACCTCCCATTACACCGGCACCAATCACATGCACACGACGGCACTTAAAGTCTTCTTTCTTGCCTAACCCTTTAAGCCTTTCCATCAAATGAAAAACGCGTTGCAAACCGCGTGCAGCAGGGGTAACCATCAACTGACCGATCTGTTCAGCCTCGGCATTAAACATCGCGTTGCGATCACCGCGATGCTCTTTCCACAAATCAATCAATGCAAACGGTGCCGGGTAGTGATCAGGGTTAGCCTTGGCAGCGGTTTTCTTCACCATTTGACCGGCAAGCTTATCGCGGGCGATGTTACTGTTGGACAATCGCGCCACCATTCCCGGACGTTTTGCTTTGCGCTTTTTCAGCACTGCGCGACGCGCAGCCCAGCGCAGGTCACCGTGACGGCTAACGACCTCATCGATCATGCCCAATGCACGTGCCTGAGGCACACGGTATAGCTTACCGGTCAGCATGGCCGTCATGCCGTTCATACCACCAACACGTTCGCTCAACCGCACGGTACCGCCGAGACCGGGTATGATACCGAGCTTCACTTCCGGCAGGCCTACACGAGTGTCGTTAGTATCGAGTGCAATAATGTACTTGCAGCACAGCGCAAGCTCATAACCGCCACCAAGACAAAAGCCTTTGACTGCAGCGACCGTCGGGCACTTTAGATCTTCAAGTCGGGCAAACACCGCATGCCCTTTTTTAACCTGTTCGGTCACCGCAGAAGCCTCGGTAAACGCTTCGAACTCACGTATATCTGCACCGGCAATAAAACCCGATTGCTTGGCCGACATAATCACCAGGCCCGCCGGCACCTGCTGATGCAGCGACTGCAAAATGGCGTCGAGCTCCTCAATAACTTCACGACCAAGTGTGTTGGTGCTTTCGCCATCACGGTCTATGGTCAGCCAGGCGATATCGTCGCTATCGCGTTTTAAGTGCCAGTGTTTATATGTTTGCATAACCCTAGTAGCCTTTATTCGATGCCTTATACGTAAAGTGCAACGACGCTGGTACCGCCGCTGCCCGCGGCGACGCCGCAATTGCGGACTTTGTAGCCGCAATTTAGCAGTTAACCTGACACTGCGTGTAACACTGAAAACATAGTTTTCAGTTGTGTTGCAATTAACTTGTGCCTATTAAGGATCAGGCGCTAGTGTGCTGGATCAGATAGTGTGGTCATGTAACTACACTGTTTGATCCAGTACACTAGTTACTGCACAGTTTCTTTAATTTCAATCACTACCGGCTGTTGCTGCGTATTTGAAATACTGCCCGACTCGGCAAAGATATCACCGCTCTCGGCTATCGCATTACCACTGCGTGAGATCCTCGCCCCCACCACCACTTGATCAAAAGCGCTGAGTTTCATTGCCGGCATCATTGCGTCTTCATCTGACAACACCACGGTGAAAGGAAGTTCTCCCAGTGTTTTGCGCGCCACAGCCAGCGGCATTGGCGGGCCGCTGGCTGCCTTGGCATAAACAAACACTACCGTATCTGCACCAAGACCGTCTGCAACGTCCGCCGCCACCGATACATCAACTGTCAATGCAGCTCCCGATGTTTCCGCAGCCGGTGCTGCGGTATTAGTATCGGCCGCGGCATTTACCTCACCGCCAGACTGCACCAGCGCGTCCTGCGCGCCGTTGATCAGCGACTGAATTTCACGGGCCGATTGTGGATCTTCCGACAATAACGGCAGCAACTTCTGCCAGGTACCAACAGCACCGGCATAGTCGGCACGTTCGTTTTGTGCAATACCCAGCAGCCAAAGGCCCTGCAGATTACCCGGCTGCATCTCTAACGCTTTTACCAGCAGTGGTTCCGGTTCACCCGCCATGCTGCCACCCTGACTCATGGCAATAGCATCAGCCAGTCGCACCATGATCTCCGGGTTGTCACCGGTCAGTTCATTAGCGCGCCTGATGGCTACCACGGCTTCGGAGTATTCTGCCAGTGCCATGTGCGCTCTGCCGAGCATAAACCAACCGGTAGCGTCGTCCGGCTGCTGCTCCAAACGTTCTTTAATACGCACCACAACATCGCGCATATCCGGTGTTTGTTGTGCGGTCTGTGCCGGCGGTTGCGCAACTGCCTGACGGTTCGCGGGGTCAATGGCGGCAGGTGTACCGACGATCATGTAGACCACACCGGCCATTACCGGAATCAGTGCCGCAAGCGGCCAGACAATCCAGCGCCCGGAGTTATCCTGAAGCTGTGCTTCGCGCTGAGCCAAATCACCGGCAAGTTCGCGTTCAAGCCTTTCTCTTTCAAGTTGAAACTCGGTCTCTGCAAGTTCGCCGTCCTGTTGCTTTTGCACAAGTTCGGCGAGTTGAGCACGCGCAATGGAAATGTTGATCTCACGCCGGTCAACGCTGTTTTGAAATCTACCGGCCGCAGGCAGCAACAGCACAAGCACAGCTACTACCAGCAACGCCGCTAATAGAAAAAAAACAATCACGAGTGTGGTGATCTCCGGAAAATGGTCAGCAAAAGCGACTCAGGAGCCGCTTTGTTTCGTAACAGATTGGGCAGGCTTGTCGTCAGCGCCATCGAGTAGCTGGCGTGCCTGCGCCATCGCATGTCGATCGGGACCGTCGACAGCAGAAGTGTTTTGTTTTTTGGTCAGCCGCCACAGCACAAGTACACCGATAATAAAAAACAGCAGCGGCCCGAACCAAAGCGCCAGTGTTTTAAGACTCATGACCGGCTTATACAGGACAAACTCACCATAGCGCTGAACCATGAAATCAATAACGTCTTTTTTACTTTCTCCACGAGTAAGCATTTCGTGGATTTCCCGACGCAGATCCTGGGCAAGCGGCGCGTTAGAATCGGCAATATTCTGGTTCTGACAGACCAGACAACGCAGCTGCGCGGTCAGCGATTTAAAATCTTTGTGCTGAGCATCAGTTTCAAACTCATACTCGGCAAACACCGACTGCGCGTGGCCGCCTGTCGATACAATCAATAACATCAGTAGGGCAACAGTACGTGCAATCACTTCATGTCCTCACGCAGTTGTGCGACAAGCGGCAATATAGTTTCAGTTAGATCCTGCGGACTTACCGGACCAATATGTTTGTGCCTGACAATACCTTCAGCATCGATAACAAATGTTTCCGGTGCACCGTAAAAACCCCAGTCAATACCAACCCTGCCATCAAGATCAACTGCAGTCATAACGTATGGATCACCGAGCTCAGCCAGCCATTGTTTGGCACTGACGGAGTCGTCTTTGTAGTTGAGCCCGACAATGTCAACTTCGCCGCTGCGTGCAAGTTGCACCAGTAGCGGATGTTCGACACGGCACGCAGCACACCAGGTTGCCCAGATATTAAACAGCCACACCTTGCCCTGCATTTGCGCCGGAGAGAACTGTTGATCGGGTTGCTTTAGCACCGGCAGCGTAAACTCGGGCGCTGCCTTGCCAATCAATGGCGAAGGCACCTCCCGTGGATCACGCCCAAGCCCTGCGTAAAGAAACCAGGCAATTGCCGCGAAAACAATCAGTGGCAGCGCAAACCTCATTGAGCCACCACAGTGGCGGCACCGGCCGGCGCCTTAGAGGTGACTTTTACCGGTGACCGTCTATAGCGTTTGTCCATAACCGCCAGCAGTGCACCGAGTGACATAATAAACGCACCCAGCCATATCCAGCGGATAAACGGCTTGTAGTAGATTCGCATGCTCCAGGCGCCACCATCGTCCAGTGATTCACCCAGTGCAAAGTAAAGGTCACGTGTAACACCTGCATCAATAGCGGCTTCAGTCATGATGGTCATCTGACCACTGTCATACTCACGCTTCTGTGCCGCGAGCGTGGTTATTTCATTGCCATTGCGGGTAACAAGTAACCTGCCTTCATCGGCGATGTAATTCGGCCCCTGCACCTTCTCTACACCGTCGAATCTGAACTGATAACCGGCCAGCTCTTTTGTTTGCCCCGGCGCCATTCGCAGATCGGTTTCAATGCTGTACAACGAAGTCATACTGACACCCACACCGAACACAGCAATGCCGACATGCCCCATAGTCATCCCCCAGAATCCGGCTGGTGTGGAAAACAAAGCAGTAAGCTTATTTTTTCGATTCCGAATGCGTTCCCATATGCCCTGCACTGAAGTCAGCAATACCCACAGGGACAGCGCAATACCAAGGGCGGCAAGCAGATTAAATTGCCCCATAGTAAACGGCACAGCCAACCCGCCAATAACACTTACGACGGCTGCCCAGCGCACACGGCCAAGAATTTCCAGCAGGTTGTCACGCTTCCACCGGGCAAGCGCACCAACGCCAACCACAAGCGCGGTAATGGCAAGCAGCGGCAGAAATATCCAGTTGAAGTAAGGCGCGCCGACCGATAGCTTGGCAATGCCAAGAGAATCAAGTACCAGCGGATACAGCGTTCCCATCAGTACACTGGCACAAATCACCACCATCACCACATTGTTAAACAGCAGGCCCGACTCACGTGATTCAAGCGTGAATTCACTGGTGGCACGCAGTTTCGGTGCACGCCACGCATATAGGATAAGTGAAGTACCAACCACAAAGCCCAGAAAGCCCAGAATAAAAACACCTCGCTCAGGGTCATTGGCGAATGCATGAACCGACGTAAGCACACCGGAGCGCACCAGAAAGGTACCGAGCAGGCTTAAAGAAAATGCGGTTACCGCGAGCAGCACTGTCCACGCTTTAAAAACCCCGCGCTTTTCAGTAGCCGCCAGCGAGTGGATAAGAGCAGTGCCGACAAGCCACGGCATAAACGAAGCATTTTCGACCGGATCCCAGAACCACCAGCCGCCCCAGCCAAGTTCGTAGTATGCCCACCAACTGCCAAGCGCAATACCAATGGTTAAAAACACCCACGCAATGTTGGTCCAGGGGCGCATCCATCTGGCCCATGCCATATCAAGCCTGCCACCGATCAGTGCGGCAATGGCGAACGCAAACGCCACAGAAAACCCGACGTAGCCCATGTAAAGCATAGGCGGGTGTACCGCGAGGCCGAAGTCCTGCAGCAGCGGGTTCAGCGACTGTCCGTTGGCCGGTGCAGGCAGCAAACGATCAAACGGGTTAGACGTAAGTAGAATAAACAACAAAAACCCAACGCTTATTGCGCCCATGACAGCCAGCACCCGGGCAATCATTTGCAGCGGCATACTGCGACTGAAAAGCGCTACCGCTGCAGTCCAGATCGCAAGTACCAGCATCCACAACAGTAATGATCCCTCATGCGACCCCCACACACCGGAGATTCGGTAGATGAGCGGTAAGGTCAGGTTGGAAGTGTTGGCGACATACTTAATCGAAAAGTCGTGTACCAGAAATGCGTGAGTCAGCACCGCATAGGAAATACCAACCAGCAGCAGCTGCACATGCGCTGCCGGACGCGCCAGTGCCATCCACGAGGTGTGACCGGTAAAGCTGCCGATCATTGGCACTATCGCCATGATCACAGCCACACATAACGATAGTATTAATGAAAAGTGGCCAAGTTCAGCGATCATTGCATTATCACCGTTTGACTGCCGTGAGCAGCCTCGCCACCGTAGGAGGATTTATCTTTGGCCTTCTCGAGTGCCTCAGCCACTTCAGGTGGCATATAGTTCTCATCGTGCTTGGCAAGCACCTTAGAGGCGACAAACACACCATCGCTGTTTAGCTTGCCAACAGACACTGTGCCCTGCCCCTCGCGAAAAAGATCAGGGAGAATACCGGTGTACTGTACCGGGACCGTTTTGGCGTTGTCGGTTAGCAGAAACTCAACCGTCAGACCGTCACCTTCGCGAACAACACTGTTAGCCGCCACCAGCCCGCCCACTTTAAATTCTGCCCCTTCCGGCACCAGTCCGTCAGCCACCTCGGTCGGTGTATAGAAGAGCTGAATGTTGCTTTTGAACACGTTGAGAAACAGTGCAGCCGCCAGGCCCACTACTGCTACCATCGCGCACACGAGAATCAGTTTTTGTTTGCGTTTCGGATTCACTTGCCTGTTACCGGATCGCTGTTTGGTTTCAGTTGTGCCTTGCGTTTCACTAACGCAATAGCGCGTTTTCGCTGCAGCATTGAATTCAACACTATCGCCGCCATCACTAGAAAAGTCAGCCCGAACGAGCTCCAGACGTAGAAGGCATAGCCTCCCATCGCAAAAAATTCTGTCACAGTTTGTTCTCCTGCACCCGACTGCGTACCCACGATGTATTAGCCTCGCGTTCTAAAATCAAGCTCCGCGTACGGGACAGCATATTAACGATATAAAAAAGCGTGAAGCCAAGCGCCATTAGCAACAGCGGTATGAGCATGCTGATGTGAATAGACGGCGTGTCGAATTTGGTGATTGAGGCAGGCTGGTGAAGCGTGTTCCACCACTCTACCGAATAGTGAATGATCGGAATGTTCACTACCCCGACCAGCGCCAGAATAGCAGCGGCCTTGGCACCGG
>CAYZVB010000217.1:8329-9582 GCA_964481315.1 uncultured Granulosicoccaceae bacterium
CAAGCGCATTGCGAAGCGCCATGTAGCCGATGTACAAAAATAACAAAATCAATTCCGAGGTCATACGGGCATCCCACTCCCACCAGGTACCCCACATTGGTTTACCCCACAAAGAACCGGTACAAAGTGCCAGAAATGTGAAGGCAGCCCCCATTGGTGCGGAAGCCTGCGCGACGATATCGGCAAGTTTCATCTTCCATACCAGGTAAATACCACTGCAGAAAGCGATCACCATATACACAAACATCGACATCCATGCTGACGGCACATGCACATAGATAATCCGATAGCTCTCGCCCTGCTCGTAGTCAGTGGGTGCGACAAATAAGCCACGGTACAGCCCGACAAGCAGCAATCCTGCGCATAAAAAGCCCAGCCACGGGGTGATTATCTCTGCCAGCCGATAGAAATTTTTCAGCGAGGCGAGCCTGTGAAACCATCGAAACACTTAGTGTGATTCTCCGTTGCAATAACTGGATGTATTACGCCTGACTTGCATAGACAGTTCTATTCCCAAATGATTCGCAGTGACGCCGCGATCGCGAGCGGTGAAAACGCCAGTGCCAGCAAAAAAAGCGCACCGAGCAGCGATAACTGCGCCTCAATCGCAAAACCACCTTCGGCCGCCAGCACTGCGCTGCTGCCAAAGATCAGCACCGGAATAAAAAGCGGGAGTATCAGCAGTGCCAGTAACACGCCACCGCGTCGCAAGCTGACTGTTAACGCCGCGCCAATTGCGGCGATCAGGCTGAGCGTGAGTGTACCGAGCAACAGAGAAGCCAACAAGGCAGGTATAGAAGAGAGTTTCAGCTGCAGAATAATGGCCATCAGTGGCGACAGCAAAATCAGCGGCAGTCCGGTAATCAGCCAGTGCGCCAGAACTTTGGCAAGTACCAGTACCGTGAGCGGCTGGCCGGAAATGATCAACTGCTCTAGCGAGCCGTCGTCAAAGTCAGAGCGAAACAGACCTTCAGTCGCCAGCAAAGTTGCAAGCAGAGCTGCCACCCACAGCACGCCGGGGGCAATCTGACGCAGCAAATCACCGTCCGGGCCTATGCCCAGCGGGAACAGCGTCACTACAATGACGTAAAACACCAGCGGATTGAGCCAGTCACTGCGGCGACGCGCAGCAACCATTAAGTCCCGGCGCAACACGGCATAGAAAGCGTTAATCATCGTACTGACTGCAGAGGGTGTGGTCGTCCGCTATGGGCACGTGCAGGTCGGGGTTATCCAGATCGAGTGTCAGCACC
>CAYZVB010000218.1:0-9582 GCA_964481315.1 uncultured Granulosicoccaceae bacterium
CACGTAAATTGTTCATTGGCCGCCGCCTTCGCGATATCCGGGAGTCGCGCAAGCTCACCCAAGCGATGTTTGCCCAACAGTTAGGGCTCTCAACCAGCTACCTCAATCAGCTCGAAAACAACCACCGCCATGCCAGCGCTCCGGTATTGCTCGCGCTAGCAGAACGTTTTTCAGTTGATATTGCGACCCTGTCAGACAGCGAGGCTGATCGCTTGATGGCCGACATGGCAGAGGCGCTGGCAGATCCTCTGTTCAGCAGCCAGCCCCCGAGCCATCAGGATCTGGAGCTGGTCGCACGCAATGCGCCTGCAATGGCACGGGCTTTTTTGCTCGCCCATCACGGCCTGCGCCGTGTCAGCGATGAGCTGGTCGCGCTTGATCACAGCCTCGAGCACTCCGGCAGTGCCGCCGAACCCACCACCAGGCTTGCGACAGAGGCTGCCACTATCGCGCCCAGTAACCTGCCCGAAAACCCCGGTACCAGATCTTTTAGGACAATTGCATCTCTTGCTGACATTACCGAGCCGAGGCCGACTATAAAGCCGGTTAACAACACGGTTCCGGGCACCCATGACGGGGCGGCCAGTGTCATGATTGGTGCGACGATCATGCCGAAGCCGGCACCGGAGAGACGCTGCAGTGTGGTGCCGATCAGTACTGCTGCTGCGCACAATAACCACGGGCCTGTTTCGGGGAGCAGATCGAACATTGAGGTCCTGGCTTCTGTGACTATTGCAAGCGTACGCGAGTAACGGAAATAACCGTCCTGTGCCGCCGACTTGCCTTCAGGTGGTGGCCGGTTGTAGAGTGCTGCTGAGACTACTACTGTAATCTTACAGGTAAAACGATGGAAATTGATGAGGAAAAGATAGACCAAACCGTATTGGCGTTGCTGCAGCTAACACTGCATGACGAGTGCCGGGCATGGAAGGGGTTGGATTTTGAAGTGATGAACAGACTTCATGCGAAAGGCTACATCCTCGATCCGGTTGGTAAGCAGAAGTCAGTCGTTTTGACAGATCAGGGGTTGGCAGAATCAGAGCGGTTATTTTCGGAGTTGTTTCAGTCTGACTGATGCACTTGTGAATCACAGAAGCATTTGGCTGAAGCCAGTGTATTCCTGTGCAGTTGATGGAGCTTCTTACAAATCGTTTTCGTTAATATAGTCTGCAACATCCAGCAGGGTTGCAACCCAGAACTCGTCCTGTCGACTGGAAAGATACTCAATAAACTTCTGATGTTCTTTGCGTTCGATATTTAACCCGTGTTCACCGCCAACACCATGGAACAAAACAATCAGCAGCCCGTTGTTTTGCAGAGCTTTGTCGGCTTCGGCCTGCAGTGCTTCAAAACGCTGCCCCGACACTGAATAGGCTAGCAGGTTAAACAGGTTTATCTGCCCCGGACGGTTGATTCCGCCGTCGACACCTCTGGCTGCAACGGTCTGATCTTTCACTGCCTCGACAATGGAAACTTCACCGGCTTTTTTATCGCCGCAGGTGTAGGCAAAAGTTCTGCGCCTGTTGTTATCTATCGCACCCAGCACACGGTTTGCCGTGGTAATTTCCTGCAGAAATTTATCGTAAGTATATTGATCGAGGTCTTTATCCGGCTTAACCCAGTCCCGCCCCGGTAAACCGGCAGAGCAGGGGTGGATCATTGTGTGGTTGCCAAGCTCATGACCGGCACTGGCAGCCCGCTTCCAGTCTTTAGGGCGCTTACCGACGCTGCCTGCGGTGCCGGTGACATAAAACGTTGCTTTCAGGTTGTGTTTGTTTAACAGCGGAACAACCGTATCGAGGTGAACGTTGAGTCCGTCGTCGTAAGTCAGCACCACTGCGGCAGGCTTGCCGTTCCATGGTCCATTGGCATGCAGGGTTTGCAGCGGTGAGAATACTGTGGCGATAATTAGTAGCCTGACTAGATAGGTCAATGCAGCAGTCCTCGGGAAAGTGTATGTTGTCTGTACCTATTGATGGTTGGCTAAACGAGTAGCTAAGTCAAATCCCCTTTAAAAGTACTACCTGGCCGGGCAGGGTGATACCCTGCCGGAACAGTTGCCTTGTTGCCATTGTGACACTGTCGGTGCGCAGAGAGTCACGGCGGCACCGCGACGGTGTATGTGCCTGCCTCCCTTGACAGGGTTAAGCATACAAGGTTCGTTGTCGCATAGTGGATATCGCTCAGGATTGACACTTTTACCGTCCGTCTTGATAGTATGTGACCATGAGCATCTACACAGTCACCGCCGGAGGATCGCTGTGTTTGTAAAAAACGCATGGTATGTCGCCGGCTGGAGTTCGGAATTCGGCAATGAACTGCAGCGGGTAACTATTCTCGGGCAGCATCTGGTGATGTACCGCACTTCTGCAAATACAGTAGTGGCGCTTGAAGATCGCTGCCCGCACCGGCAAATGCCGCTGTCCAAAGGCAAGCGTATTGGTGATGATATTCAGTGCGGTTACCACGGCATGACTTTCGACTGTACCGGTGCCTGTGTGCGCATTCCGGGGCAGGATAACCTGCCGTCAACCGCTTATGTTGACAACTACCCCGTTGTCGAGAAAAACAACATTGTGTTTATCTGGATGGGCGATCGCACAAAGGCCGATGAAAGTAAGGTGTTCGACATGCCGGAGCTTAGCGATTCAGGCTGGCATGCTCACCAGGGCGATGCGTTGCACCTGAAGGCGAATTATCTCAATGTTGCCGAAAACCTTGTCGACCCGGCGCACGTCAGTTTTGTGCACCCCACAACATTAGGTAACAGCGCCAGTGAAAACGTGCCAGTTCACGTAGATACACGCGGCGAGGTTCTGGTGGCATGGCGCTGGATAAGAGACGCTGAGCCGGTAGGGTTTTTCAAAAACTTCGGCAACTTTAAGGGCAACGTGGATCGATGGCACTACTACTACCTGCACCTGCCTTCAATTGCCGTGATAGATTTTGGCAGTGCCGATGCTGCGTTAAACCTGCCGGAAGAGCAACGCGGTGAGGGAGTGCGAATTTTTGCTCTGCATTTCCTAACCCCGGTGAACGAGCATTACACTATTGATCGCTGGATGCATATTCGTAACGCTGCTGTCGGGGATGAAGACGCCTCGAATAAAATGGATGCCATGTTTCGTATTGCCTTTGATGAAGATAAAGCAATTCTGGAGGCCATTGAAGAGCAGGAACAATTGCCGCAAAAGCGTAAGCCGATTCGCCTTGCCATTGATAAAGGGCCGCTGGTCTATCGTCGCCGCATAAGAGACCTGCTGGATGCTGAAAGCACGGAAGATCTGGGGGAGCCCGAACGCCCGACTTTCATACACCATTGATGTGTTGTGATTCCTGTATCACCCGCATCCCGACCGTGTCACAATCGTCCAACCGACGGAGGAAACCAATGAAGCTATCAAAACGCAATTTTCTGGCAGGTATTGCCCGTACCGCGGCAATGGCCACAGCAATAACCGTAGTGGCCGGTTTGCCGGTAACCGCAACGACTGCAGACACCATCAAAATCGGTGAGATCAATCACTATAAAAGACTGGCAGCTTTTGCAGGCCCGTATAAAAAAGGCATTGAGCTCGCACTCGAAGAAGTAAACGAGGCCGGTGGCGTGCTGGGTAAGCCGCTTGAGTTTGTTTTTCGTGACGACCAGGGCAAACCCGGCGAGGCAGTTAAAATTGCCGAAGAGCTCATGACGCGCGAAGGCACGGTGATGATAACCGGCACGATCTTAAGCAATATCGGTCTGGCGATATCGTCGCTGGCAGCGGAAAAGAAATTTGTTTATCTGGCTGCAGAGCCGCTGGCAGATTCAATTGTGTGGGAAAAAGGTAACGACTACACGTTCCGTTTGCGTGCATCTACCTACATGCAGGCTGCCATGCTGGCTGAAGCCGCATCGAAAACCGATGCTAAAACCTACGCGACTATTGCGCCAAACTACGCCTATGGTAAAGACGCGGTCGCAGCATTTAAAAAGCCCTCACGGCTTTGCGCCCCGATGTTGAGTTTGTAACCGAGCAGTGGCCGGCACTGTTCAAGATAGATGCGGGTGCCGAGGTACAGGCAATTGAAAGAGCCAAGCCCGATGCCATTTACAACGTTACTTTTGGTGGGGATCTTGCCAAGTTTGTTCGCGAAGGTACCACCAGAGGGCTTTTTGATGGTCGCGATGTTTACGGGTTGCTCACCGGTGAGCCCGAGTATCTTGATCCTTTAAAAGACGAGGCGCCCGAAGGCTGGACCGTAACAGGGTACCCGTGGTACGACTTTGAAGAGGGTTCCAACAAAAGTTTTGTCGACTCTTACATGGGGAAATTCGATGAGCGTCCGGGTATCGGCTCACTGGTTGGTTATATGACCGTACAGTCTATTGCGGCGGGTATCGCCCGTGCAGGGTCTACCGAAACCGACGCGTTGATTGCAGGTTTTAAAGGGCTTGATGTAGACACCCCGGTTGGTCCGATTCACTTTCGCGACATAGATCATCAGGCAACTATGGGTGCGTTCGTCGGTACCACCGCACTGAAAGACGGAGCCGGTATTCTGGTGGACTGGGAATACAAGAAAGGTGAAGACTTTTTGCCTTCTGATGAAGAAGTCATGAAGATGCGTCCGCAGTAGTTTTATTTCACCTACATAACAACACAGTCGACGAACAAACATGGGTCTAGTCATTGCCCAGCTGCTGACGGGGCTTGCCAATGCGGCTGCGTTGTTCCTGGTGGCGTCGGGTCTGTCACTGATATTCGGGGTAACACGAATCGTGAACTTTGCTCACGGTTCGTTTTACATGCTTGGCGCTTTTATCGGCTATTCGTTAATGCAGGTGCTGCCCGGTGGTATTGGCTTCTGGTCATCTGTGTTACTTGCCGGTATTGCGGTAGGTGTGATTGGCGTGATTGTCGAAATTCTGGTGCTCAGGCCGGTTTATAAAGCTCCTGAACTCTTTCAGCTGGTTGCCACTTTCGGCGTTATTCTGGTCATACAGGATCTGGCGCTGATGATCTGGGGGGCTGAAGACGTGCTCGGTCCCAGAGCCCCGGGCTTAAAAGGTGTGGTTCGCATTATGGGTGAACCTGTGCCGAAGTTTGATCTGGCGCTTATTGCCATTACCCCTTTTGTGTTGTTTGGCCTGTGGTACCTGATTGCCAAAACCCGCATTGGCATTCTGGTGCGTGCGGCAACACAGGATAGGGAAATGGTCGGTGCGCGCGGGGTGAATCAGTCATGGTTGTTCACCGGTGTGTTTTTTCTGGGTGCAGCACTTGCCGGACTTGGCGGTGCCATACAGTTACCCAAGGGCGGTGCAGATCTGTTAATGGACTTCAACATTCTGGCAGCCATATTTGTAGTCGTGGTGATCGGTGGTATGGGGTCATTACCGGGCGCGTATATCGCAGCGGTGTTAATTTCGGTACTCAATGTATTTGGTGTTGCGTATTTGCCGCAAAGTACTCTGGTACTAATGTTTGTAGTGATGGCTGTGGTGCTGACGTTCCGACCTTATGGTTTATTGGGTCGCGAGGAGCAGGCAGGGGAGCACGGCCAGGTTGGTGAGCCTGAGCTGCCAATTAAACCTGCCGGTGTGCCAGTTAGAATAATGGTGGCGTTGCTTATTGCAGCACTTGCCTGTATCCCGTGGGTGGCCCCTGGTTTTTTTACCATACTGGCGACCGACGTCATTGTGTTTTGTCTGTTCGCTGCAAGCCTGCATTTTGTACTGGGGCTTGGCGGCCTGGTATCTTTATGTGGCTGCATTGCTGGTAACTTACGCTAATGCGCCGATGGAGCTGGCCTTCCTGCTTGCACCGGTGGGGGCATTTTTACTGGCAATTAATATTGGTTGGCTGTGTCTGAGATTATCCGGTGTGTACTTCGCCATGCTGACACTCGCACTGGCACAGCTGGTGTGGTCTCTGGTTTTTCAATGGGATGAGTTTACCGGTGGCGACGACGGGCTGGTTGATATATGGCCTGCCGAGCGGCTGTCGGATACCACTGCCTACTATTACTTCACAATGGTGGTTGGTATTGGCGGTATATTGTTGCTAAGGCACATGGCTCACTCACCGTTTGGTTATGCGTTGCGCGCTTCTCGCGATTCAAAACGACAGGCAGAGGCCACCGGTATTAATACGAGGCGAATTCAGTGGCTGGCTTTTGCGATTGCCGGTGCGCTGGCCGGTGTTTCGGGTGCATTGTTTGTATTTTCTAAAGGCAGTGTGTTTCCGGTTGAGCTTGAAATTGCCAAATCGTTTGATGGCTTGATTGTGGTTTTTCTGGGTGGTGTAAAAACACTGTCGGGTGGTGTGGTTGGTGCGGCGGCATTGTCACTGGTACAGGACTACATTACCCGCTTTGAATACTGGCGTCTGGCGCTGGGCTTGTTGATTATTCTGGTGGTGATTATCGCACCCAACGGTATTGTCGGTTCGCTGCGTCGGCTGGCTGATCTTACACTGCGATCAAATCAGGCGGGCCGGTAACTATGACAGAACCTGTGCTTGAAATACGCAATCTCACCAAAATGTTCGGTGGCCTTGCAGCGGTTGACGATGTTTCTTTTCAGGTAAATAAAGGTGAGCTGCTGGCGCTGATCGGACCCAACGGTGCCGGCAAAACCACCTGCTTTAACATGCTGATGGGGCAGCTTAAGCCGACTTCAGGCAGCGTAACATTCAATGGTCGCAACATTACCGGTATGGCACCGCGGGATATCTGGCGGCTTGGTATTGGCCGTACTTTCCAGATAACCGGCACATACCCTTCGATGACAGTAATCGAAAACGTACAGATGGCGTTAATGTCGCACCACCGGCGACTGTTTGATTTGAAAAGCTATGCACACCGCCAGTACCAGCCCGAGGCAAATGCATTGCTTGCACTGGTTGGAATGACAGATCAGTCTGAACGCGCCTGTGCCATTCTGGCCTACGGCGATCTGAAAAGACTGGAACTGGCCATTGCACTGGCACACAACCCGACGCTGTTAATTATGGACGAACCCACCGCAGGTATGGCGCCGAAAGAAAGAATTTCACAGATGCAGTTAACCGCAGATATTGTGCGGGAAAGAAATATCAGCGCATTATTTACCGAGCACGATATGGATGTGGTGTTTGCGCATGCTCACCGGGTAATTGTGTTAAACCGCGGGCAGGTGATTGCTTCAGGCAGCGTAGATGACATTCGCAACAACGCGGAAGTTCAGGAGGTATATCTGGGTGGCGGGACGCTTTATCAAAACGACGACGGCGGCACCGTGAATGCTTGAGCTTGATGCAGTTAATACTTACTACGGCAAGGCACATATTCTTAACGACTTGTCGTTTGCACTGGCAGAAGGCGAGGTGGTTTCTTTGCTTGGGCGCAACGGTGCCGGCAAAACCACTACTGTCAAAAGCATTATGCAACTGGTTAAGCCTGCCACTGGCAGCATTACTTTTGAAGGGCAGTCGCTTAACAAACTTGCACCACACCGGGTAGCGCGGCTTGGTATTGGCTATGTGCCTGAAGAGCGCAGAATATTTACCGACCTTACTATTCTAGAAAACCTCGAAGTGGGCAGGCAGCCGGCACGGGACGGTCGTGACCCCTGGACACCCGAGCGCCTCTTCGAAATATTCCCGAACCTGTATGAACGTCGCAACAATCGCGGCAAGGCATTGTCGGGTGGTGAGCAGCAAATGCTGACTATTGCCAGAACCCTGATGGGCAACCCGCGTTTGTTGCTGCTTGACGAACCGTCTGAAGGTATTGCGCCGGTCATTGTCGAGCAAATGGCAGCTACCATACTGAAGCTTAAATCGGTGGGTCTGCCGGTGTTACTCTCAGAACAGAACCTGCACTTTGCCAAACTGGTGTCTGACCGGGCGATTATTATCGAGAGTGGCGAGAAGAAGTACGATGGCACTTTTGCCGATCTTGATGCCAACCCTGAATTGCGTGACGCGTATTTGTCTGTCTGACTTGTGCTCTTGCGGGCTTGTAGTAGCGCACGGGAGCGAGATCTTTTGAGTTGCCGTAGACGGGAATTGTGTTGGCTTTTTGCGTGAATTGATTGGTTGTGCGTATGGTTGACCAGCTGACGGTTCTTAATTTTTGCACATTGTGGTGATTCAATTCCCACATGAAATCCCTAAGCCTTACCCTGATATTTGCGCTGTTGTTAAGCGTTGGTGCCCGGGCCGAAAATATTGAAATAGCCCTGCAGGACGATCTGGGCGGCATACTCAGCGGGTACTGTATTGACATTAAGGGTGGCAATCAGAACATTGATATCGCTAATGGCTTGCAGGCACATACCTGCTACAGCTATCGCGGTGCACTGGGTTCTAATCAAACCTTTGACTCGGACCGTATTGCAGACAGTCAACTCTATATGCCGGAGTATGAGGTTTGCGCTCAGCTCTCGGGGTTAGAAGCTGGTGCTTCGGTGGGTCTTGAAGAATGTACCAACACCGCTTTGCAGAAAATCGCGCTGACAGCCGACGGCAGACTCAGCCCGGTCGATGCCTCGGATATGTGCCTCACTGCAGGTGAAGAAACCCGCTTTGGACGTGGTGGTACATCGCAGCACCAAATCAAAAATCTAACACTTGAAGCGTGTGACGATAACGCGCAATCGCGACAGTTGTGGTACGCACGGTCCGCTGCGGAAGGCTAGGTTCGCTGGTACCGTGCGTTTATTGCGCACTGCAGGCAGATTCCAACAAAACACAAAACCTATAAGGAGTACCGGATGCGCTATGCAATCCCGTCGACAGTGATTGTTACTTTATTTTTTGCGCATGCAGGTGCAGGTGCTCAGGAGGTGAGCTTTTCTACCGGGCCCGCCACTGTGATCAATAGCGGTTTAATTGATTGTGGTGCAAGAACGCGGGTCAGTGCGGTGGGTGAAATTGTTTCGGATGACGGCACAAAAAGAATTGTACCTGCTGAAACGCATTTCGAAACCGCACCAAAAGCACCTGATCTCTACAATGGTTGTGGCGGTATGGAGCCTGACTCACTGTCAGAGGTCGACATTGGCTCAATCCCTGTGATTGACGCTGGTGGTTCGGAGCAATTTGTCGCCTACATTTTTGCCGACAACTACTTTGAGTTTTATGTGAACGGTGAACTACTGGCCGTTGATCCGGTTCCGTTTACACCCTTTAATGCGAACATTATCAAGTTCAACGCCGACCGCCCGGTGAGCCTTGCAGTGATGGGTGTCGACTGGGAAGAAAATCTTGCGCTTGGGTCCGAGAAGGGGCGCGGGTCGGGTTACTCCCCGGGTGACGCCGGTATTGTTATGCATATTCAGAACGCCGACGGTAAAACCGTTGCTATCACCGATGACACCTGGCGCGCGCAAACGTTTTACACAAGCCCGCTGAAAGACCGTGGTTGTCTGGTGATTAACGGTAATGTGCGTGACAGCAGCGCCTGTGATGACAGCGCTGCTTCAGATGGTTCGGGATTTTCTGCTGCATACTGGAATATACCGGCCGAATGGATGCAGCCTGAGTTTGATGACAGCAACTGGCCCAGACTGTGTGAAAATTAATTGTCGGTTATACTACATATATCCGATTCGGA
>CAYZVB010000219.1:0-9555 GCA_964481315.1 uncultured Granulosicoccaceae bacterium
CTTTTAATATTTAGTACCAAAGCGGAGTACGGCCGGACAGGCTGCTGCTTTGCAGCGCGGTTCTCTCTTGCTGTGTGGTATTACTGGTTAGCTCGGTGGCGCTTAGCGGGGTGGCCCCTGTGGCCTGTGCCACAGCCTGACCGGTTGGCAGGCTCATTAAATAACCGCGTAACAGGTTTCTTGAGGCAAGCATTGCCATAAGCCCCTGTTCATTTGGCAGTCGTTCCAGTTCTCCTGACAGGCGGGTATCGATAGGGCGTGCAATGTTTGAAGGTGCAGAGTTGCCAAACTGGTAGAAGTTCTGCCAGTTAATAATCCAGCTCTGCGGTACTGGCATTTCCTCGCGCCCGCCATGGGTAAATGCAAACAGTTTTTCGAAGTCGGTAATAGCGGTGCCGAAAATACTGTTGTGATCGTAGCGCTGCCGGATCATTGAGTGGCCGAAACGGTAGGCCGCAACGCTGAACTCAAACGGCATGAACGTCGAAAGGTCGTCTGTGTAGAACCGCGGCTCATTGAGCGCTTTGTCGCGTGCTGAGTTACTGACTATGCGGGGGAGAAAGTCATTCAGCACAATCCATTGATAGTGTTGAACAGCCTTCTTGCGGGCAGCGGCAAAGTGACTTGCTGGGTTGGTGTGCTCGGCTGCAATTGAGTCTGCAATCTTGTTGTGAAATACAACAAAAGCGTGGTGGGTCTGCGCTACCAGCAGGTTTTCATCATTGCGATTATCGCCAATGACGGGCTTGCCATCCGCTTCGCGCTGCAGGTCTCTGTTATTTGTGTTGCTGTTGATATGATCGGGGTTGCCGAACCCGTCGTCACGGTTGCTGCCAAGCTTCAGGTGGACGCCGTTACTTTCGTATAAATCCGGGTCCTGCGTCGGTCCGCCACCGTATACACTGTCTAGCTCGAGCGTGGCGGTTCGAATATTTTTAACCAGATTGGCTGCTTCGTCGGCAAGTATAGGATTGAAGTCATCTTCGGTAATGCGATCAGTGACGCCGCCTGCAATCGCATCACGGGTAATGTCGTGATCGATAAACTGACCGAGATAAGTGTAGCCCGCGGGTATGCCTGATTCCGGACCGGTTTGAGGTTGCGGGTCGGCCATTGCGGTGCCGAGCTGGCGCAGTGCGGCGATAGTGTCGGGGCTTTCCGGTAGTCGTGCGGCCGGATCGGTTGCCAGATCGCTAAATAGATAGCCAAACTGGTGCAATCCCATCTTGGCAGGCTGATCTGCTTTTTCTGATTTAATTTTGCGGATCATTTTGGCCATGTCTTCCAGTGATTGGTTTGAACCGTGGCCGTTTCCCAGATTAAATAGTTCTCTCATGTTGAAGTTTTCCCTTGTGTCGTGGGTTCAGGTTCACCTGTTACCTCTCCGTGTGAACCAGGAACGGTGCTAAAAAGTCACCGACTTTGAAGTGCCGTTTCAGTTCTTGTAGACCGCTGGCAGGAAAATGCAAATGAGCAATGGCTGTGTATGTGTAAAAATATTCTGTTAATGTAAAAAGCACTATTTTAAAGATGTAAAACTAAACCTCCGCGCTAGTCCATATGTTTTATAAAGGCATAAAACATACACGCTGTTTTAATCTGTTAAGATAAGTGAATGTAATACCATATTGAGTCTGGAGGCTGTTTTTACTCAAATTGATGTATATATGAGTGTCTACAAATTTGTGTAACTTCATTCGATGTAGTGGCTATCGGAATTGAAAGGTTGTATCGATGTTAATATTACCGCTATTGTTGTTTTTACTTATTCTTAACCTTCAGGCCTGCGTTCTTAACAGTCCGACTGAGGCCGATATACAGGCAGAGTTTGATCGTGCACTGATTGGCACGCAGCATTGTGTAACTGACAGCGACTGTAAGATTCTCTATCCCGGTTGTCCGCTCGGTTGTGCCGCCAGTGTTAACGGTGAATATGTGTCTCAGCTATCTGCTACTGCCACAAGACTGATTAATGATTTCAACGCCGGTGGGCAGTCATGTGACTATGGTTGTTTGGACGCGTATCCGGTTTGTGTTATCGATCGTTGTGAGGCTAAAAGTCTATGAACCGAAGCGGCCTGTAAATCGCGGTAACTTGAACTGCAGTTAGAATTGATGCAGCTGGTGGTCAATGTTGTGGTTTGTTTTGCCCCAACCTGATCGTTATTAAAACCTGATGTATACGCTGGCCGGTGTGGTTCCCCGTTATACGGAATTTAGCAGAGGAGGGAGCCCCTCGTTGGTCCGGCACTTTGGTTGTTCGTTTCTTGCTCTGCCTGTTTTATTGTTTCACAGGCGACCGAATAAACCGGCGCCTGTTGGCAGGTATTCGTGCGGGACCGACGCAAGATGCTATGGTATTTCAGACAATCCAAAGCAGAGTGACCGGTTATGCGTATTGAACCGTCATTTACCACCATAATTACTGCACAATATTTCTGCACACTTGCGGTTCTCACCACATCACAATACGAGGTTCAAGCGGTATGAAGCGTGTAGCTATACTTGTTCTAATGTTCAGTCTGCTAAGTGGCGGTTGCGGGTCGGGTAGCAGTGGCAGCGCCCGGGTCGGCAATGGCCAGGTCGACAATGGCGATAGTTCTGCCCAGGAAGGGGTAACAGACATTGGCCAAACTGACAACGGAACCACAACTGGCGGGACCACTGATGGCGATACAACCGTTGATGGTGCTGTTGATGGTACTGGCGACCAATCGGGTGACGGTGGGCAGGAACAAAGTCCGGACAACAATGCCTCTGCCGATAGTACCCGTCCAAATGTCATTCTTGTTATTACCGATGATCAGGGGCTCGATGCGAGTGCACAGTTTAGTCTGAGTAATGATCTTCCGGTAACACCGGTGATTGACTCTCTGGCGGCGAGTGGAATTACCTATGAAAACGTGTGGGCAACACCCAGTTGCACCACCACACGTGCTGCGTTGTTAACCGGTAAGCACGGGGTCAATAACGGGGTGACTTCAACACCGGGAATACTATCGTCTTCTGCGGGCACCATACAGCAGTACCTTCAGCAAAACGCACCGGAGTATCAGACAGCTGTTTTTGGTAAGTGGCATGTGGCGGGCGGCAACCCTGATCCCAATCATCCGCAGTCGCTTGGCGTTGGTCACTATTCGGGTAATCTGACTGGTAACCTCAGCGACTACAACGACTGGACAGTCACCACAAACGGGGTTGCAGCTCAAAGTACGCAGTATCATACGTCGGCGCTGGTGGATTTTGCGATTAACTGGATAGCAGAGCAAAGCAACCCATGGTTTACCTGGCTGGCTTTTTCTGCACCGCATAGTCCGTTTCATGTGCCACCGGAAGCGTTTAATCGGCGCAATTTGTCAGCTACTGCTGCCGATATTGATGCCAACAGACGAGAATACTATCTGGCGGCGATTGAAACGCTCGATACCGAGCTTGGTCGCCTGCTCGATTCGCTTGATAGCGATGTTCGGGACAATACCATTGTGATGGTAATTGGGGATAACGGCACGCCAAGAACCGTGATAGATCGCTCTGCGTATATTGGCAGTCACGGCAAGGGCACATTGTTTAACGGTGGTGTGCATGTGCCGATGGTTGTTTCGGGCTACGGCGTCGAGCGTTCGAATGTCAGAGAGTCGGGCCTGGTGAGTATTGTCGATTTTTTCCCCACTATCGCTGCTCTTGCCACTGGTGATGAGTCGAACGCCGGTGGCGAACAGGCGGCTATTGACGGTGTCAGTTTCCTGTCGAGTTTTTCGGCGGCAAATAACATCGCCCGTGATTTCCTGTATACCGAGTATGTTAGTGATGAAGCGCTTGGCAGTGGCTGGACGGTAAGATCGCATACCTATAAGTACCTGTCGTATACCGATGGGTCAGAAGCACTGTATGATCTGAGTGCCGACCCTGATGAAGCGACAAACCTGGTGGGGACCAGTGGTGTTCCTGCAGCTCTGGCCGGTATCCGGCAGGAGCTACGTAACTTCGGCCTTGCAATTAGAAACGAAACTCCCGATGCATCAGCTCCAATCGATATCACTGACGAAGTGTTGATTAATCGCGGTGGCGACTGTGCTGATCATGTAAACAACTATATATCGAGTGCTACAGATGCCGGTACCGGAACAGCATACGATGGCAGGCTCGACATAAGTGTCACTTCCACTCATTGTGTGCTTTCAACTAACGCAACACCTAATCACACGTTTAATGATGGTGCCAATCCATTCCCCAATGCCTTCAGTACTCAGGCGGATGAATATCGCGTACCACTGACGCCTGCGTTTGCCGCTCAATCAACACCGCTTAGCCTTCGGTTAGACGATGCCATTCTTCTGAACGGTGTTAAGGTCGACTTACTTGCTGCAGGATGTTTCGGGATTGGGAACGGCAGGATTGGCTGTAATGACGACACCCAGCCGTGGCGGTATGACCCGATGTTCGCCTCTAACGGTTTCCGTGTCGATTCACACAATGCGCATACCCAGCCCGATGGCACCTACCACTATCATGGCGAACCAAACGCGTTGTTTGATAAAAGCGGCGCAGTGGCATCACCGGTGGTGGGGTTCGCTGCCGACGGTTTCCCCATCTACGGTAGCTATATTGAAGAAGGCGGTTCGGTGCGTAAGGTTGTGTCCAGCTATCAGCTAAAAGCCGGTCAGCGCCCGAGTGGTGACGGACAGCCCGGTGGAGCTTACGACGGTGTCTACAGAGACGACTACGAGTACATCTCCGGAGCCGGAGACCTCGACGAGTGCAATGGCATGATGATCGACGGCCAGTATGCTTACTTTATTACCGATGCCTATCCGTACGTGATGGCGTGCTTCAAAGGTACTGTTGACGAATCGTTTAATAAGTAAGGTTTTTCCTGCCTGATACATCTCCGTATGTGACGGAGATCAACCAGCAGCGCCAGGTGCTTTGTTATTGCGCCGGCGGCTGGTCGCGTAGCGTGTATTTTCGAGCGCATTGAGTTGCCCCGTTGAATTGTAGTGAGGTGTTTGCTGCCTGCCACAGTGATGTACATGTGTCGCTGCGGAATGTATACAAAGTGTATTTTCCAGTGTTAGCATGTCAAGCGTTGAATTTTCGATGGTTGACAGATGAAGCAGTCGAAGAAAGATCTGGCGTTTGATGAGATAAAAAAACGCGTTCTCACCCTTGCTCTGGCGCCCGGTTCGGCGCTTGATGAGGTACTGCTTAGTGAGCAATTCGGCCTGTCCCGTACGCCGATGCGTGAGGTGTTTCAGCGGCTCGCTGGCGAGGGCTATGTATCACTCGAGAGCAATCGCGGTGCGTCGGTGTCGTCGATGGATATGGCGACAATGCGGGGGTTCTTTCAAACCGCGCCCATGATCTATGCGGCAGTCGCAAGGCTTGCCGCTGAGCACGCCACCGCGTCGCAGATTAGTGCACTCAAAAAAATACAGCAGAGCTTTGCCAAAGCGGTGAAAACCGGGTCAACCTCGGACATGGCCATGCAGAACCATCGCTTTCACGAGCAACTCGGTGGCATGGCGGCATCACCTTACCTGGCACCGAGCCTTGGGCGGCTGTTAATTGATCACACCCGTATGGCGCAGCGATTCTATCGCGTTAACCCGGAATCATCGGCCAGTCGGATCAAGCTTGCCTGTGAACAGCATGATGCAATGATTGACTCAATAGCAGAGCGCAAGTCGGCCGTTACTGTTGAGCTGACGCTCGCACACTGGGAGCTGTCGCGCCGCGAAATGGATAAATACGTACTTCCCGACCCGCTGCCGTTTGATCAGCACCAGACCTTTGATGTGGCACCTGCAGGAAAATAACCATGAAATTTGAAGGTATCTATACACCGGTTGTCACGCCGCATAACAGTGCGTTCGAGATTGATCACTCGCGTTTTGAGCAGGTGATCAATATGTTGATTGACGCCGGTGTCAGCGGCTTGATTGTGGCCGGCACCACCGGTGAATACTATGCGCAGACTGCAGAGGAACGAGTCGAACTTATGCAATTGGCGCACAAAGTCGTTGATAAACGAGTGCCGCTGATTGTTGGTACCGGTGCTATTCGCACTGAAGACAGTATTTACTTTGCGCAGCAGGCAAAGGCCACAGGGGCCGATGCATTACTGATTGCAACGCCGCCCTACGCATACCCGACCGGACGTGAAATCGCTCTGCACGCGCTGGCCATAGATCGCGAGGCGAATTTACCCGCCATGCTTTATAACTACCCCGGTCGCATGTGTGTGAACATGGATGAAGAAACCCTCGACCGGCTGGGTCGCAGTCCGAATTTTTGTGCCATTAAAGAAAGCTCGGGTGATCCCAATCGCTTGCATATGCTGGCGCGTGATTACCCGCACATTCAACTGTCCTGCGGCATGGATGATCAGGCACTGGAGTTTTTTGCCTGGGGGGCACGGTCGTGGGTGTGTGCCGGGTCTAACTTTGCACCGGAAGCGCATATTGCGTTGTATCAGGCGTGTGCGGTTGAGGGCGACTTTAACAAGGGGCGTCGAATAATGTCTGCAATGTTGCCACTGATGCGGGTGCTGGAGCAGGGTGGCAAGTTTGTACAGTGCATTAAGCACGGTCTGACGCTTCGCGGCATAGATGCCGGTCCGCCGCGCCGGCCGCTGCAGCCATTGAATAAAGATGAAAAACGCGAACTTGCCGAAGTGATTAGCACCATGAATACCACCATAGAAGCCATACAGCAGGAGAGCCGGTCATGAGTGAGTTGTTAACCCGTGAGGAATATTCGGCGATAGCACAACAGCTCGACTTTCCGCGTACAGCATATATTGATGGCAAGTATCGAGCGGGCAGTGGTGCCGCACTGCCAACGGTGAATCCCGCTACCTCGGAAGTGTTGTGCGACATTGCCGCCTGTAACAGTACCGATGTAGACACAGCAGTGGCGCATGCAAGGCGCGCCTTTGAACAGCGCAGCTGGGCAGGTATGCATCCTACTGAACGCAAGGATGTTCTGATTCGCCTATGTAAGCTGATTACCCGTAACCGCAGAGAGCTTGCCGTAATGGAGTCACTTGACAGTGGCAAGCCGATCCGTGACTGCGAGAGGATCGATATTCCGGAAACCATCAATACCATCAAGTGGCACGCAGAAGCGATTGATAAAATTTACGATCAAACGGCACCGACCGGTGAAGATGCCGTTGCGATGATTGTGCGTGAGCCTGTCGGTGTAGTGGCAGCGGTACTGCCGTGGAATTTTCCACTGTTAATGCTGGCCTGGAAAATCGCCCCGGCACTGGCAGCCGGTAACTCGGTGATTGTAAAGCCTGCAGAGCAAACGTCACTCACAGCACTGCGGGTGGCAGAGCTTGCCGGTGAAGCCGGTATACCGCGTGGTGTGTTGCAGGTATTACCCGGTGATGGTGAAGCGGTTGGCGAGCCGCTTGGTCGGCACCCTGATATCGACATGGTGAGCTTTACCGGTTCAACTGAAACCGGACGGCGATTTTTACACTATGCGGCAGACAGTAATCTTAAAAAAGTAGTGCTTGAGTGTGGTGGCAAAAACCCTGCGGTGGTCCTTGAAGATGCAGAGCACCTCGATCTGGTGGCAGAGCATATTGTTAACGGGGCGTTTTGGAATATGGGTGAAAACTGCTCGGCAAGTTCACGGCTAATTGTGCATGAAGCCGTTAAAGCAGAATTGCTGGAAAAAATTATTGCCAGAACCCGTGACTGGAAAACCGGTGATCCACTCGACCCGGCAAATCATCTGGGTGCATTGATAGATACCACACACTGCAAAAAAGTCACCTCGTATCTGACTTCAGCAACGGTAAAGCCACTTACCGGTGGCAGCGCAGACGGCGCATACATTAAACCCACTATCTATGACAATGTGGCGGTTAACGATGCACTGGCGACTGAAGAAATATTCGGACCGGTGCTGTCAGTCATCACTGTCAGTTCATTAGAGCAGGCCATTGAAGTTGCAAACAACACCGAGTACGGCTTAACTGCCAGCGTTTACAGCGCCAACGGCAAGCGTGCGGTCAGGGTGGCGCGTGCATTGAAGGCCGGCACCGTCACCGTCAACTGCTATGGAGAGGGTGATATCTCGACACCGTTCGGTGGCTACAAACAGTCCGGCTTTGGTGGTCGTGACAATGGCATACATGCACACGATCAGTACACCGAACTTAAAACGATCTGGGTAGATCTGACCGACCCCGACGCCGGAGACCGCATCTCATGAGCGATACCAGCTTAATGGAAGGTCGTAAGCGTCGTGGTGGTCGGGCTGCGCTACGTAAAAAGCGTGAGCAGCGGGTGAATCATATGCTGCCTGCACTAAAACGCGGGTTGCCGCTGACCGAGCCGATGTCTGCAGAGCAAATCGAAAAAATCGATAACGCTTCAATGGACATTCTGGAAAACACCGGGGTGGTGTTTCGCGATGAACAGGCGGTTGCCGACTGGAAGCGTGTGGGTGCTGAAGTAAGAGATACTGATCGCATACATCTTGACCGCGGTCTGGTGCGTGAACTGATTAAGTCGATACCGGCAACCTTTACCTACCATGCACGTAACCCGGCGCATAATCTGCCGTTCGGCCATGATCACAGTATTTTTGTACCGATGACCGGTGCGCCTTATTTACGGGATATGGAAGACAATCGCAGGGCACCAACACTTGATGATCTGGCGAACTTCCACAAACTTGCGCAAATGCTGCCGTCCATGCATTCAAGTGCTCACCATATTGTAGAGCCGATGGATCATGTGGTGTCACACCGGCACCTGCGGATTACCTATTCGTCGATGAAGTATTCCGATAAAACGTTTATGGGGATGACAACGTCGGGTAAAAACGCTGAAGACGTGCTCGATATGGCTGAAATTCTGTTTGGCAAAGAGTTTCTGCAACAGCACGCTGTGGTCACCGGCAACTGCAATGGCAACTCGCCGCTGGTGTGGGACGAAACCATGTTGTCGGCAATGCGTGCGTTTAATCGACGCAATCAGCCGGTATTGTGTTCGCCTTTTGTACTGGGCGGGGCCAACACACCGGCCTCGACGGCAGCGGCAGTGGCGCAGCTTAATGCAGAAGCATTGTCTGCACTTGCCTATACGCAGGTGGTCAATAAAGGCTGCCCTGCAATCTATGGCCATTATTTATCTACGGTATCGATGGCATCCGGTGCGCCGATGGCCGGTACCCCGGAAATAAGCTTAATGAACTTTATGATCGGCCAAATGGCGCGTTACTACGATGTGCCGTGGCGAACCTCCAATACGCTTGGTGGTGCTAAAACCTTCGATGCACAGGCGGGTTACGAAAGTGCTACCACGTTAATGGCAGTGTTGTTGTCCGGTGCCAATTATCTGTGGCACTCTGCCGGCTGGAACGAAGCAGGTATGCATTGTTCGATGGCCAAGTTTGTTGTCGATGCAGAACAGTGCGCGATGGGTTATCGCATGGCGCAGGGCATACAGTGGGACGACTTCGACGAAGCGCTGGCTGCGGTGCCTGAAATAGGGCCGGGCGGGCATTATCTCGGGCATCCGCATACGCTTGAAA
>CAYZVB010000220.1:0-3243 GCA_964481315.1 uncultured Granulosicoccaceae bacterium
ATAAATCTGCCGCGCACGTATCATGTGGCCACCGCTGAACGAGTCGATACTTAAGCCGCCTTCAACCACAATTATGGTATCAGACTGAATGATTGAACCGCTTGCTTCAAGCAGCTCACCAGCTACCATCACATCGACTTTGGCAGTTTTGTCGTCAAGTGTTGCAGTGAGTATTTTACTGCCGCGGTTGGTTGCTCTAACGCGTATGTCGGTAATTAGCCCGGCAATTACTGCATCAACACCTTTGTTACCCCAGCCACCTTTAGAGTCATCACCGGCCGGCACTCTTGCACACTGATCCACCAGCCTGCCGCTGGTAATTTTGGCAAGCTCATGTGCGTGCGGGTCTATCGGGTGGCCGCTAAAGTACATGCCGGTGGTTTTCTTTTCTTCGGCCAGTAACTCGTGTTTTGGCCACTCCGGCACCGGCGTTAGAAGTTCGGTTTCGTTTTCATCGCTTGCCACCAGCTCACCAAACATATCGAACTGGCCGCTGTCACTGTCACGTGCTTTTTGCTGTGCAGCACTCAGCGCGACGCTTAAGTTATCGGTCAGAGTGGCGCGGTTTTCACGCAGGCAGTCAAGCGCACCGGCTTTAATTAAACACTCCACCACACTGCGACCCATTTGTGATGAGTCGACCCGCTGGCAAAGATCGAACAGGTTTTTATATTTGCCGTTCGCTTCACGTTCGGCAAAGATCTTTTCCAGCACGCCTTCACCAACACCTTTAATGGCACCAAGGCCAAAGCGCACATTGCCATCGCTGGTGGGTGTAAAGCCGGTAAAAGAATGATTAATATCCGGCGGCAGCAGCTTTAAACCGGTATCTTTTAAGTCTTCAATGGTTTTGACGACTTTATCGGTCGAGTCCATATCAGCGCTTAGCACCGCACTGAAAAACTCCGCCGGATGATGGCGCTTGAGCCACGCCGTCTGATACGACAGTACCGCATAAGCCACCGAGTGTGACTTGTTAAAACCGTAGCCGGCAAACTTTTCAACCAGATCAAAAATATTACTGGCCAGATCAAGGTCGATGCTGTTTTCTTTACAACCGTCGAGAAACACCTGCCGCTGCTTGGCCATTTCTTCGGGCTTTTTCTTACCCATGGCACGGCGCAGTACATCAGCACCACCAAGTGAATAGCCGGCCAGCACCTGACCGATCTGCATGACCTGTTCCTGATAAACAATCACACCGTAGGTAGACTGCAGGATGGGCTTCAGGCTGTCGTGCTGATAGTCCGGGTGTGGAAACGACACCGGTGCCTGACCATTCTTACGCGCGATAAAGTCATCAAGCATGCCTGAGCTCATCGGACCCGGCCGGTATAGCGCCACCAGTGCGACAATATCGTCGAAACAGTCGGGCTTAAGCTGTGCAATCAGCTTTTTCATACCACCCGATTCAAGCTGGAATACACCGGTAGTTTTGGCCTCCTGCAACAGGCGGTAAGTTTGACCGTCGTCGAAGGTGAGCTTATCGAGGTTAAGCTGCTCGTCTTTGCCGCGCTTGCTGTTGATCATGGTAACGGCATTTTCAATGATCGTTAGCGTACGCAGCCCGAGAAAGTCAAACTTCACCAGACCGACGGCTTCGGCGTCGTCTTTATCAAACTGTGTCACCAGACTTGAACCGTCTGCTTCACAGTAAAGCGGCGTAAAGTCGGTGAGTCTGGTTGGTGCTATCACCACACCACCGGCGTGTTTACCGGCGTTGCGAGACAACCCTTCCAGCTGCAGCGCCATATCAACTACGGCTTTGGTGTCTTCTTCGTTGTTATAGGCATGGCGCATATCTTCGGCGGCTTCAAGCGCTTTAGTCAGCGTGATGCCCAGGTCCATCGGTACCATCTTGGCAAGCCTGTCACCAAAACCGTACGGGTGCCCCATGACGCGCGCAACATCACGCACTACCGCTTTCGCCGCCATGGTGCCGTAAGTGATAATTTGCGAGACTTTATCGCTGCCGTACTTCTCCGATACATATTGAATAACGCTGTCGCGTTTATCCATACAGAAGTCGATATCAAAATCCGGCATTGACACACGTTCGGGATTTAGAAAGCGCTCAAACAGCAGGTCGTAAGCCAGTGGATCGACATCGGTAATACCCAGTGCATACGCCACCAGTGATCCGGCACCGGAACCGCGACCGGGGCCAACCGGCACATCGTTATCGCGACTCCACTTGATGAAGTCGGAAACGATCAAAAAGTAACCCGGGTATTCCATCTGAATGATCACGTCGAGCTCGCGCTTCAATCGTGCATCGTATTCCTTGCGGGTTTCTGCAAAGTCCGCAGCGGAAGTGTCGTACAAATGGTTGAGTCGCCACTCGAGCCCCTCTTCCGAAAGCGTGCGCAAATGATCGGACTCGGTCATGCCTTCCGGCACCGGAAAGTCCGGCAGCATCGAGTCGCCAAGGTTGATGGTCAGGTTACATCGTTTGGCAATTTCAACGGTGTTTTCGAGTGCCTGTGGAATATCTTTAAACAGCTCTGCCATTTCATCTGCGGTACGCAGATATTGCTGCTGACTGAAAATTCGCGGCCGGCGTGTGCTGGTGACTTCGTGCCCCTGATGAATACACACACGTATTTCATGAGCATCGAATTCTTTTTGCCGTAAAAAGCGCACATCATTGGTGGCTACCAGCGGACAGTTCTCAGCACCCGCCAGTTGTATAGCCGCCTGGTTATAGGCTTCTTCTGTATCGCGACCGGTGCGTTGCAGTTCGAGATAAAAACCACTTTTAAACAGCTTCTGCCATTGCGCCAGGTAATCTTTGGCTGCATTAGTGTTTTCGGCCAGCAGCGCTCGGCCAACATCACCAAAGCGCCCGCCCGACAACGCAATAATACCTTTGGTATTTCCGGCCAGCCACTCGTGGTGAACAATCGCACGCTCGTGGGTCTGGCCTTCCTGATAACTGCGTGAAACCAGTTGCGACAGATTCAGGTAACCTTCGGTGTCCTGTGCCAGCAACACCAGCGGCGATAATTCACCTTCAGCATTGGCAACCCAGGCATCAACACCAATCACCGGCTTCACACCGTTTTTTACCGCTGCACGATAAAACTTGATCAGCGCAAACATATTGCTCTGATCGGTCAGCGCCACCGCCGGCATACCACCGGCAGCCGTAGCGGCCATTAGTTTCGGGATTCGTACAACACTGTCGACCAGAGAAAACTCGGTATGCACCCGCAGGTGAACAAAACCGCTCATATTAACGCG
>CAYZVB010000220.1:3253-8863 GCA_964481315.1 uncultured Granulosicoccaceae bacterium
GCAAAACTGCGACGGTGAATATCGAGCACGCCGTGCTCACGCAACGCTGCCAGGTGCTGTTTGGTCGGGTAGCCCTTGTGACTGTCGAAGCCATACTGCGGGTAGCGCTGATGCATCTCAATCATGGCATGGTCGCGCGCGACTTTGGCCAGTATTGAAGCCGCAGAAATTTCTTTCACCAGAGCATCGCCCTTTACCACTGCCTGACAGTTAAACCGTGTGACCGGGCAGCGATTACCGTCGATCAGGCAATGATGGGGTGACACCTTAAGCCCCTCAATGGCACGCGCCATGGCCAGCATTGAAGCATGCAGAATGTTGATTTTGTCTATCTCGGCAACGCTGGCCTCGGCAATGTGCCAGGCCACTGCGCGTTCGCGAATCTGTTGCGAAAGCTCATCGCGGCGCTCTGCCGTCAGCGCTTTTGAGTCGTTTAGCCCGTCGACCGGCTGATCCGGGCTGAGAATGACAGCCGCCGCCACCACACTGCCGGCAAGCGGGCCGCGACCGGCCTCGTCCACCCCGGCGACCAGGTAACGGCGGTTCTGATCTGTACCGTTCCCACCGGTTTCTACGTCGGTGAGGAACAGTTGATCGAAGGAAATTTGAGGGCTGCGCATGGGTGGGAATGATATCGATTCTGCCCTCCGCTTGCACCACCGCATCGATCAATTATCGGGCTTTTTTGTTGCGCCCGGCCAGGCCGGTGTAACACCACGTTGACACCGATGTCTGGTAGCATGCCGGCAACCCGACACTTCCCGAGGAACCTGCCCGTGACAATACAAGACACCGACCTGCTGCTGGTCATAGACGTGCAAAACGACTTCTGCCCCGGCGGTGCGCTGGCAGTGGAAGACGGCGACAGTGTCGTCCCCGTCATCAACAATCTTATTCCGAAATTCAGCCATGTGGTGCTCACCCAGGACTGGCATCCGGCCACCCACAGTTCGTTCGCCAGCAACCATGAAGGCCAGAGCCCGTTCGGCACCATTGAAATGCCCTACGGGCCACAAACGCTGTGGCCCGACCACTGCGTTCAGGGCAGTGACGGTGCAGAGTTTCATCGCGACCTGATCACTGAGCCTGCGTCACTCATTATTCGCAAAGGGATGAACCCGGCCATCGATTCATACTCGGCTTTTTTCGAAAACGACCAAAGCACCAGCACAGGACTGTCCGGCTACTTGAAAGACAAAAACATTAAGCGGGTTATTTGCACCGGCCTGGCCTTCGACTTCTGTGTTTTCTATTCGGCGCAGGATGCGGTAAAGCAACAGTTTGAAACTGTCGTTGTCACCGGCGCCTGCCGTGCCATTGATATGGAAGGCAGCGCAAAGGCCGCCACCGATGCAATGACAGCTAATGGCGTCACTCTACTAAACAGCACACAGCTGTAACGATAACAACACTATGGAACAACCCATGAACGAAAACAAAGTAGCACTGGTCACCGGCGCATCATCGGGCATTGGCAAGCAGACCGCACTGGCTTTTATTGAAGCAGGCTACAAGGTCGCTATTACCGCAAGACGCGAAGACTTATTAAAAGAAGTAGCCGGTAATGCAAACGCAGATTCAGTGCTTATCTGTCCGGCAGATCTCACAGACGAAACAAGCGTTGATCAGTTGTTCGAAAAAATAAAAAACGCCTACGGTCGGCTCGATGTAGTGTTTAACAACGCAGGTAACAACGTCGCACCGGCACCGATAGGCGATATAAGCGTTGCGGACTGGAAGAAAGTCATCGACGTTAACCTGACCGGCGCATTCATGATTGCCAGAAGCTCGTTCAACCTGATGCGTGAACAAGACCCGCAGGGCGGTCGCATAATTAACAACGGCTCAATCTCCGCACACGTACCACGCCCGGGCTCCGGCCCGTACACAAGCAGCAAACACGCAATCACCGGTTTAACCCGATCAATATCGTTAGACGGCCGACCATTCAACATTGCATGCGGACAAATAGACATTGGAAACGCAGCATCCGAAATGACTCAACGCATGCGCACCGGTGTACCGCAAGCAAATGGCACTATGGAAATAGAACCGGTCATGGATGTAGACAACGTATCGACAGCAGTACTGCAAATGGCTGCGTTACCACTTGATGTTAACGTGCAGTTTATGACGATTATGGCAACGGCTATGCCGTTTATTGGGCGGGGTTAAATCACCCGCAAACTGCAGACAAAAAGAGGGCCCGACTAGCGGGCCCGATTGGGGGTGAGAATCTGTGAGGGCATGTGATCCACCCTAATACCTCTTTGGAGAGTATATAATGTTGAGCTTGCCCACCTGCGAGGTGGACAGGTAGATACGTACACGTTACATGCCATCTGAACGCCGGCTAAACGCCTAATCATTGAGGCAGTTCACGCTTTGACACCAACGTTCAGCTAAAGCACAGTCATCACGCAACAGTCGTTGCCGGCAGCTACGCACGCGTCAAATAATTGCGCAACAAAATACTTGAATTTTACCACCCTGCCCTTATCTTCTTGGTAAGCAACAAGAACGCTGCCAAGTCAGGTTTATGCTGCTTATTTCCTCAACTTTCATATTGCTTCCCAGGAGAATATGCAATGACTACTATCGACTTTTCACCACTGTACCGCAGCACCGTTGGTTTTGACCGTTTTGCGTCTTTACTCGACAGCGTGCATCAGAACAATCACAGCAACGGTTATCCTCCATACAACATTGAGGCTACCGATGAGAACGAATATGCCATCACTATTGCTGTAGCAGGCTTTGAAGAATCAGAGCTCGACTTACAGACAGAACGTGGCGTATTGACCGTCCGCGGCGAGAAAGCCAAAGACGATAAGAAAAAACGTAATTACCTCTACCAGGGCATTGCAACCAGAACCTTCGAAAGAAAGTTCGAACTTGCAGACCACGTTGAAGTGGTAAACGCCGACTTGTCTAACGGCATGCTGACCATCAGCCTGGTAAAAGAAATTCCTGAAGCAATGAAGCCTAAGCGAATTTCCATCGGCACTTCGCCGAAGGCCATCGAAGCGGAAAAAGAAGAAATCGCCGCTTAACAGCACTCACCTAAGCTGTAATTTCAAGCCCGGCACTCGCCGGGCTTTTTGTATTGTAAGGTCCACTTGCACTCTGTTATCTACCTTTGCCGGTGTCTCAGGAAACCGTTAGCCGTCGACATACACAGCCGGCAACCTTAAACTATCGCAGGTTTAAACAGTGCCTGCTGTAGCGTCGGGCTCCGGAGAGAAATCTGCAGTGATTGCTGCCACCCACAACATTTTTCTGGTTATGGCCTCCGTTGCGGTTTCTCTGGTGGCTGCATTTACCGGACTGGCACTAACCAACGATATTGCCAGTCAGCCGGATCACAAGCGAAAGGCACTCGTGGTCATGTCGGCGTTCATTCTGGGCGGCGGCATCTGGTCGATGCACTTTGTTGCCATGCTGGCGCACGAGTTTTCAATTCCGGTTTACTACGATTCGCTGCAAACCCTCGGCTAGGCACTAATAGCAATTCTGGTGGTCGGCGTGGCGTTGCTGATGCTGCATTTTTCTGCCCGAACCCCGGTGCGCCTGAATGCAGCCGGTCTGATTCTTGGCGCTGGTATTGTGGTCATGCACTACATAGGCATGATGGCCATCCGCGGCACTATTCCGGAGTTTAGCGGCTGGTCCGTCGCGCTTTCACTAGCGGTCGCGGCACTTACCGGCGTTGTTGCTATTCGTGTGGCCTACGGGCACCGATCGAAACAAAATATAGTGCGAGGCTCTGTGGTGTTTTGGCTGTGCGGTAGTCGCCGTACACTACACCGCAATGTTCGGTACCCGATTTCGCGCAGACAGCACCTTTGACCCGGTGCCGGTTGCGATGGCAAATCATACGCTGGCGCTGGCGGTAACGGTGGCATCGTTTGTCATCTGCGGCACCTTCCTGCTGGCCACTACCTCGTTTCTAACGCATAACAAAGCAACCGCAAAATCAAGCGAAATTGACTCAACAACATATGAAAAAGAAACGGAGAATTCTGACAGCGGAATTGACGTGAATGACCCGGCAACAGTTGCTCCGGTGATGCAAATCCCGTTCGAGCGCAACAAGAAAATCGAATTCGCCGATAGCGCAACCGTCGGCGCAATCCGGGCAGACGGACATTACACGCATCTGTATACCAAAGACGGCGTGCGCTTCTGCCCATGGTCGATTACCGAGGCCGAGAAGCGGCTGTCGGGCAGCAATTTCCACCGCACGCACCGCAGCTATCTGGTCAATATTGATGAGGTGAATTCCTTCGAAAGAAAGAAGGAAACCGGCACTTGTCTGTTTGAGGGCTACCCGCAGCTCAGCAGTGTACCGGTCAGCAGGAACCGAATAATCGACCTCACGCGGGTACTAAATCCGGGCAAACAGAGACTCGAAGCTCTACTGGCACAGCTGGATGAAAGATACAACACCTTGTACCCGTCATTTAGTTTTTCATTAAATTTCAAAAGCTTAAACACTTCCTGCACGAACGACGTTAGTGCAATTCACGGGTTTTCGTGAATTAAAGGCTGCCAGACACGCCCGGTCCCTTCCAGCCAATCTTCATGTCGCTTACTCTGCTGCCCGACTCAACCGTGTGAGGAAAACCATGATTCCGGGACGCTTTGAATACCACCAGCCAGACTCCCTGCCGGCTGCCGTCGGCCTGCTGTCAGACCTTGGCGACGACGCACGAATCATTGCCGGCGGGCACAGCCTGATCCCGATGATGAAGCTGCGACTGGCGATGCCTGAGCACTTAATCGACCTGCGGGCTATCGACTCCCTGAAGCAAATTAGCGTCGACGGAGACACCGTGACTCTCGGTGCCATGGTCACACAATCCGACCTGGTCGATCACGATGGGCTGGCGACTGCCGCACCCATCGTGCGCGAAACTGCACTGCAGATTGCCGACCCGCAGGTGCGCTACGTGGGCACAGTGGGCGGTAACGTGGCGAACGGCGATCCGGGCAACGATATGCCTGCGCTAATGCAATGCCTTAACGCCACATTTCAACTGCAGGGCCCCGACGGCGAACGCCAGGTGGCAGCCCGCGAATTCTACGAAGCTGCCTACTTCACCGCCCGCGATGATCTGGAAATTCTCACCGCCATCAGCTTCCCCGCCTGCAGTGGCGGGTATGCCTATGAAAAGCAGAAGCGCAAGATCGGCGACTATGCCACCGCCGCCGCGGCCGTGCTGCTGACTAAGGGTACCGATGTCGGCTGCAGCCATGCGGCAATTGCGCTGACCAACCTTGGCGACACACCCATCTACTGTCAGGAAGCCTCGGACCATCTGATGCAGTCAGGCGTGTCTGACGCCTCGACCGATGCGGCCGTACAGTCGGCACTGGCACTCATTGAACCTGTCGACGATAACCGCGGACCCGCCGAGTTTAAAAAACACGCGGCAAAGGTCATTTTGAAACGCGCTATCGAAAACGCCTGGTCACGCGCCTAACGGCAGCGTCCTCTCAAGCAGGAACAGAACAATGTCAAAAACAAAACTTACTTTAAACGTTAACGGCAAATCCGTTGAAGCCGAAGCCGAACCATGTGAACTACTCATCCACGTGTTAAGAGAA
>CAYZVB010000220.1:8873-9463 GCA_964481315.1 uncultured Granulosicoccaceae bacterium
GCACTGTGGTGCCTGCACAGTCGAAATCGATGGCAGGTCAGTGAAGTCGTGCACCATGTTTGCGGTTCAGGCACAGGGCGCTGAAATCACGACCATTGAAGGGCTGGGCAATCCGGACAAGCTGCATGTATTGCAGGAAAAATTTAAAGAGCACCACGGTTTGCAGTGCGGCTATTGCACACCGGGTATGATCACCCGCGCCCATAGGTTACTGGAAGAAAACCCAAACCCCACAGAAGAAGATGTGCGATTCGGCATTGCCGGTAACCTGTGTCGCTGCACCGGTTATCAAAACATTGTCAAGGCAGTACTTGCTGCCGCAGACGAACTGAATCAACCGGAGGCAGTGGCATGAGCGCAGCAGAAGAAACCATGCAGGAACGCCAGGCCGCACTGAAAGGTCTGGGCACATCGCGCAAACGTGTTGAAGATGCACGCTTTACACAGGGTAAGGGCAATTATGTCGATGACATAAAAATGCCTGACATGCTGTTTGGCGACTTCGTCCGTTCACAACATGCGCACGCCAGAGTGGTATCTATCGATAAGTCAGCAGCGCTTGCACTACCCGGTGTTATTGCCGTACTGAC
>CAYZVB010000221.1:0-5979 GCA_964481315.1 uncultured Granulosicoccaceae bacterium
CTTCGGGCCCTTCGCGACACACGCGCGCAATCCAGTGCAGCGTTTCAATGTTATGCACCAGTGTCGGACGACCGAATATACCCACCTGCGCAACATACGGCGGACGGTGGCGCGGCAGCCCGCGTTTGCCTTCGATCGATTCGATCATGGCGCTTTCTTCACCGCAAATATAGGCACCGGCACCGCGACGTAAATCAATATAACCGGGCTTGACCAGGCCGGCAGTTTCCAGTGCTTCGATCTCTTTGGCCAGAATATGCAAAACGGCCGGATACTCATCACGCATATAAATGTAACAGCGTGCAGCATCGACAGCCCATGCGGCGATTAACATGCCCTCAAGAAACAAATGCGGTGTGCGTTCGAGGTAGTAGCGATCTTTGAAGGTACCCGGCTCACCTTCGTCGCCATTCACCGCCAGGTATCGCGGTGCAGGTTCTGCACGCACGAAAGACCACTTTTTACCGGAAGGGAACCCGGCACCACCAAGGCCTCTAAGCCCGGATTCGGCGATACGCTCCTGTACTTCATCGGGAGAAGTCTTGCCTTCCCGCAACGCCAGCAACTCTTTATAACCGCCGGCGCTTTGATAGCTCGCAAAGGTTTCGTAGTCGGGAATTTCAGCGTGGGTGTCTTTGCTGTCAATTGCCGCATTTACTTTTTCGACAGTGGCGAAATCGATGTGGCGATGACCGAGTTCAAGCGTTGGCGCGGTATCACAGCGACCCATACATGGCGCTCGCAGTACCCGCACCTCAGACGGGTCTGTGCCGTCTTTCAGCGCCTTAATCAGCGCCTGCGCTCCGGCCAGCTCACAGGCAAGAGAATCACAGACCCGGATGGTGGTGGCAGGTGGCGGTGTCTCACCTTCAGCAACCACGTCAAAGTGTGCGTAAAAGGTGGCTACTTCGTGAACTTCTGCCTGCGACAAACGCATTTCATCGGCCAGGGCCCGCAGGTGCGGAGCAGACAGGTGACCGTATTTATCCTGAATCAGATGCAGGTGTTCAATTAACAAATCGGCGCTGCGAGGCTTGCCTTCGATCAGAGCGCGCACTTCTTTTAGTGCGGTGTCGTCTACCTGTCTGCCTTTCGGGGTTGCCCGGCCTTTGCCGCGCCCCGACTTCCAAACACCCGGTTTTAATTCTGCCACGGCCATAATGATCTAGCTCTGGATATTACTGTTGTGTGAGTTGGGGATGAATATGGAAGAGCGCTCAAGCGAGCACAGTCTCCCGGCACCGGTATCTGACCGCAGAATCACGATAAACACAAATAGCTATTTTAGATTGAGCAATTTGTTTTGTTTATGATGATTCGGCTCTGTAGTGCGAGCCCACAACAGCCCTTGTACGTTGCAAAGCGCCGGTATGAGGTGTCAAATGTGCGCCACCAATCAATAACTATCCGTTCTCATGAAACCGAAAATTATCGTTACCCGACGCTGGCCGGAACAGGTCGAGCAGGTTTTGCAGCAGCATTACGATTGCGAATTCAATACCGGAGATTCCCCGTTCTCGAGCTCTCAGTTGCAGGATGCACTGACCCGCGCCGATGCGGTGCTGTCGACGGTCACAGACAAATTCGATGCCGCAGTACTGAACGTCGAAAATTGCCGCACCCGAGTGATTGCCAACTTCGGTGTCGGGTTCAGTCATATTGACATTAACGCAGCCAAAGCCGCCAACATCACCGTTACCAATACCCCCGATGTACTCAGCGACTGCACCGCTGACCTGGCAATGACCTTGCTGCTGATGGCAGCTAGACGCGCAGGCGAAGGCGAAAGAGAACTGCGCGCAGACGCCTGGGACGGCTGGCGCCCGACACATTTAATGGGCACCAAGGTTACCGGCAAAAAGCTTGGGATCATCGGCTTTGGTCGCATTGGCCGCGCCATGGCACACAAGGCGCACCACGGATTTGCGATGGATATTCTGGTACACAATCGCTCTGAGGTACCGGCCACATCACTGGCACCGGTTAACGCCGTACGGGTGCCATCGATTGAAGCATTGCTGGCAGAGTCAGACTTTGTATCGCTGCACTGCCCCGGGGGTGATGAAAACAAACATCTGCTTAACAGCCAGAGAATCACTAACATGAAGCCGGGCAGTTTTTTAATTAACACAGCACGCGGCGAAGTTATTGATGAAGACGCACTGATCAATGCACTACAAAACGGCCCGATAGCCGGTGCCGGGCTCGATGTGTTTGACAATGAACCTGCCATTGACAGCCGCTTTAAGACTTTTTCAAATGCGGTATTACTGCCACACCTTGGTAGCGCCACCACGGAAACCCGCAACGACATGGGTATGCGGGTGGTGTCTAACCTGAATGCTTTTTTTGCAGGTGACACACCACCGGACAAAGTTGCTTGAAAAGGATAAAAAAAACGCCGGCGAATGCCGGCGTTTTTTAGGTCCAGGACTGTATGACAGTTACTTCATGGTGACCCATCGCAGAATAAAAAAGTTATCGGGTCTCTGCGTTAACTCAACATTATCTCTAACACCCCACACCAGCGGCTGCACATACATTGGTACGTAAGCATGTTCCGACTGATAGATGGCGGTAATTTCATCAATCATAGACTGACGTTTAGTGTCATCAAGTTCTGACTGAATTGCCGGTAACAACTCATCGACTTTCGCATTGGAAAAACCACCGAAGTTCCAGCTGCCGAGCTTTTTCTCTTTGTTGGGAGTTGTCACCAGAAAACGTACCGGATGCTCATGATCGAATGTGCCCGGTGACCAGCCAAGCAGATACATATCGAAGTTGTCTGCTCTTAACTCGGGCCAGTAGTTTTGCACCGGCATTGCATCGAGCTCGGCTTTTATTCCAACCTGAGCCAGCATGGTAGTTACCGCCTGGCAAACTGCTTCATCGTTCAGGTAGCGATTGTTCGGACACTTCAGACCAAACGAAAAGCCATCGGCGTAGCCGGCATCTGCCAGCAGTTTTTTGGCACCATCAGGATCGAACCCGGGGCGGTCTGCATTGGCCGTGGAGTAACCGCGCATGGCCGGGCTAACCAGCTGACTGGCAGCTTCTGCAGAACCGCGCATGATGGTTTGTCTTATCGCATCAACGTTGATCGCTTTAGCAACTGCTTCACGGACCCGTACATCAGTAAACGGATTAGCGCTTCCGGCCATGTCGGTGTACTTAAGGTTTTCATGGTCATGACCAAAGCCAAGCATAATGACACGGGCTTCAATACCGCGAATCACCTGCGTGCCGTCACGCTGATCAACGCGATCGGCATCTTGTATGGGTACCGGATTGATCATATCGACATCACCTGAAAGCAGTGCAGCGACCGCTGTGGCAGGGTTATCGATTGGCGTGAACACCGCTTCAGTCAGATTATGTTCGGCATCGCCCCACCAACCGTCAAACGGCACCAGCGTAGTCGACAGACCTGGCTGCCGGTCTTTTAAACTGAATGCTGCAGTACCGTTAGCGTTAAGAGTGGCGTAGTTGCCGTTGTCTTTATCCGGCAGCTCTGCGTTATTAGCCTTTGCCCAGTCACTGTCCATGATCATCCAGTTAGCGATGGAGTCGGGAAACAGCGGGTTAGGTGCATTGGTTAATACATCGACGGTAAAGTCGTCTACCACATTGACGGCAGAAACCGTTGAGAACCAGCTGCGTGTGTCAGAGGCTTCATCTGACGCGCGCTGATAACTGAATAAGACATCGTCGGCGGTAAAGTCACTGCCATCATGAAACTTCACCCCTTCACGCAGCGTGAAGCGCCAGCCTTCGCCATCACCAATAGGCTCCCATGCCGTTGCCAGAGCAGGCTCGACAGACATGTCTTTGCCACGCCGCACCAGTCCTTCATAGACGTTATTCAAAAAGCCCAGTACCGGCGCAGAATTTACCGCGTGCGGATCCATCGTTTGCGGGTCTGTTTTGCCCGCCCATTTAAATGTCTCGGCGCTTGCAGCAGAGCCAAGACCGGCAGCAACAAGCGTTGTTGCCAGAAGTGTTGCGGTATTCTTCATTTGCGGGTTTCTCCTTACCGATAGTTGTACGGATGAATTATCCAACGGGCACTATGACATATTTTTTATCAATTCCACCGGACAATTTTTGCAAGTGGTTTCCTCAACCACTGCATCTGACGCTGAACGTACTTTTTACTGATCGCATTTCTGTTGGTTCAACTATTGGGTCACGCCAATGACTTCACGCAGTGCATCGATTGCCGGCAGCGCCGGCTCATGATCAAGTGTTGCCAGACCAATCGTTTTTTCCACCACCGGATTATCCAGCGCCAGGCTGACAGAGTTTTGATCGAGAAACAGACTGTCCACCAGCTTTTGAGGTGCAATGGTTGCTGCCGAACCGTTAGTAACCTGCACCATGGCAGCAGTAAATGCATTGGTTTCCATGACAGGCTCCGGACTGACGCCGGCAACCTGAAATACCTCATCGACAATTTGCCTGAAGCGCATATCTTTACTCAGCAGACACAGCGGCAACTGCGCCGCCTCGGCCCAACTGGCACTGCCCTTTTTTCGCGGCGCAAGATGCAGTGGCGAAAGCAGCACATAGTGCTCCTGATAAATATCTTCAAAGCGCAGTGCAGTCAGTTCTTTTTCGTCCCGATAGGTAATGCCTGCATCAATTGAAAAATCATGCAGTGCACGGTTTATTTGACTGCTGGTAAGCGACTGAATCTGAATAGTCAGATGTTCATAACGCGCTCGCAGCGAAGTCGATACCGCAGCCGCATAAGGTAACGCCGTTGGCACCACCCCAACGGCCAGTACGCCGTGCAGATCATCACGGGCGATTTCAATATCCTGACGCATGCCCTCTGCATCTGTGAGAATCTTGCGTGCCCAGCGCAACACCAGATCACCCTCACGGGTAAAGCCTAAAAACTTGTTGCCACGGCGTACGATTGGCACACCGAGTTGTTGCTCAAGATGCGTGATACGGGCAGAAAATGCCGGCTGTGAAATGCCGCAATCAGAAGCGGCACGGGTAAAGTGCCGTCGCTGCGAGAGCGCCAGCAACAACTGCAGATCACGAATTTCCGGGTAGCGATCCATTATGAGTTTATAACGCTTAAGCCCGTTTTAACTGTGCACATCGAGTACGATCTTACCGAAGTGAGAACCCTGCTCCATTGCACGGTGGGCATCGGCCGCCTGTTGCAACGTAAACACATCTGAAATTAACGGGGCAATAGTTTCACTGGCAAACAGTGGCATCACGGTTTTTTCAAAGTCGGCGATGATCTGTGCTTTTTCAGCGACCGGTCGGGAACGCAATACCGAACCGATAACCTGCTGTCGCTTTACCATCATTAACGCAAGATTCAACTCTGCTTTCGGCCCACCCATAATCCCGATAACTACGAGACGCCCGGCCACCGCAAGGCTTTTCATGTTATTGGCAAGGTACGATGCGCCGAGATGATCAAGAATAACGTTAACACCTTTGTCATTGGTGATAGACTTAACTTCATCGGCAAAGGACTGAGTTTTATAGTCAATCACATGGTGTGCGCCAAGCTCGGCAACACGCTCTACTTTACCGGTTGATGCAGTCACGATAATGGTGACATCCGGGTATAACGCACGGATTAACTGTATGGCCGCAGTATTCACACCGCCGCCACCTCCGTGCAACAATACCGTGTCGTGACTTTGCGGCTGCCCCAGAACAATGGCATTCAGGTAAGCGGTGATATAGGTTTCGCAAATACAGGCTGCCTGCTGAAACGTTAGCGCCTTTGGAACAGGCATAGTGTGTTCGGCATACGCCAGTGCATACTCGGCATAGCCACCACCACCTACCAGGGCAAATACCCGATCACCGGTTTTAAAGCGCGTTACCCCGTCTCCGACGGCCTCGACCACGCCGGCCACTTCGAGCCCGAGTATTTCAGAGTCACCTTTTGGAGGCGGATAATTACCCTGTCGCTGAATGATATCCGGCCGGTTAACCGAG
>CAYZVB010000221.1:5989-9423 GCA_964481315.1 uncultured Granulosicoccaceae bacterium
TTGGTATTCAACAATAGTCAGCTGATCTGCATCGCCAAAGTCTTTTAACAAAATTGCTTGCATGGCCGAATAGCGTCCGTAAAGTGGGATAACACTATTGTACAGCGACAACGGGCTTTGGTTTACACTATCAGTGCGTATTCCATTACCACTTCCTGATCGTACCCACACCAATGACAAAAAAACTACTACTGGGCTGTATTGCCGACGATTTTACCGGCGCAAGCGATCTGGCCAATACGCTTGCACGTGAAGGCATGCAAACCACGCAGTTTATCGGCATACCGGACACCGCTGCAGTTAACTGCGACGCGGCAGTGGTTGCACTGAAAAGTCGCTCTATCGCCGCCAGTGACGCGATTGAGCAGTCACTTGCAGCACTGCGCTGGCTGCGAGATCAGGGCGCGCAACAATTTGTGTTTAAGTATTGCTCGACTTTTGATTCCACTCCGCAGGGAAATATCGGACCGGTCGCCGAAGCGCTGGCGCGCGAGCTAAACACCAAAGCGGTGGTAGTTTGTCCGGCATTTCCAACCACCGGTCGAACGGTGTATCAGGGACACCTTTTTGTGTTCGACCAACTGCTGAACGAATCAGGCCTGCAGAATCATCCACTCAACCCGATGACCGACGCCGACATCCGACGCTGGCTGGCACAACAATCGGAGTCTGCGCCAGGACACATTGACTACAGTGTTGTCAGTGCCGGCAGTGACAGTATCCGCCACGCGCTCGAATCAACCAGTGAAACACTGGTGGTGGTCGATGCAGTACTCGATACCGACTTGCGATCCATTGGCGCTGCCTGCAACAACGCGGCACTAATAACCGGCGGTTCCGGTATTGCGCTGGGTTTGCCACAGAATTTTCGCGAGCAGGGATTGCTATCAGCCGCCGGCAATCACTTTACACCACAGCAGTCGGCAGCGATCATTCTGTGCGGCAGTTGCTCGGTCGCTACCCGTGAACAAATCAAACACTACGACGGTCCACACTTCCCTGTTGATGTGCCTTCACTCATGGATAAAACCATTACTGCATCCTCGGTGGCAGGCCAGCTACCCGGTGACGCTATACCACTGGTGTACTCTTCAGCAGAACCGGAAGTGATTCAACAACTGCAGGACAAATACTCGACTGAGGCACTGGCAGAAGCGATCGAGGCGTTTTTCGGTGAACTGGCAGTGGCATCAGTTGCCAGCGGCGTTAAACGCATTGTTGTTGCCGGCGGTGAAACCTCCGGTGCAGTCATTAGTGCATTAAAGCTCGATGCGTTTAACATTGGCCCCGAAATCGCCCCCGGGGTACCCGCCATGAGCACTGTAACCGATCCGCAACTGGCTGTCGCGCTCAAGTCCGGCAACTTTGGTGACAAACACTTTTTCAGCAAAGCACTGCTGGCACTGGAGTCAGGCGGTGAATGAAGCAAAACTTCGTGACGAGATCTGTCGGTTCGGACAATCGATGTTTGCCCGCGGGCTTACCATGGGCAGCAGTGGCAACATTAGCGTTAAATATAAAGACGGCTGGTTAGTCACGCCAACCAATGCATCACTCGGCCATCTCGACCCCGACCGCATCAGCCTGCTCGACAAAAACGGTCAGCTAATATCCGGAGACGCCCCGACCAAAGAAGTACCGCTGCACACCGCGATGTATGAAAGCGTTGCCAACTGCGGTGCCATTGTACACTTGCATTCAACGCATTCAGTGGCAGTGTCTATGCTACCCGACACCAACCCCGAAGATGCCTTACCACCGTTAACCGCCTACTATGTGATGCGAGTGGGTAAAACCGCACTTATTCCCTACCACAAGCCGGGTGATCCATTAATTGGTGATGCCATTAAAGGTCTTGCCGGTAAGTATACTTCGGTGTTGCTGGCCAATCACGGCCCGGTAATGGCCGGCAAGTCACTGGAGGCAGCAGTGTATGCCACCGAAGAGCTTGAAGAAACCGCCAAACTGCATCTGCTGACACGCGGACTAAACCCGCGCACCCTAACCGCAGAACAGATTGCCGCATTAAACTCATAACGGAACTACTTATGCCATTGCTCGCCGCCAATTTATCGATGATGTTTAATGAACATGATTTCCTCGATCGCTTTAAAGCCGCTGCTGACGCAGGATTTAGCGCGGTTGAATATTTATTTCCGTACGACTTTACGGCTCAGGAAATTGCACAGCAACTGCAGCAAAACAATCTTCAGCAAGTGTTATTTAACACCGTACCCGGAGACTGGGAAAACGGAGAGAGAGGGCTTGCCAGCCTGCCGGGTCGGGAACAGGAATTTCTCGACGGCGTGGGCAAAGCACTGGAATACGCCAACGTACTGAACTGCCCGCGCATTCATGCCATGGCGGGCCTGCTCGACGACAATGCAAAAAAACCGCAGCATACAGAAACCTATATCAGCAACCTGAGTCAGGCGCTGGCCATGTGTAGCGCGCAGCAGGTGGATCTGCTGATTGAACCAATCAACCCGATCAACATGCCGGGCTATTTCTTAAACGATTTCCAACAGGCATGCGACATTCTCGATCAGGTTAATACAGCGGACGCCAGTGCAAAGCTGCAGTTTGATTTCTTTCACTGCCAGCGGATTCACGGCGACGTCGCGAAATGGATTGAAAAGTGCAAACGTCATATATCGCACTTTCAAATTGCCGGCACGCCTGACCGACACGAACCCGATAACGGTGACTTACCTTACAAGGAAATCATTGCAGCGGCTGAGCTGCACGGTTTCGGGGAACTTGCCATAGGTTGTGAGTACGTGCCGGCTGGTCGCACCGAAGAAGGTCTCGCCTGGTGCAGGCACTGGCTATAGACGAAACAGTCTCTCTGGCAATGAATTACGATCAAAGGATTGCCATTAACAGTTAATTGAACACACAGTATTTATGCAGGCACTTCAGTTATACATTTACCGGCACCTGCCGAAGTCTGTGCAATTACTGATCAGGCGCACCCTTTTCCCAACGTATTTGGTTGCTTCAAAAGTACTGGTCACCAACGAAGCCGGTAAGTTTCTGGCTGTAAAAACCACTTACAATAAGGGCTGGGATATTCCCAGTGGCCATGTCGATCGCCATGAAAGCCCGGACGCCGCTGCTGCACGTGAGCTATTTGAAGAAACCGGGCTTGAAGTCACCGACCTCAAGCAATGCGCTGTAATCTTTCAGCCACTGACCGCAACGGTCCAGGTGTTGTTTACAGCATCGGTCAGTGGCGAACCTGAAGTCCATGCCGATAACGTTGAGGTATCAGAAGTACGCTGGGTGGATGATTCCGAGGTACCGCTTAATCCGTATGCGGCAGAAGCCATTGAAATGATAAGGTCGGGCAGCGATCACTACCGCGTATCTCAGCTTAATCACTAACTAAAAGATCCCTACGCGGAGCGCAGGGGCTTGGGTTGCCCCAGAGG
>CAYZVB010000222.1:0-4552 GCA_964481315.1 uncultured Granulosicoccaceae bacterium
AGTGAGCGCAACGCAGCAATGGCCGCTTTTGCGTTTGCCCGCAGGGGATGGCTTTTGATGTGCCAGACCTTGATCCTAGACAATTGGCAGGTTGTTGGAGGCGCATCGAAAGTCATACTGTATTCCGATTTTTAGTGTTTCCAGAGCACTAGTCAGCGGTTTTGAACAGTGGTTTAAAGACGCCCGGCTCATTTCGCTTTACCTGATCTGGCACTCGCGGTAGGGTGGGTGTCCAGTTGCTAAGCCCTTTCTGCATTGTCCATCTCTGTCACCAAAAGTCCGTCGCGTGCATTCCAGTGTTTTATCGCTTGTGCACCTGCCCTCGAAAAGCTGCTTGCCAGTGAGCTTAAGTCCCTTGATATCAGTGCTTTCAAGGTGCGGCGTGCCGGCGTCGACTGCAAGCTTGAGTTGTCGCAGATTTATAAAGTGTGCCTGTGGTCGAGGGTTGCCAATCGGGTGCTATTGTCTCTGGGCGAATTTCAGATTAACGATGAAAAGAGCTACTACACCGCTGTACAGCGCATTGACTGGGCGCGTCATCTCACGCAAAGCGGAACACTGGCGGTCGACTTTTTCTGTTCTGATTCGTGTATAACGCACAGCCGTTATGGTGCACAGCTAACCAAAGATGCGATTGTTGACTGGTTTCGCGATAAATTTGGTGAGCGCCCCGGCGTTGATCGCGAAACACCCGACATTCGCATTAATGTCTACTTATTTCGCAACAAGGCACGCATTAGTCTCGATATGTCCGGTGCCAGTCTGCATCGCCGCAACTACCGCAGCGCAGGCGGGCAGGCGCCGCTAAAAGAAAATCTGGCCGCTGCAATTTTACTGGCAAGTCGCTGGTCACCACGTTCCGGTGCCCTGTTTGATCCAATGTGCGGTTCGGCGACGCTGTTGATCGAAGGTGCCATGATCGCCGGTAATATCGCACCGGGAATGCGTCGAGACTACTTTGGATTTAGCGGCTGGCTGCAACACGACGCGGCAGCCTGGCAGACAATTCGAGAACATGCAAAGCAACAGACAGATACTTCAGCCATACCATCAATAACCGGTAGCGATATCGATTCGCGTGCCATACAGGTGGCCCGCGACAACATTAAGTCTGCTGGTTTAAGCGACTTTATTAGTGTTGAAGTGGCCGACTTCTTTGCCGGCGACAGCGTAGTAAAAGACGGACCGGGGCTGGTGGTGGTCAACCCGCCATACGGGGAACGACTTGAAAACCCTGACCAGATTGGCCGGTTTTATACCAGTCTTGGGCGAACGTTGAAACGTCGCTGCGCCAACTGGCAACTGGCGCTGTTTACCGGTGCACCCAACTTGTTTCTTCGCACCGGTTTGTCCCGACGCGTGGTGCTGGAATGCAAAAACGGCGATATAGACTGCAAGCTGTTTACCGCACTGGTGCCGGCAGTATCGCCGCAACCGGAACAGCCCGCATCGCAACACAGTGAACAACCGGCAGTTAACCCGTGGGGCGCTGCCGAAGAAAAACGTCAGCGCAACGGAAAGGTCGTAGCGCAGGCTCCCGGTGTCGATCAGTTTGCCGGTCGTTTGCGAAAGAACCTGCGTCAGATTCGCGGCTGGGCAAAGTCATCCGGTGCAACCAACTATCGCGTTTACGATGCTGACCTGCCGGACTTTGCTTTTGCACTTGATGTTTACCACGATGCTGTCGCACCCGACACCCCGTACGTGTGTCTGCAGGAGTATCGTGCGCCCGCGCATATCGATACCAGGCTGGCGCAGTCTCGTATCGACAGTGCCGCAGAAGTTGTGCTGCAGGAGCTTGGGTGTCAGCGTCATCACTTGGCGATCAAACGTCGTGACCGGCAGCGTGGTGATCAGCAGTATAACCGTCTGGAAAAACTCAACGAATTTCACCAGGTTATCGAAGGCGATAGTCGCCTGTTAATTAATATTCATGATTATCTGGACTGCGGGTTGTTTCTGGATCATCGCAAGGTGCGTTTGTGGCTGGCGAAAAATGCTTCCGGTAAGCGCCTGTTGAACCTCTACTGCTACACTGCAACGGCGACTGTGCATGCAGCGGTCGGTGGCGCTTCATCGAGTGTCAGTGTCGATTTATCTTACAAGTATCTGGAATGGGCCGAGAAGAATTTCGCGCTGAATAACCTGGATACCGCCAGACACAAGCTGGTGCGGGCTGACAGCAGAGCGTGGATTGACACGCATATTAAGTCTGGTGATGAAGGGTTTGATATTATATTTCTCGATCCGCCGACTTTTTCAAACTCGTCAGCAACCGAACAGGACTGGGAAGTTCAGCGCGATCATGAATCGATGATCGAACAATGTATGTCTATACTTAACCTGTCGGGTGTGCTGGTGTTTTCAAATAATTTCCGGCGCTTCAGGTTGTCTGCCAAAATCGCAGAAAGGTTTACTGTCGAAGATCGTACAAAATGGAGTTTGCAGAGAGATTTCTCCCGCAACCCCAAAATTCACCAGTGCTGGTTTATAAAACACTGACGCTGTTTGTTGCAAAGCAGGCACTTAAACAAAAATCGAGGTTTTATCTGTGGGCGAGTTTTTCTTCAGTTACGGGTTGTTTCTTGCCAAGCTGGTGACAATATTTTTGTTGCTGGTTGCGCTGCTGGTACTGGCAACGGCATTTGGCGGGCGCGGCCGCCGCTCTAAAGGCACGCTGAACGTGGTGCATATTAATGAGCAGCTCGATCAAAGTCGTGAAATGTTGCAGTCGATGGTGCTTGACCCTGCAGACTACAAACAATCGGCCAAGCTGAAGAAAAAGCACGACAAACAGGAAACTAAAGCGAAAAAGGCAGCGGCAAAAATTGCCGCAAAAAGTCGTGGTGATGGCACTACTATTGTCGATGAGAAAAAACGCCGGCGTATTTTTCTGCTCGACTTTAAAGGCGATATCAAGCCGTCACAGGTAGATAGCCTGCGAAAGGAAATAACGGCGGTACTGTCGATTGCAGATGTTTACGATGAAGTAGCGGTCAAGATTGAAAGCGGTGGTGGCACTGTGCACGGTTACGGTCTGGCCGCGGCGCAGTTACAACGCATTCGGGATAAAAATATATCATTGGTGGTCACTGTCGATAAGGTAGCGGCCAGTGGTGGTTATCTGATGGCCTGTGTGGCCAACAAAATTCTCGCTGCACCGTTTGCGATTATCGGCTCTATTGGTGTGATGGCACAAATCCCCAACATTCATCGACTGTTAAAGAAACACGATATTGATGTAGAGCTGCTGACTGCCGGGGAATATAAACGCACACTCACCGTGCTTGGGGAAAATACCGACAAAGGGCGAGAGAAGTTTCTCGAAGACATTCAAATCATTCACGATCAGTTTAAAAATACTATCTCGCGTTTCCGACCGCAGACCGATATGGCAAAGGTGGCAACCGGCGAAGTCTGGAGCGGGGAAGAGGCTATTCGTTTGCAGCTGGTCGATGAAATCATCACCAGTGATGGATATGTCGTGAAAAGCTGCGAGTCAGCAGATGTGTACAGTGTGAAGTATGAAGAGAAAAAGCCGCTGCACGAAAAATTTGGTGCCGCCGCCGCACTGGCTGCAGACCGCGTCGTAGACCTGTTATTGCAGAAGTCTGATCGTTCGCGTTTTTTATAAGTTTATATTTGCAGTGCCCAAAAAGTAAGAGCGACTAATTGTCGCTCTTGCTTTGTACCGGTTGTAGTTGTGACTACTAAACTATTTCGATGCGCTGCGTCTGCCGCTACCGGCGATTTGCACACCGTACTTTTTCATTAAGCGATACAGCGTTACCCGTGATACACCCAGTTGTGAAGCGGTTTCGGTAACGTTGTTGTAGTTACGCTCCAGTGCATTTCGGATGAACTCACCTTCAGCCTTGGCTCTTACTTCGTCAAGGTTGGTTGGCGTATCGCTTTCGTCTTCGCTGGCGGTACTGCCTGCCAGTCCAAGATCAATCGGTTGTATCAGTGTGGATTCACACATCACGATGGACTGACGTACGCGGTTGAGCAACTCACGGACATTACCGGGCCAGCTGTGCTGGTGCATGGCAATTTTTGCCTGCTGTGAAAAGCCTTTGATGCGACTGCCGGGTGCGTCGTCGATAAATTTTTCAAAGAAGTACTGCGCCAGGCTGTCGACATCACCGATACGATCACGCAGTGCGGGAATTTCGATGTGCAGAATATTAAGGCGATAAAACAGATCTTCGCGGAACTGACCGGACTTTACCGCATCGTCAATGCTGTTGGAGCTTGCTGTGATGATTCGTACATCAACCGGAATTGGCTGGTTGCTGTTCAGGCGTTCGACCTGACCGGTTTGCATAAACCGCAGCAACAGCATCTGCTGTTCTGCCGGAAGGTCGGTAACAGAATCGAGAAACAGTGAACCGCCAACGGCCTGTTCAATGCGTCCGGGGCCTTTCTCACGTGAGCCAAACAGTTCTTCACCAATCAGGTTGGCAGGAACAGTCGCACAGCTGACGGTAACAAAAGGACCGGTGTTGCGTGGCGACTGGTTGTGCAGTGCACGCCCGACAAGTTCCTTGCC
>CAYZVB010000222.1:4562-9344 GCA_964481315.1 uncultured Granulosicoccaceae bacterium
TGATCATGACCGGGGCATCAACACGTGCTGATTTTTTAACCGCAGCATAAAGGTTGAGCATTGCCTGACTGGTGCCAACCATTTGTGTGTCATTGTCGGCGATCAGGCTGCTGATGGCCGGTCGCGGACGCAAAATAGCCATGCCATAAGCGTGACCGAGGGTGCTGACGAGTTGCTGCGTGTCACACGGCAGGGTGTGGTAGTCAAAGCAGTGATCCGAGATTAGACCTGCTGCACGGGAGTCCTCGATAACGGTAGGCTCAACAACGGCTACCCAGCTCATGGGGTGTGTATCGAGGAGCTTTTCGATCTGGTCGAGCACATCGAGTTGCTCAACGCTGATCACGATAACGCCGACTTCGAATGAATTGTCGTACAGCGTTTTGGTTGCTGTTTCGATCGAGTCTGCGGCGGTGATCTGCCAGCGGGCAGACTTGATTGCTGAAGCCAGCTCGTCCTGCGTGTGACTCAGGTCACAGAACAGCGCCCTTCGCCCTGCAAAAGAGCGTGACGCTTCTGCATCCGTGTCACTGCCGCGTTTATGAGTAGCATTCATTGAAACTTTCCGGTCCTGCGTACCTCAAAACCATGCATAGTGACGGAAGCGGGTACTTGATTAGCCTTCTGTGCCGAAACGACTTCATTCCGGCGCTGTAGGGGGTAAGGTTAACCAACTGCATCTGCGGATTCTTCGCAGAGCGTCATATTATTGACAAGTTGTGCGCTTGTTGTAACGTAATGTAATTCAATCGTGGCGAAATAGTAACAGTTTTCTTGCTGCCCGTTCAATTTGATTACCAGTCGTCATGCGATCAATTTTTCCGTCGAATACCGCCTTCAGCAGCCTAAAACCAGCAGAAACAGCTGGTTAGCATCAGGGTGTGAAAGGCATCAACAGCAGAAGATGACGTTGTCAGGAAATTGCTCTTACGTCCAGTCCCCGCTTTTGAGTTGATCGCGCAATAAAAACTTCTGAATTTTGCCGGTCGAGGTTTTTGGCAGCTCGGCGAATACCACTTTTCCCGGGCATTTGAAGTGCGCCATGTTGTCGCGACACCAGTCGATGAGTTGCTTTTCCGTCAGCTGGGCGGTTGATTTGAGGTTGACGAACGCGCAGGGCGGCTCGCCCCATTTTTCGTCTTCCATGGCCACTACCGCTGCCTCCAGCACATCAGGGTGCGAGTACAGAACATCTTCGATTTCTATCGATGAAATATTTTCTCCACCCGAAATGATCACATCTTTGGAGCGGTCGGTAATGCGCAGATAACCGTCGGCGTCCATGACGGCAAGATCACCCGAGTGGAACCAGCCACCGGCGAAGGCCTTTTGCGTTTCCGAGGGGTTTTTGAAATACCCGCACATGACTATGTTGCCACGGAACATCACCTCGCCGACGGTGGTGCCGTCGCGTGGTACCGGCTCAAGGGTGTCGGGGTTTAGGACGTCCAGCCCTTCAAGTACCTGGTAACGCACCCCCTGCCGTGCTTTGAGACGCGCGCGTTCGTCCGGTGACTCGCTATCCCACTCGCCTTTCCATGCGCACATGACTGCCGGGCCGTAGGTTTCAGTCAGCCCGTAGACATGCGTCATGTGAAAGCCGCGGCTTTCCATTTCCTGCAGTATGGCGGCCGGTGGCGGCGCGGCAGCGGTCATTACCCTGATCGGATAATCAAAACTGCAGGTAGCGCTGTCAGGGGTATTGAGAATCATCCCGAGCACAATGGGTGCTCCGCACAGGTGGGTGACCCGATGCTGTTTAATCGCCGCATAAATGACCTCGCCGGATACGCTGCGTGAGCAGACACTGGTACCGGCAATAGCAGCAAGCGACCATGGAAAACACCAGCCGTTGCAGTGGAACATAGGCAGAGTCCACAAATAACGCGGGTGGTCGCTCATTTCCCAGCCGGTGATATTGCTCAGCGCGTTGAGGTAGGCACCGCGATGGTGGTAAACCACTCCCTTGGGGTTGCCTGTGGTGCCCGACGTGTAGTTCAGTGCGATGGCATCCCATTCATCCGGTGGCAGCGGAAACGTCTGATCAGCCGACCCGGTGGCTAGGAAATCTTCGTATTCAATGGTGCCGAGTCGTTGTTTATCCGATGTGACGTTCGGGTCGTCGATATCGATAACAATAACCGGCTTGTTCAGTTGCTTTACCGCTTCGGACGCGGTTTCGTACAGCGCTGTGTCGGTGATTAGCACCTTTGCTTCACCGTGCTCCAGAATAAACGCGATGGTTGCTGCATCGAGCCGGGTATTGATAGTGTTGAGTACCGCACCGCACATTGGTACACCGAAATGCGCTTCGTACATTGCCGGTATATTCGGTGCCAGCACGGCAACCGTATCGCCGGTGTCTACACCAATACGTTGTAGTGCTGAAGCCAGCAGCACGCAGCGTTGGCGGGTGGTTGTCCAATCCTGTGTCAGGTCCTGATAAATAATCGCCGGATAGTGCGGGTACACTTCAGCGGCGCGGTCGAGGAAACTCAGTGGAGTCAGCGGAGTGTAGTTGGCGGGGTTTTTATCAAGACTGGTTGTAAAAGGATTGTCTGCCACGTGCGCTCCTGAAAATTGAATTCAAACGATCCGGTGATTATGGTGGCACACAAGGCGAGACAGATACAGTGCCCGGGTTTTATACCGCGGTGCGATTTTGAGGATACCCGTTGAATAATACAAACGACAAAAACACCGAAAACAACAAACGTCCGCTTGATGGCGTGACTGTGCTTGAGATGGGGCAGTTAATAGCCGGACCGCAGGCCGGTTGCATGCTTGCCTACTTCGGTGCCGATGTCATCAAAATTGAACCCCCCGGACGCGGCGATCCGATCAGACAGTGGCGCTTGCTTGATGAGCACGGCACCTCTTACTGGTGGCAGAGCATCGCAAGAAATAAAAAGTCGGTCACCGTAGACTTAAAGTCTGATCGCGGACGCGATCTGATACGACAAATGATTGATAAGGTCGATGTTGTTATCGAGAACTTTCGACCGGGCGCAATGGAAAAGTGGGGCCTTGATCCTGCGCAGTTTACACAGTCGAATCCGGCACTGATCTACACGCGCGTCAGTGGTTACGGACAAACCGGCCCACTGTCATCGCGGCCCGGCTACGCTTCGGCCTGTGAAGCTTACGGTGGCTTCAGGCATGTGAACGGTTTTCCCGACCGGCCACCTGTGCGGCCTAACCTGAGTCTCGGTGATACGCTGGCGGCGATGCATGCGGTTATCGGTGTCTTGCTTGGCTTGCAGGGGCGCACTACTCACGGACGTGGTCAGGTGGTTGATGTTTCTATTTTTGAATCGGTATACAACATGATGGAAGCCGTGGTGCCGGAGTATTCGGGGGCAGGCGCCATACGTGAACCTTCGGGTTCCACACTGACCGGTATTGTTCCGACCAATACTTATCTTTGTGCCGACGATAAATATGTTGTGATTGGTGGCAACGGCGACTCTATTTACCAGCGTCTGATGAAGTGTACCGGACGTGATGATCTTGCCACAGACCCGAGAATGGCAGACAACGCCGGTCGCGTTAAACACGAAGAAGAAATCGATCAGGCAATCAGTCACTGGACAAAGCAGCACAGTGCCGCCGAAATATTAGAGGCGCTGGAGTCGGCAGAGGTGCCTTCAGGGCCGATTCTCAGTGTCGCTGATATGTTTGAAGATCCGCACTATCGTGCGCGAGGTTTGTTTGAAACCGTAACAGTCGGTGACCGTGAACTGGAAATACCGGCAATGCATCCGAAGCTTGTTGATACACCGGGTAGAACCGATACGGCAGGGCCCGGTGTAGGCGAGCATACTGTCAGTGTACTTAGTGATTTGCTCGGCTATGATGAAGCTGCCATTAAGTCGCTGCAGGAAAGCAATGTGGTGTAGGCCGCAGTGCTCAGTCGAATTCAAACGAATAAAAAAGATCAACGGCTTTTTCAAGCCCCTGTGTGGTTTCGAGATATAGCTTTTCAGCCAGGTCGTAACGCAAAAACAAAGTATTGACTGAATTAAAAACCCCCAGGCCGTATCTAACCAGTAAGCGGTCATTCAGTCTGCCGCTCAATTGAACCTGTGTGTCGTCACCTGTTCCGGTAGCGCTGACATTAAACTCATCGATGCCGAGGTTGGATGCCAGTGACTGTGTCAGGCTGCGACCATTGGTAATACCCATAAACAATGCTGCGTTGGCAATTAACTGTGAATCGTCGGCACCGGCTGCACCGAGGTCTATTGGTCTGCCAAGCACCAGGTACGGCAGTATTGCTTCATCCGGTAGTGGTGGCTCTGAAAACAATGAAGTTTGCGGTGCGCTGAGTGAACCGTTGACACGCAGCCCTGCCAGCACCCGGCCTGTGTCGCGCACTGCTTCGACAGACAGGCTGGTTTGATCCAGCGGGCCGACAAAGTTAATGCGCCCGTCACGAACTACCAGTGATTGACCATATGATCGATAAGTGCCCCGATCGATAAGTATTTCACCCAGCAGTTCGGGAATGCGTTTGGGTTTAATCTTAACATTCACGTTGCCGTGCAGATCTGCATCGATACCATAGCCTGTAAATGACACGCGGTTGCCCAGTTGTATATCGATATCTGCACGAACCGGGTGTGTACTGCGCTGATTAAGTGTCAGGTCGTTTTTGGCCACAGCGTCGACAATAACTATATCGTCTGAAATTGGTATGCCGGTGTTGTCGAGCTTCGGTATGTTGACTGAAGCGCGCGGTACCCTGATACGGCCACTGACTGACACATTGTCTTTGGTCAG
>CAYZVB010000223.1:0-2329 GCA_964481315.1 uncultured Granulosicoccaceae bacterium
TCCTGTTTGTCCTGTTTGTCCTGTTTGTCCTGTTTGTCCTGTTTGTCCTGTTTGTACTCATAATTCGCTTCCGATTTAGTAGTAACTGGAATGTAATACCTTTATAGGTTCTTTTAGATAGTCTAATTCAACCATATCTCGAAATAGACTATTCTGGTACACCAGCCAAATGTAGAATTTTCGCCCGTTCATAAAGCACTTCGCTTTCGATTGCTGGAGCGAATTGTTTGTACTTACTGATAGAGAACTTCGGATACAATTGCAGCAAATTTAAAGCACAATCCTTAGATCGTTTTTCTTCCCCCAGTATCCAATAAGCTATTACTCGAATTCGTAGACAAGATGCATGAAGCCTGTTTTGCCTTAAGGATTTCTCAACCCACTCTAAAGCCGCCTTTCCATTCCCCATAGAAAGGTATGCGCTTGCCAAAGCAGACTGGTACAAAAATGATGCAGGATCCACAGGTGATAAGTCTATTGCTCTCTTTGCATCATGCAATGCTTCTTCTTTACTATCAGTGAAAGCCAGTAGAGCTGATCGACTAAACCATGCCAAGCTATTGTTGCGATTTAGATTTATAGCTATATCATAACTCCGACGTGCTAAATCCAATCGTTTATTGAAGTGAAGCTGTACAACCCCGTCTGCGACATGTGCAGCAGAACAATCAGGGTCACAAGTTAGTGCCCTTGCCGCTGCATCCGATGCCAAAGAGCTTTCTCTCTTTCGATCAATCATCCATCCTTGCTGCGCTCTCATAACACGCCACTCAGCAATCATCGCATGAGCTGTTGCCCAGTGCGGGCTGCGGCAGACCACGACATCTAATGCTTTTCTGGCTAAAAAGAAATCTCTGCTGCCAAACCGATTCATCATATTTATTGCAGCAGTAAGTAATTTGTGAGATTCCAAGTTAACAGGAGCGTTGCTACGCAGCTTTTTTACAGCGTGCCTGCCAACAGCCGCGAATAGATCATTGAGAATCTCAACACAGGTGCCCGTCCGTTCTAACTGGTGCCGAAATCCTTCCACTTGGTACCTTTCAGAAAAGATTACAGCACCTGAGCTACCGTCTGAAAGTTCCACACTTAACTCAAGTGCATCGCTGTTAACAGAAAACCAGCCAGACAACACATAGTCACAATCGAGTGTAGTACCGGCCAATGTAACACCTGACTCTCTGCCGCAGAACGCCTTGGTAGATTGCCGCGAAATTACTTCATAGTGACTATTTTTGGATAATAGGTGAATCAGTTCGTCCGCTAAAACTTCACCAATAAGTCGATCGTGTTCTGCGCTGATGGTCCGAGCTTCCAGTGGAATAATTGCAAGCCTTGCGACGGTTCGGTGCAAAGAATTATCGAACAACAAATCGGGTTTATCTTCTACTTCACTTAAACGAAAGCAACGAACGGAATCAGCGTAACCTTTAAAAGAAGTTTCACCAAGGTCTTCAATGAGGGCATCAACCGACGCCGTTATTTGATCCCTGACACCGGAGGTGACAATCACATCATTGCCACTGGAGAGTGTTGCGAGCTTGTATGCTGTCGCAGTTGAAGCCTCCGCCGACCCCGAATGACCAACTATTGATAATTTTATAGTTACTCGATTACTGCTTCCTATCGTAGATTGAGCCTGCAGCCTTAGAATCGCCAGCGCGCAGTGAATCGCCCGTGATCCCGATTCGAATTCGAGCATGAATTCATCTTTCGAAAAACTTTGGATTCGCCCTACCGGATACTCTTCGGCAATTTCTTCAATCGCATAGCGAAGAGCACTAACATAAGACGGTGATTCAAGGCTGTTTTCAACCGCTCCCGTCGAAAACGTCCAGTATAAATACACCTTAGGTGAATTCAGCCCTGCCAGCTCCGCCAGAGACATTTCTCTACCAGCGGGTATTAGATTTGAGCTACCCACTTGAAACTTTGAATTCTCACCTGATGTTTCAAGAGTTCCTTCGACTTGAGAAGGCGGCGTGTTCACTTTAATCTGAACCGCTATTTCTTGTGTTTTAACAGAAGGCTCAACGTCGAATTCGTCAGATAACGCTACCCATAGAGCAGAATAACAACGCAATGCCTGTGCGCTTTCGCCCTGTTCGAAATAACGTTGCATAGAAAAACGGCATGCCTCTTCATTGGTCGGGTCAAATTCCAACAGGCATTGCGCTGCTGCAAGGCGTGATTCGTCCGGCTTATTTGAATTGAGCAACTCTTTTAGCGCAGCCTCAAGTCGACTACGAAAATCTGACCGGGTAAATCTTGCCCAGTCTGTCAGTGCTTCATTTTCAAGTTCGATACCTGCAAGCAGTTGATCCTGAAG